>WSZJ01000083.1 GCA_009773755.1 Planctomycetota bacterium | reverse complement strand
CCGCATTTCCGCTTCCGATCCTCCTCGTCGTCCATATCGGCCAGGCCTTCGCCCGCAACCTCTCGGAATGGCTCGACGGCCTCTCGCCGCTCCGTGTCCGCCACGGCGTCGACGGCGAGCCGCTTCCGCCCCCGGGGACCGGCTGCGTCCTCATGCCGCCCGCCGACCGCCACATCGCCGTCGCCGAGGGCAGGCTCCGTGTCCACGCCGGGCCCGAGCGCCACTCGTGCCGACCGTCCGTCGATGTCCTCTTCGAGTCGGCCGCGCGGGAACTGGGAAGCTCTGCGACCGGGGTGCTCCTGACCGGCATGGGCCGCGACGGGGCCGACGGCCTCCTCGCCCTCCGGCGCGCCGGCGCGCACACCATCGCGCAGGACGAGGAGTCCTGCGTGGTATTCGGAATGCCGCGTGAAGCGATCCAGCTCGGGGCCGCGGAACGCGTCCTGCCGCTCAGCCTGATCGGTCCGGCCATTGCAGACCTGGCCGCGTCACGCGCGGCGGGGGGACGGCGATGAAGCGGCGCGTGCTCGTCATTGACGACAGCCTGACGGTCCGCGGCGACCTGGAGGAAGCCCTGTCGAATGCCGGGTTCGAGGTCGCGGCCGTGGAGACCCTCGCGGACGCGCGGAAAATCCTGGCCGAGGGGACGTGCGACCTGGTCGTGCTGGATGTGCTGCTCCCCGACGGCGACGGCGTCGACTTCCTGCGCGAGATCCGCACGCTTCCCTGCGCGCCGACCCCGGTGATGCTCCTCTCGACGGAATCGGAAGTGAAGGACCGGATCCGCGGCCTGCGGACCGGAGCCGACGACTACGTGGGGAAGCCGTACGACCGCGACTGGCTCGTATCGCGGGCGCGGGAACTGACGCGCCGCCCCGGGGAAAAGGAGCCGGCGCCCTTTATCCTCGTCATCGACGACAGCCCGACCGTCCGGGAGGAGCTTCGCGGAACCCTGACCCGGGCGGGGTACGAGGTCGCGACCGCGGACTCAGGCGAGGCGGGGCTGCGCCTGGCCGCGAACCACCGGCCCGCCGCCGTCATCGTCGACTCGGCGCTTCCAGGCATCGACGGCGCCACCGTCATCCGGCGCCTTCGGCAGGACACCGCGCTCCGGAGGCTCCCTGTAATGCTGCTGACCGCTTCCGAAGGACGCGGCTTCGAGGTGACCGCGCTCGACGCCGGGGCGGACGCCTACGTGCGCAAGGACGACGGCATGCCCGTAGTCCTCGCCAGGCTCGGCGCGATGCTCCGTGCTTCAGGCGCCCCGGCCCCGATCGCGGAACCGGCGTCGCTGGGCTCGCCGAAGCGGATCCTCGCCGTCGACGACAGCGAGACGTACCTGCAGGTGCTGGCAGGGCAGCTGCGGGGCGAAGGATACGAAGTTGCGATGGCGCGCTCGGGGGCGGAGGCGCTTCAGCTCCTCGAAGTCCAGCCGGTCGATTGCGTGCTTCTCGACCTGCTGATGCCCGGGCTTTCGGGGACCGAGACGTGCCGGGCGATCAAGAAGAACCCGGGATGGCGGGACATGCCGCTGATCATGCTGACCGCGCTCGACGAGCGCGAGGCGATGATCGAGGGGATCAACGCGGGGGCGGACGACTACATCACGAAGTCCGCGGACTTCGAAGTGCTGCGCGCGCGGCTCCGGGCGCAGCTCCGGAGGAAGCAGTTCGAGGAAGAGAACCGGCACATCCGCGAGGAGCTGGGCCGGCGCGAGAAGGAGGCGGTGGAAGAGCGCGCGGCGCGGGTGCTGGCGGAGACACGGTCCTCCCTGATGGCCGAGTTGGAAAAGAAAAACCTGGAGCTGGAGGCCTTCTCCTACTCCGTCTCGCACGACCTGCGCGCTCCGCTGCGCGCCATCGACGGCTACTGCGCCGCGATCCAGGAGGATTGCGCGGAGCGCCTCGACGACGCCGGGCGAGGCCACTTCGCGCGCGTCCGCAAGGCCGCAGGTCGCATGGGCCGGCTGATCGACGACCTGCTCGCGTTCTCGCGGGTCGGCCGCCTCGGCATGACGCTCGCCTCCGTCGACATGCAGGGACTCGTCGGCGCCGCCATCGCCGAACTGCGCGAACAGAACCCGTCCCGCCCTCTGGAGTTCACCGTCGATCCGCTTCCCAGAGTCCACGGCGACTCCTCCCTGCTGGGACTTGTCGTCCAGAACCTCCTCTCCAACGCCGTCAAGTACTCCGCCGGCCGCGCCCCCGCTTTCATCCGCGTCGCCGCCGAAGACCGCCCCGGCGAAACCGTCTTCTCCGTCCGCGACAACGGCGTCGGCTTCGACCCGCAGTACACCCACAAACTCTTCGGCGTCTTCCAGCGCCTCCACCGCGCCGACGAATTCGAAGGAACGGGCGTCGGACTCGCGCTCGTGAAGCGTATCGTCGAGAGGCACGGCGGCCGGGTCTGGGCCGAGGGCACGCCCGGCGCCGGCGCCGCGTTCCATTTCGCAATTGGAAAGGAAGCTCTCCGCCCATGACCCAGGAAAGTGTCGATATCCTCCTCGTTGAAGACAATCCGGACGATGCGGACCTCACCATCCGCACCCTCCGGAAACACCACCTGTCCAACGCGCTCCGTCATGTCCGGGACGGCGAAGAGGCGCTGCGGTTTCTGCTCGGGCCGGAAGCGGCCTCCCCTCTTCCGCGGCTCGTCATTCTCGACCTCAAGCTCCCCAAGGTGGACGGCTTTGAGGTGCTCCGGGCGCTTCGCGCCGACCCGCGCACAAAGACGGTTCCGGTGGTCGTGATGACCTCTTCGCGGGAGGACAAGGACCTGGAGAAATGCTACGAGCTGGGCACCAACAGCTACGTCGTGAAGCCCATTGAGTTCGGCGACTTCGCCGAGGCGGTGGCTCGTCTCGGCCTCTATTGGATTCTGACCAACTCCGTTCCGAGGTAACCGGCCATGAAAGTTGACGACAAGCTGCGACCGTTCCGGATCCTGGTGCTCGAGGACGAAGAGGACGATTTCGACCTCCTGGTCCGGCAGCTTCATCGGGAAGGGATCTCGTTCCAGACGCGGCGGGCCCAGACGGAGAACGATTTCATGCGCGAGCTCGGGGAATTCACTCCCGACATCGTCATCTCCGACTACGCCATGCCGGCCTTCAACGGGCTTGCGGCGCTGCGCATCCACCTGAAATCGCATTCGGAAATTCCCTTCCTGTTCGTCTCCGGCACGATCGGCGAGGAAACTGCGGTGCAGGCGCTGAAAGAGGGGGCGACGGATTACCTGCTGAAGGGCCACCTGATGCGGCTGGGGCAGGCGGTCCGGCGGGCGGTTGAGGAATCGAGGGCGCGAGTGGACAAGAAGCGGCTGGAGCTGGAGCTCTACCACTCGCAGAAGATGGAAGCGATCGGCCGGCTGGCGGGTGGGGTCGCGCACGATTTCAACAACCTGCTGACCGCGATCATGGGCTACGCCGAGCTTCTCTCGAACGGGGTGAAGGCGGGAGACCCGACGTTCGAGGGGCTCGACGAGATCCGCAAGGCCGGCCGGCGCGCGGCCGAGTTGACGCGGCAGCTGCTCGCGTTCGGGCGCAAGCAGGTCCTGTCCCCGAGGAAGACGGACGTGAACGAGATCCTCGCGGGCCTTCTCAAGCTCGTGGCGCGGCTCATCGGCGAGGACATCCTGCTGAAGACGCAACTCGGGTCCGGCCTGAAAGACGTCTTCGTCGATCCCGGACAGCTCGAGCAGATCATCATGAACCTCGTCGTCAATTCCCGCGACGCCATGCCGCGCGGCGGCACCATCATCCTCTCCTCGCGCATGTCGGAACCCGACACGCGCGTCCTCGGTTCATGCGAGGGAGCCCGCCCAGGGCGCCACGTCGTGGTCGAGGTGATCGACACCGGCACCGGCATGACTCCGGAAACCATGTCCCGCATGTTCGAGCCGTTCTTCACGACCAAAGAGGTCGGCAAAGGCACGGGGCTCGGCCTCGCCACGGTCTACGGCATCGTCCGGCAGAGCGGCGGCTTCATCGATGTCGAATCCACCCCCGGCCACGGCTCCGTCTTCCGCGTGTTTTTCCCGCCGGCCGTCGGCGCGACCGTCCACGCTCCACCCCCGCCCGCGCCCGTGGCGCTTCCCCCCGGCACGGGAAACATCCTCCTGGTCGAGGACGAGGAAGTGGTGCGGAAGATTGCCGTCCAGGTGCTCCGCGCAAAGGGTTACAACGTCATCGAAGCCGCCAGCGGCGTCTCGGCTGTGTCACTCGCCCGCGAGCAGACGACCCTCGACCTCCTCCTGACGGACCTCGTGATGCCGAAGATGGGCGGCCGCGAACTTGCAACGCTCATTCGCGAAGACCGGCCGGATATCCGCGTGGTCTACATGTCGGGCTACTCGGCGGACTCGGTGATGGAAGGAGCCGCCCCGGAGGCCGGCGCGGCGTTCCTGAACAAGCCCTTTACTCCCCAGGAATTGCTCCGGATGGTTCAGGAACAGCTGGGGCAGGCAAAGGGAAAAGGGGGGGCGCGGTGAGAGCGCGCGAAGAAAGCGAGTGCCGTCGGCGGTCGGACCTCGCTTCGCGACGCCGCCAAAAAGCCGGCGTCGTCGCTTCGCTCGCCCCGACCGCTCGCCGTCACTCGCTTTCTTCGCGCGCTCTGAGCGGTCCGCTAAGGCACCACCACCGCCTCAAACCCCGTGACGGTCTCGAGCGCCCGCGCCGCTTCCGTCGCCTCGCTCCACGTCGCGTACTGTCCCGTCCTCACGCAATTGAGCGTCCCCTCGGGCACGATCTCCGAGTCGTAGCCTTTCGCGCGCAGTTCGTCGGCCCTCCGTCGCGCGCCGCCGGGGTCCGAAAATGCTCCGGTCTGGATGGCGAACGCGCGGACGCCTGAGCCGCGGAGCGAGCGGGCTTTCACGGCGTACGGCGAATCGGGGGCTTCCTTGATCACCGAGCTCATGTACGCCAGGCCTTCTTCCCAGTCTCCCGAGCGGATCTTGCAGACGCCGAGGTAGTACAGGCACTCGTCCTTGCGGACGCGGTCTTCGCCGATGCGGATCGCCTCCAGGAATTCCGCTTCAGCTTTCGCCGGTGAGCCGAGCAAATGCTGGGCGAGGCCGCGGGCGGCGTGGGCGTCGGCTTTGAGCGGGCGGTCGGGGGAGCTGGCGAGAACCTGGTCGATGTATGGAAGCGCGACCGCCGGGCGGTTCTGTGCGAGGCAGGCGCGGCCGATGCGGAGCCTGGCGGTGACGACATGGTCGTCGTCGGGGTGGTCGCTGATGAAGCGGTCGTAGGCGGCGATGGAGACGGACCAGTCGCCGCTGAGGTATGCGGCTTCGGCGTCCGTCCAGGAGGTGTCATTTGGCTTGTCTTCCTCGGAGGTGGAGCAGCCTGCGACGGCGATTGCGAGGAATAGGACAGCGGGCAAGCGGGCGGGCGGGCAGGCGGGCAGGCGGACAGGAGGTCGTTTTTCGCCCGCTCGCCCGCTCGCCCGCTCGCCCGCCTGTCGGCAGATCCTGAGCGAGCGAAGCGAGTCGAAGGGCCCGCCGCCGGTCGATTTCTGGTAAGCCTCTGTCACACGCACTCCTTTCATCGCGTAAATCGCGTCACCACATCAAACGGCTCGAGCGCCGATATCTTCAACAATCGGTGCCCGGCCCACGCCGCGCCGGCGCCGAGCACCAGCAGCAACACGGCCCCGGCCAGCATCGGCCCCAGCCATGGCGACCGGAGCTTCGGCTCTTTCCACGTCGACTTGAACGCCGCGTATTTTCCGCTGCAGTCAAAACAGCAGAACTTTCCCAGGGGCGTCACGACTTCGCAGGCCTGGCAGTACGGCTTGTGGTCGTGCAGGCACATGCCGACCGCCTGCACGGTGTTGTGGTAGAAGCAGAGGCGGTCTTTCATGGTGGGAAAGCGGAGCTTCTCTCGTGGGGTTTATCGGCCAGCGGCGTTGGAAACTGCAACTTTCAAACCGCAACTCTCGCTACTTCCCGTGCTGCGCCTTCCAGTCGTCCAGGAACTTCTTCAGCCCGCTGTCCGTCAGCGGATGCGCCAGCATCTGGTCGAACACTTTGAACGGCATTGTCGCCACGTCGGCGCCGATCTTGGCCGCTTCCACCACGTGCAGCGGGTGCCGGATCGAAGCGACGAGAATCTCGGTGGGGAAGTTGTAGTTGTCGTAGATCGTCCGGATGTCCCGGATGAGCTGCATTCCGTCGGTCGAGATGTCGTCCAGCCGCCCGATGAAAGGGCTGATGAACGTCGCCCCCGCCTTCGCCGCGATCAGCGCCTGGTTCGGCGAAAAACAGAGCGTCACGTTCACTTTCGTCCCTTCGGCGCGCAGGATCTTGCACGCCTTGATCCCTTCCTTGATGAGCGGCACCTTGACCGTGATGTTCTCCGCGATCTTCGCCAGCTCGCGCCCCTCGCGGACCATCCCGTCGCACGTCGTCTCGACGACTTCGGCCGAAACCGGCCCGTCGCAGACCTCGCAGATCTCGACGAGCAGCTTGCGGAAGTCCTTCTTTTCCTTCGCGACGAGCGACGGATTCGTCGTGACGCCGTCGAGCAGGCCAAGCGCTGCGGCTTCGCGGATTTCGGAAATGGAAGCGGTGTCGAGGAAGAACTTCATGGCGGGAGGCTCCGTAGCGGAAGGAGCCTTCATTATCCACGCAGTATGCCGTGAGGCTCAAGCGTTAGGCTTGCCGCGCAAGTTCGGAGTATTGAGAGTTGCGTAGAGTGGAGTTCGGAGTGCGCAGCGTTACTTGAGCTCGAACGCCATTCGATGCTCAGAAACCTTCTTTTCAACCTTGTCGGTCAGCCGCAGAACCATCGTGTACTTTCCCCGCGGCGCCTTCGGCATCACGATCCCCAGCTGCAGGCACACATCGTTGACGGGCGTCCCGTACGGCGCCGGATCGTAGTCCCTCGCAAAATCCTTCACCTCCGGCCACGCCACGCTCGCGCCCTTCTCGTCGAGAATCTCGTAGTCGCACCGAAGCGACACCCGCCACTTCCCGCCCTCGAGCGGTTCGCAGGTCGCGTTTCCGGCCTCGAAGTAGATCCACACCTTCTGCTGCGGGAAAAACTCGGCGCGCTCGGCCGGCGTGAACTTGTCGAACCCCTTGGGCGGCTGCAGGCAGAACGCCGGGCGCAGGATCTGGGGCGGAAGCGCTCTGCGCCAGCGCCTGCGGATCTCTTCGAGCTTCTTGACCGCGTCGTCATTTCTTCCCAGGCGATACCACAGCGCCGCCTGCGCGAGTTCGAGCACGGGCTCCGGGTCGGCGCCGACTTCGAGCGCGGCGGCCGCTTCCGGGTAGCGCTCCGCAGCGAGGTAAAGCGCGGCAAGCCGGCGGCGGGAAGCCCGGTCGTCGGGGTTGCGGGCGACGAGTTCTTCAAAGTGGCGGATGAGGGAAGAGTCGTCGGGGAACGGCGCTGGGGGGAGGGATGCGAGGAACTCCTCGCGGTATTTCACGCGCGCGGCCTCCACGGCCTCCGCCACGGCGCGCCCCCGCGCCTCGCGGGCATTGGCGGCGCGGATCGGGAGGGCGGGATTCGAGTCGATCTTCGCGAGCGCTTCGTAGATCGCAATCGCCGCGGCGTACTGGTCGGCCGCGTCTTCGGGTTTCCCGGCGGCGCGCGAGCGGGAGGCCTCCGTAAAGAGCCGGTCGGCCTCAGCGACCAGCTTTGGCCCGACCGGGTCGGCCTTCACGACTGGAATCGGCTCGGGCGCCGGCTCCCGCGCCACGGGCGGCAGGTCGGGCGGCGGTTTCGCGGGCGTGGTCGAACACCCCGCTGCGGCCGCGGCGAGGGCAAGGGCGAACGAGTAGGGAAGGGATCGCATGGGGCGGAGTGTTCCGGCGTCGAGTACATCGGCAACGCCCGGGGGCGAGGTTGAGGGTGCCTCCTCGCAACTCGCAACTCGCAACCCGCAACTCGCCGCTACACTCGCTCCCGATGCCCGGAATCCTCGTCACCGACGGCTACTGGCGCAAGACGTTAGCGGCCGTCCGCGCCCTAGGCCGCACCGGCCATCGCGTCGTCGTCGGCGAGAAAACCCATTTCTCCCCCGCACTCTTCTCGAAACACGGCCGCGCGGTCGTCTACCCTTCGCCGGTCACGCGCCCCGACGACTTCTCGCGATGGCTCCGCGAAGCCCCGGTCCTTCTCGACTGCGACGTAATCCTGCCCATGGAAGAGGATACCCTGCTCTTCGCCCTCGACCGCCGCGCCGACATTCCCGCGAAGCTCCCCTTCGCCGCCGCCGCGCTCGTCCGCAACGCCGGCGACAAGGCCTGGACGCTCGCCCGCGCCGCCGAGTGCGCCGTCCCCGCGCCCCGCACCTGGTCCGACCCCGCCGCCGTCGAAGGCAACGGCCCCTTCGTCGTCAAACCCGCCCGCGGCTCCGGTTCCCGGGGACTCGCCTACTGTGACCGCCCCGGCCTCGCCGCACTCTGGCGCCCCGGCTGCCTCGTCCAGGACCGCGTCGACGGCGAAGGCTGGGGCGTCAGCGTCCTGATGGGCGACGGAGGCTCCGTCCTCGCGAAGTTCACGCACCGCCGGCTGCGTGAGTACCCGACCACCGGCGGGCCCTCTACATTAAGGGAGTCCGCGCGGGATCCCGCGCTCGAGGAAGCGGCGGTCCGCCTGCTAAGCCATATCGGCTGGACCGGCGTCGCGATGGTCGAATTCAAGAAGCGCCCCGACGGCTTTACCTTAATGGAGATCAACCCGCGCTTCTGGGGATCGCTCGCGCTGGCGGTCGAAGCGGGTGTCAACTTCCCGGACCTGCTCGTGAAGTGGGCCCGCGGCGAGACCTTCGCGCCCGTCGTCACCTGGCCCCTCGGCGTCCGCGCCCGCGTGTTCTTCCCGGGCGACGTGATGCACTTCCTCAAGAATCCGGACCGCGGCAAGATGGACCCGCCGCTCCTCGATTTCTCCCCCCACGACGACTACATGCGCCGCGACGATCCGCGCCCGACGGCCGGGCTGGCGCTGAGCGTGCTGACGGGACTGTTCCACAGGGAGTGGAGGAAGTTCCTGAAGGGGTAGGGGCGAGAGGACGGGTTGTTCCAGCACCCCGCCCCTCCTGCAACTCGACCACTTCCATGAAATACCTCAGGTGACCTGCGGAACTTCATGGATAGGCAGCCTACCAGGCCCGGCGGAGGACCCAGTTCATATCGCCGGGCGGGTAATGCCACGACGGCAAGGGGCCGGTGACGCGCAGGCCGGGACGCTGGCGGGGCGTTTCGGATCCGTGCGGCGTGTACTCGATCGTCACGCCGGCCACGGCCCAGGCGCGCGGAGGATCGGCGTTTCCTTTTCCGGAGTTGACCTTTCCCTCGGCCATCCCGGTCGAAGCGGTGCCTTCGGGCGAGAGGGTGAGCGTTTGGCCCTGAAGGGTCCACGTCCCTCTTTCGGAGGAGCTGGAGGCGACGATGTCGTATTTCGTCCGGCCTCCGCTCGCGCCGCCGCCGATGCCGAGCTCGTAGCGGCCGTCGGCGCCCAGCCGGAGGGTGACGCTGCGCTGATCTTCGCGCCAGATGCCGGCCAGTGTGACCTGGACGCCCTCGGCGACGATGCGGTTTGGGGCGATGGTGTGGAGTCCATTGGGGGAGTCGTAGACGAAGTCGTCGGCTTCCGCAGGGTCAGCGGGCGAGGCCGAGGCGGCTGCGGGCGGAGCCGGCGGCGGATGGCCGGAGTCGCCGCTCAGGCCGGCCAAGAGGCCTATTACCAACGAGCCGGCCAGGAGCAGCACGACGCCTATGCCGAGGCAGCCGAAGACGGCGGCGATCCAGAAACCCTTGCTGCGTATTGCGGCGGGGGACGGCGGGACGGCTTGAAGGGGTTGTGCCACGAACCGGCATTATACGTCCGGCAGGAGGAGAGGAAGGTCAGTCAGGGCTTTGACGGCTACTTCGGCGGCGGCCCCGGCGGCTTCCCGCCCGGCCCGCCACCCGGGGGGCCGCCACCCGGCCCCGGCCCGCCACCCTGCAGCTTTTCGCCCTTCGCCTTCCCCGCGAGTTGCTTCAGGATCGAGTCGACGCGGCGCTCCACGAACGGCTTCAGCCCGAAGATCTGCGACTGCTTCGGGCCCATGCGGGCGCCGGCGAGGTCCTGCGAGAGCGCCTTGATCAGGTCGTCGGTCGGGTATTCCTTCATCGTGTCCTTCGAGGCCGCTTCCTTCGTGAGCTTGAAAAGGAGATCGATCTTCGCGGCCATCGTTTTCGGCGCGAATTCCTTGAGGCAGAGGTCGCGAAGCGCCGTCAGGTATTTCTGCCGGAGCGCCGGCGCCGCCACGAACCTTTCGATCAGCTTCTTCGACCCCACCCAGGGCGCGTAGATGTCCCACGCGAGGTGGGCCGCCGCCGGTCCTTGCTGAAAATTCCCGAACGCCTCGTTCAGGTCCCACGGGATCAGCACGAACTTCCCCGTCTTCGGGTCGTCGTAGAGGTAGAAGTTGTGCCCGGTACCCGCATAGCTGTCGAGGTTCACCAGCGCCGACGTCGCCGCCAGCCACTTCGCGAACCCGTCGCAATCGAGCCACGCCGTCAGGTCGCTCTTTCCGTCCGCGATCGCCGCCGCGAATCTCACGAACCGCGACCGGTCGTTTTTCTTTTCGTTCGTCTTCAGCTCGACACATTTCTCGTCCGCGATCCGCACCTCGTCCGCCCGCGCGAACAGATCCTGCATCCCCTCGATCTTGTAGAGGTTTCCCTCGTGACCGCCGAAGCGCTCGTCGAGAAACGTCTCGTCGACGTGCTCGACGATCGTGTAAACGCCGAACTCGCGCTTCTCCATCCGGCCGCGCGCCGTGACCGTCACCACCGCGAACGCCGCGCGCGAGGCCGGAAGTCCGATCGCGCGGTGCAAGTCGTAGGCGAGTTTCTCGCGCAACAGTGTCGGGTCTTTGAAGCCGTTGTTCAGGACGAGCGTGCGCAGGCCCTTGAAGCGCTGCTCCTTGTCGTACTTCGCGAAACCGATCTTGAACGGCTTCTTCTCGGTGCGGATCCCCGCCGACGAGTTCCCTTTCTGGCGGATCCCGACATTCCCGACCCGCTCGCCGTCGATCTCGACTTCGCCCTTCACCCATTCGAACGGTTTCCTGCCGATCTTTTCCCAATCCTCCCCCTCGACGATCAGGTGGATAAAGTGAACGCGCTTGTCGTCAAAGACGCCCTCGTATTCCGGCGCGCGCGCCGGCTGCTGCGCGGAGGCGGCGCAGGCGAGGAGAAAGCTGGCGAGGGCGAGGCGAAGGGGCATGAAGGGGCCGGGAGTGTAACGCCTCTCAGGAGGCGATATTGTGGCGGTTGCCGCGGCGTGTCGGATTCGCCAGAATGCTGAAGTGAGCGAAGAGACTGCCCCGGTTCCCACGGACTTCGACGCAGGGCGCGAAGAGCTGCTGAAGCAGACCGCGGCGCCGCCGGCGAAGAAGAAGCGGCGGATCCTGCGGATCGCGATCGCGACGCCGGTGGTGCTCGCGCTGCTCGTGTTGATGGCGCCGACGCTGCTTTCGACGGGGCCGATCCGGGGCAAGATCGAAACTGCCGCGCACGACGCGACCAGCCGGAGAGTGACGATCGAGGATCACTCGCTCGGGTGGTGGGCGCCTGCGGAGCTGGAGAATTTAGTGATGTACGAGAAGGACGGGACGACGCCGTTCCTGAAGATCGCGAAGCTCTCGGTGAAAGTGGACATCAAACCGCTTCTCGACTCGAACGTCATTCTGCGCACGTGCGAGATTTCGGGCGTCGAGATGCGGATCGTGCGGCGCCGGGACGGCACGCTGTCGACGGACGACATCGGGCCGGTGAAGCCGAAGGAGAAGACGGGGGATGACGGGACGATCGTGATGGGGACCGTGGCGATCCGGGACGTCGCCGTGACGTTCATCGACGAAATGGCGGGGGAGACGTACCGGGTGACGGGGCTGACGGTCAACGCGAAGCCGGGCGCGACGCCGGACGAGATCGCGGCGGAAATCGCGGCAAAGGTGCAGGTGGGAAGCGCTTTGCCCGGCGACTTCGACGTGAAGGCGACGGTGCTCGCGCTGTCGGCGGGAAAGGTGCGCAAAGAAATCACGGCGGAAGCGACGGTCGCGTTCAAGGGGATGGACGTCGCGGCGATGATGCCGATGCAGGGCGTCGAGTGGGTGACGGGCGCAGTCGCTGGGACGCTCAAGGCGAAGCTGCTCGCGGGCGGCGATGTGGAAGCGGCGCTCGATGCGAAGGTCCCGTTCTTCAAATGGGGCGACCCGGGAGGGCTTCCCCAGGTCGCGACGCCGGTCGACGTGAAGCAGGACGTTTCGTGGCGCAAGAAGGACGGGCGGATCGACCTCAAGCCGGGCGGCAGGATCCAGATGAACGGCTGCGACCTGCAGGCGCAGGGATTTCTCGCCGCGGACGGGCCGGTCGACCTCGTCGTGAAGTTCGACGGCGACCTGACGAAATTGCGCGAGGTCTTTCCGGCCTCGCTCGCCGACCAGGACATGAAAGGACCGCTTCGCACGTTCTGGAACGTGAAGGGCGCGAACTTCGACCGGCTCGAGATTACCGGGAAGGCGACCGTGACGAGCCCGCCGCTGCCGACGGACTATTCGTACCGGACGCGCGACAAGGACGGGAAGTCGACGGAGTACGTGATCCCCAATCCCGGGAATCTCGCGGTGGAGGTAAAGGGGACGTACGACGGCGCCCGGCGGAAACTGCGCGCGGCAGAACCGGGGCGTGCGTGGGCGTCCCTGGACGGTCTGGCCTTCGACGTGACGGTGCAGACGCCCTGGGTGCGCTCGGAAGCGATGGAAGTGAAGCGCATCATGATCGATCTGTCTCTGCGGGAGCAGGCCTGCGACATCCGGCGCCTCGACTTCCGCCTGAACGACGGCGACGTGAAATGCACGGGGAAGATCGAGTTCGACGCCGAAGACCCCGCGTGGAACCTGCACACGACCGTCGGCGACCCGCCTGTGAAATACTCCTCCCAGTTCAGCGGGCTCGCGGCGCTTCTCAATCCCGCGCTTTATTCGGACCAGCAGGGGCAGGTGGACGCCGCCATGGCGTGGGACATTTCGCTGCGGGGGCGCGGGTTCGACATGGAAGCGATGAAGAAGACGCTGGAGGGGGAGGGGACGCTCGGGCTCCGGAACGTGACGCTCGCCGGGTCGCCGCTCTTCACGGAGCTCTACTCGATGCTGCAGCTCACCAAGCAGACGAAGTTCGAGTACTCGCTCGTCGACCAGAAGTTCCACATCAAGGACGGCAAGGTCTACAACGAATTCTCCAGGTTCCAGGGCGACTCGAAGGAAGCGGACATCACGATTTCGGGCGAGACGGATTTCGACGGGAACATGAAGCAGACGATCACGGTGGCGGGCGACCCGACGGCGCGATGGGGAAAGCGGACGGGCGCCGTGGTGGATGTGTTCAACAAGGCCGGCGGGCTGCCGCTGGGCGGGACTGCAGCAGACCCGAAGATCGACATTGATTTCGAGAAGGCGCTGGAGGGGGCGGTGAAGGGGATTCTTGATAACCCGGACGTGAAGGAGAAGGTGGACGATCTGCTTGACGACCTGTTCAAGAAGAAGAAAAAGAAGAAATAGCGCGGATAAGACACAAAAAAACGCCGCCCTTTCGGGGCGGCGTTCTTGTTGACCGTCGAGAATCTACTTCCCTTCAACTTCCTCCGTCTCGATCACCGCTTCTTCCTCCTGCTTTTCTTCAACCTTCACCGGCGCGCACTTCTGCTTCAGCGCCGGCTCGGTGACCGCGCCCGGGATCGGACGCACGTACCTGGCTCTGCCGCAACCCCAGCCATCGGGTCCATGCTTCCCGCACACGACCGCCATCGACGCGATGAGCACGAGCCCGAGCAGCGCCTGTCCGACGCCGATCGCCACGCCCGCGCGCGCAAGCCCCGCCGACGCCGGATTTCCTCTTCCCGAGCGGATCCGGCGAAGAGCGCTGCACGAGACGAGAGCGCCGACCGAGCCGCCGAGCGGCCAGGAAACAACCATGAGCGGGCAGGCCACGACGCCGAAGACCAGCGATCCGAGGGAGAGAATGAATCCGCCGACCGCGCCGCAATCGTGCTTCGTCGCGCCGCAGCTGCCGGCTTGAGGGGCGGGGGAGGAAGCTTCCGCCGCCGCCGCGCGCGCCATCGGCGGCTCGGGCTGGGCTGCGTTCGCCGCGACGTGCTCGACTTTCGGTGCCGCAGGGCCGTCCACGATGCGCGCTTCCGGAACCATCTCCGGCGCGGCCGGGGCCCAGACAATGCGGGAACAGGACGGGCAGCGGACGCGCTTGCCGCCAAGGTCTTCCGAGACCTGGAGGAGACGACCGCACGGGCACGGGAACTGGAGGGACATGTTTGGATCTCCTGGTTGCGCTGAACGAATGAGTATAGCACCGCGGGTGGGGGGGATATGCAACGCCATTCCTGCCGAAATTTCCGGTCCGCCGGCTTGCGGTTTCTCCTTTCGCGACAATCCGGGCGTGCGCCCCGAATGACAGACCGCCAACGCCGCCGCAGCGACCAGCGTCGCCAGCATCGGCGTCGCTTCCGGAACTCGCCACACAACGTACCCCGCAACCGTCGAGAGAAACAGCATCCCCGCGGCCGCAATCAGCTGCGCGGAAACGCTCAGCGGCGTCGCCGGCGGCGGTCCTTCGGGCTCCAGACGGATCCGCCGCGAAGGCGCCTCACCTTTCGAGTCGCCAGGATGAGGTTTGATTGGGGCAGCCATGCCTTGAGTTTACCTCCGCGCCCCCCCCATGCTAAAGTCGCTTCCGTATGAACTTCGACAAGTTCAACCAGCTGCAGGCCGACAAGCCGAACCTTCGTGAAATGGCGGACGCGACGGCCATCGGCGACTACAAGAATTCCGGCTGCGGCGACGCATACCGCATCTTCCTGAAGGTCAGCCCCAAGGGCGTCATCGAGGACGCTTCCTTCACAACGACCGGCTGCGGATTCGGATTGGCGGCGCTGGCGCTTTGCTGCGAAGCGGCGAAAGGGAAGACGCTGGAAGAAGCGGCGCGGCTGACCGCCGAGGACATCGAGAAGGGCGTCGAAGGATTTCCCGAGCGGCGCAAGAACTACCCGGCGTCGGCGCTGGAGGCGTTCCAGGTCGCGCTCGCGAACCAGAAGAACGGCGGCGCGGCGGCCGCGAAGGTGAAGCCGACGCGCGAAGAGGTGCTGAAGCTGATCGCCGACGACAAGCCGCTCGGCAAGCTGGACGGCGCGAACCTCGACCTGTCCGGGCTCGACCTCCGGAGCGCGCGCTTCGACGGCGGCAATTTTGCGGGGGCGAATTTCTCCGGGTGCTACCTCATGAGCGCGAGCTTCCACAAGTGCTCGCTTCGCGGCGCGAACTTCGAAGGCGCTGACCTGATGGGCGTGAACTTCAGGCGCGCGGACCTGTACAACGCCTGCTTCCGGAACGCGGACCTCGCGTACGCCGACCTGCGCAATTCGTTCCTGAACGACGCCGACCTCTCCGGCGCGACCTTTCTCGGCGCGAATCTCGGCTTCTGCAAGCTGACCGGCGCCAGAATGGACGGCACCCGCTGGGGCGGCGCCTTCTACGACGCCATGACGCGCTTCGATCCCGGCGTCATCGCCCCGTTCGAGACGATGTTCCGCCGCGACTCGGCCGGCGAGATGTTCCTCGCGGAAGAAAAGGCGTGAGCCGCTTCAAGGCGGGGGACAGCGTCCAGTTCAACCGCATCTTCATGCACAAGGGCATTTTCGTGACGCAGCGGAACCCGACGAAGGTGAAGGCGGTGCGTGAAGCGGCTGGTGCGGAGGCGGAGTACGACGTGGTGTTTCTGGATGCCGAGGGGAATCCGCATGTCGTGGAGAAGGTGAAGGAAGCGGATCTGCTGCAGGCGTGAGTTGCGAGTTACGAGTTGCGAGTTGCGAGGAACTGCAACGACCTCGCGATATTGAGTCCGCTGGCCGCCTCGTGAGTCGCCGGGCGCCGGTGAATTCGTGGCTGTCCTGCCTTTCACTCGCAACCCGCAACTCGCAACTGCAGTTAGGTCTCTTCCGTTCCCGTCTTCGTCGCGGCCTTGAGCTGCTCGTACGCGAGCATGTAGTCCCTTGTCCGCGCCGTCAGACGGATGCCGATGCTGCGCAGGTTCGCGTCCTTGACCTTGCGGCACCACGCGACCTTGCCGCGCGCGTATATCGGTTTGCGAGTGCCGCGCAGATGCAGCGCGAGTTCGACGCAATTGTCGAGCGGGATTTCCGCATCGGCTACGAACCCGAGCCCGTGCCGGCTCAGATTCACCAGGGGACTCTTGTAACCGCCCGGGAGCTTGGGCGGATCGCCCTCGCGGCAGACCGCGAACTGGACAAATCCGTCCTGGACCATGATGCGCGTGGATCGCTGGGCATCGCTCTCTTCCTTGTCTCCCGGCGTGTGGCCGGCGCCCGAGGCGGCGACCGACCCCGCTCGTCTCGCCGCAGTGA
>WSZJ01000082.1 GCA_009773755.1 Planctomycetota bacterium | reverse complement strand
GGCCGACCCGGCGGCGCGGCTGGCTTCGATCGGCGACCGCTTCACCTCCCTCTCGCGCACCATCGCCGCCGACAACGCCCTCTCCTCGGGCCAGGAGCGCGCCGTCGGCGCGGTCCGCGACCAGATCGCGCGCGATTTCTCCCCGGAAAAAGTAGCCGTCGTCGCCCGCGACCCCGAGCCGCCGCTTCCCGCCCCGCCCGACGCGATGACGCGCTGGGAGGAGGCGCACGCGCGCTTCGAGGATCACGCCCGAGGGAACGAAAGCGCACGCGTCGTGCAGGACTATTCGGAAGTGCGGGCGGCGATGGAGGGGCTGGCGAAGGGGGATGACGACCGTCTGCGCGTCGAGAGGTTTCTGCGGGAGTACGAGCGCGTGGCGGAGCTGATTGAGGCCGGAAAGGGAACGGAACAGGATTTGAAGGGGTTGTCCGTACTCGCCGCGGATATCCGTGCGGCTTTCGGAGAAAAGAGATGAGCGTCTTCGACAAGAGCCAGTCCCAGAAAGGCGGGTTCGAGCGGCTTCTCGCCAAGATTCCGGGCTTCAAGGGATACCTCAGCAAGGAGTGCCGCCGCGAGAGCGACAAGATCGAGCGCGACCTCATCGCGAAGGCGTTCGACGAATCGCGCGAGCCGCTTCGGCGCACCGTGCAGAAAGTCGCCGACACGGGGAACTTCGACTCCCTTCGTTGCATCTCCGGCATGGAACCGCTCGAGAAACTCATCGAGAAAATCGGCAACCGGATCCGCTTCGCCGACTACGGCTACTCCGGATTCTTCGACACGATCAAGGTCGACGACGCGGCGCTCGAGAGGATGTACCAGTTCGACCTGGGGATGTACGAGAAGGCGGAGCAACTGTCGAAGCGGACGCGGGAGTTGCCGGGTCTCGCCGGTGACGCGGACGCTCTCAAGGCGGAGATCGAGATGCTGACGCAGCTTGTGCGTGAGATTGACAAGGAGTTCGACCTGAGGGAGAAAGTGCTTCTGACCTGAGGAAAGGATGGATTTGACCACGATTAATCCGGACACCTAACCTACCTGAAAGGGTGTGCGACATGGCCATACTCGACGTCATCCAGTACCACGACGAATCCGGGCAGAACCTCGCGACCCGGGTCGGCCCTTCCACCGTCAACATGGGCTCGCAGCTCATCGTCCACGAGACGCAGTCCGCGATTTTTTTCCGCGACGGCAAGGCCTACGACACGTTCGGGCCCGGCCGCTACACGCTCTCGACGCAGAACATTCCGCTCATCGGCGCGGTCATGCGCATCCCCTTCGGCGGCAACACGCCGTTCCCCGTCGAAGTCGTGTTCATGAACATGAAGGACATGCTCGACCTGAAGTGGGGGACGAAGGAGCCCGTCCTGTTCCGGGACTCCAACTTCGGGGGAGGCGACGGGCTGGAGCTGCGCGCCTTCGGGAAATTCAGCATGAAGATCCGGGACCCGAAGCTGCTTCTCGGGACGGTGGTCGGGCAGAAATCGGTCTATCGGGTGAACGAGCTGGAGGAGTGGCTGCGGGACATCATCGTGCAGCAGCTCAACGACGTGCTGGGCGAAAAGCTGACGACGATTCTCGACCTGGCCCGCAACTACAACGAGATTTCCCAGCTTCTCAAGACGAAGGTTGCGACGGACTTCGAGCGCTACGGCATGGAAATCACCGGATTCATCCTGGGGGCGATCACTCCGCCGCCGGACATCCAGGAAGCGATCCGTCAGAACCAGAAGCTGGGGATCCTCGAGAAGAAGATGGGCGTCTACCAGCAGAAGGCCGCCGCGGACGCGATGCTCGAAGCGGGGAAAAATCCGGGCGGTGTGGCCGGCGTCGGCGCCGGGCTCGGCGTCGGAATGATGATGCCGCAGATGATGGCGGCAGGGCTCCAGCCGATGCAGCAGCAGAACCAGGCGGCCGCCGCGGCGCCCGCGACGGAGCCGTGCCCGAAGTGCAAGACGCCGGTCGCGAAAGGCTCGAAATTCTGCGCGAGCTGCGGCGCCGCGACCGCGGTGCTCTGCGTCGCATGCAAGGAGCCTCTTCCCTCCCCCGCCGCAAAATTCTGCGCCGCATGCGGCAAGCCGCAGTCGGCGAGCTGCCCGAAATGCAACGCGATGCTCGCGGCGGGAGCGAAGTTCTGCGCCGGATGCGGATCGCCGGTGTAGACCTCAGTTGCGAGTTCCGGGTGCGAGTTGCGAGGAATGCCAGGCCACCCGGGAGGGAGTGGGCCCGGACCTGAAAAAAAACGGCCCGGGCAGATGCCCGGGCCGTAGTCGTTTTTTTTCCTCGCAACCCGCAACTGAATTTACCGCTTCTTCTTCCCCTTCTTTTTCGCCGGCCGCTTCTTTGACGCCTTCTTCTTCTTCCCACCACGCGAACCGCGCCCGCTTGGAACGATCCCAAGCCCCTCGCGTGCCACCACCGACAGCACGTCGCGCACGCTCACCATCCCCAGCAGTTTCTCGCCGCCGATCACCGGCAGGTGCCGGAAATTCCCGACATGCATCTTCTCGCAGAGAGAAGCGAAGCTCTCGTCCGGGGGAACGCTGATCAGCTTCCCCGTCATCGCCTGGTCCACCGTCGCTCCCCGCGGATCCAGCCCCGTTGCGACCACCCGCTTCAGCAGGTCACGCTCGCTGAAAATCCCCACCGGGCGGCCTTGCTCCGTGATCACAAGCGCCCCGATGTTGTGGAGGTGCATCTCCTTGACGGCGTCCAGAAGCGGAGTCCCGCGCTGCACGCTCTTCACGTTTCTCGACATGATGTCCGCCACTGATCTCGGCACCATCCGGCCCCCCGCAATGTGTTTCGATTGGATGACCCGCCGCGGCGGGCTTGATTGCTATCGACCGTAGCGCAGCCGCTCGGCCAGGATCTCCGGCAGCCCCGCTTTCACGATCTTTCCTGCCGCCTTTTCAATGTCGTACGGAATCCTGAAAATCTCCATGGCCCGCGTCGACTCGTCGTAGACCGCATACGCCGCGTCCGGATTCTCGTCGCGCGGCTGCCCGACGCTCCCGACGTTCACGATCGTCTTCGCGTTCGGGTCGACGTTGATCTTCGGCTCCATTGTGAATGAAACGGACCGCTTCTGGATGAAAGTCACCGGCACGTGCGAGTGGCCCAGGAAGCAGATGTGCGTCGTCATCTGCTCGAACGAAAGATGCGCGTCGTAGGAAGTCTGGATGTACTCGAACAGCTCAGGCGAGTGAAGCGTCGCGTGCACCAGCGTGCAGTCGTCCATCAACTCGACGAGCGGCAGGCTCGCCAGCCAAGCCTTCTCTTCCTTCGTCAGCATCCTCCGCGTCCAGAGCGCCGCTTCACGCGCGTAGCTGTTGAAGAAATCCACGTTGATCTTGTCGATCGTCGCAAAATCGTGGTTTCCGGCGACGGTGGTGGCGCCGATCTCGCGGATTTTCGCGATGCAGGCCGACGGATCAGCCCCGTACCCGACGACGTCGCCCACGCACATCAGCTTGTCGGGTTTATGCTTCTCCATCGCGGCAAGCACCGCTTCCAGCGCCTCGAGGTTGGCGTGGATATCGCCCAGGATGCCGTATTTCATCGATGCTGTGTTCCCCACCTCGACGGTCAGCGGATCTCTTTTCGCGAGAATACGGCTGCGCCCGCGACCAGAACGAGCGCCGCGTAAGCGAAGCCATATCCCGCGCTCCAGCAAACGTATGAGGGCGAGATTTCCCGGCCGGCCGCGACGAGGGATTCTACACGGGAATTTTCCAGATTGGGAAAAACCGCGTAAAAAATCCGCGCCAGCAGCCGGATGGTCCAGGAGTGGCTGCTGGTGTCGAGGGCCAGGAAGGCGTAGTTGGAGACGTGGCCCATGAGGAAGATAAGAAAGGAGACGGAGCCGTTGACGACGAGCGGGACGTGCGGGGCGAGCGAAGCGGCGAAGGCGAGGAGGATGGCGACGCGGAAAACGGCGAGGAGGGCTCCCTTGGCGATCTGCGCCGCGTCGAATGTCCAGAAGCGGGCCCACGCGCTTTGCGCGGCGCCGTGCCTGGAAGGCGCGAGGCGCGCTTCGCCGGAGGAGGGCGGAAGTTCGGCGCGGGCGCGGGACGGATCGGCGGGCGCGTCGAGCGGGCTGACGCCGTCCGGCGCAAGCCAGGGCTGGCCGACCGCGACGACGACTTTCCCGCGACCGTTCTCGTTCCAGCTTTTCAGGATGAGCCACTGGCGGAGGGCGTTTTCTTTCCAGACCACGAATTGTCCCTGTGAAAAGCGCCCATCTGGAGGACGGGCCGCGAGGCGCGCGGCGCGCGAAGCGGACTCGGGGAGTTCCCGGTCGAGCGTGATTTCGGCCGTGAAGGGGCAATCTTCCGGGACGCCCTTGACGCTCTCGATTGCCGCGACGACGTCTCCCTTCGCCTCGTGGTAGGTGATTTCTTCAATTGTCGAGAGCTCTTCGATCCTCGGCCCGGCTTCCTTCTGCCACAGCGTTGCAAGGAGAACGCCGGACAACGTCAGGCTCGAAAAGCCGACGACGACCAGAATCCCGAGGTACTTCCCCGCCAGGAACTGTGCGCGGGAGAGCGGCTTGGAGAGGACGGTGAGCGCGACGAGAAGTTCCATGTCACGGGTGATGACGAGCCACGAAAGGAGCACGGACAGCAGGGCGCCGCAGAGCGCGATGGAAGAGATTCCCATTTCCCGGAGAAGCAGGCCCTCGAGGGATTCGTCGAGGGTGAACATTGTGAAGTACTGCGAGGTCCAGATCATGGCCGCAAAGATTGAAGTGAGAATCCAGAAGAGCGGGAGTCGCAGCGACTGGTGTGCGGTGTGTGCGGCGACGACTAGTGTTTTATACATAATAGTGTCTATCAATACACTGTAAACGAAGAACATTCTACCCTGTCATGACGACTGATGACCTCATGACTATCCACATATCGAGACATTTCAGACAGAAGATCATTAACAAACTCCAACGCCGCAGACTCTTCGCCCTCAGCAACGCAGCGGACGGACCCGTCAGGTTCGTTCCGCACCCAGCCCTGGACCGCGCGACGGCGTGCAGCGGCTGCGGCGCGGGCGCGGAATCCGACACCCTGGACGCGGCCGCGAAATACGAGTTCGAGTCGTGAAGCAGGCATTCGAAGCACGATGGTAGCAGGGTGAGACGTTGCCGCCAAGGCGAGCCAATGAAGGCGGGCCGACCAGACGCGATTCGATTGCTCCGCTGAAGCACCAGACGATTGCGCTTCCAGGCGCCTCTCCTTATAATACCCTCCAGAACGTGCATTTACGCATCTTTTTGTGCACAAAGGCTGCTTATATGGGGTACGTGCTGGCAATCGCTAACCACAAGGGTGGTGTCGGCAAAACCACTTCCGCGATCAATCTCGGAACTCTCTTCGCGCTGACCGGCAGGAAGACCCTGATCCTCGACCTGGACCTGCAGGGAAACGCGACCAGCGGACTTGGCGTACGCAAGGAAGACAAGCCTGGCCTCGCAAGCATTCTGCTCGACAACGCTCCCTTGGCCGATGTTGCCTGTCCCTGCTATTGCGACGACCTCTTCGTCCTTCCGCTCGGTCGGCGTTCCAGTGCCATCGAGGAAGAGATTCGCACCCAGCCGCTCCTGATGGAGCGGCTCGAGACAATTCTGGATCAGATCGCAGCTGCCTGGGATTACGTCATTCTGGACTGTCCTCCCGCCTTCGGAATCCTCCCCAACACGGCAATTCGGCAGGCCCAGTACACCTGCATTCCCGTCCAGTGCGAATTCTTCTCGATCGAAGGCCTGACGGCCATGTTGAAGCGACTGCAAGAGCTGCAGGCTAGCGGAGCCCGGAGTCCAAGGACGGGCGTCGTTTTGACAATGTACACAGCTACCGATGAGCATTCCTCACAGGTTCGCGCCGAAGTGGAGCGCCACTTCTCGTCCCTCCTCCTGAAATCGATCATTCCGCGCGATCCAATCCTGTCGCAATCGGCAGGGCTCGGTATTCCCGCCGTCATTCAGGCACCGGAATCTCTTGGCGTCCGGGCCTACCTAGAACTCGCATGGGAGATCCTGAACCATGAAAGGCAAGAAACTCGGTAAGGGACTCGATTACCTTCTGGGCGAAGCGCTCGGATCGGCACCGGAGCCCGCAGTCGTCTCGGCGGCCTCTCCCACCGGTCAGGACATCCCGATCAAGCACATTCGTCCGAATCCGTTTCAGCCTCGGAAAACCTGGGATAATGCGGACATCGAAGAGCTCGCTTCCAGCATCCGTGAACAGGGACTCATTCAGCCAATCGTGGTTCGGAAGGTCGGTGAGAGCTATCAGGTGGTCGCAGGCGAGCGACGGCTGCGAGCGCTTCAGCATCTGGGAAAGGAGACCGCCCCCGTAGTAATCCGCGAAATGGACGACCGCGGCATGTTGGAAGTCGCGCTGGTTGAGAACCTTCAGCGGAAGGATCTGAGCGCGATAGAAAAGGCCCAGGCCTTTCGGGCGCTGATCGACCGCTTCAGACTCACCCACGAGGCCGTTTCCGCCCGCCTTGGCATGGATCGGTCCACGGTGACCAACTTTCTTCGATTGTTGGACTTGCCGGAATTGATTCGTGAAGCGGTTTCACGTGGAACAATTTCGATGGGGCATGCACGAAGCTTGATCGCTCTCACTTCTCCAGCAGAGCAGCTCCTTCTGGCGAAGCGCATCGAGCGAGAGGGAATGTCAGTTCGGAAGCTGGAGAAACTCGTCCAGAACCTCAAATCGCCTCCACTTCCAAAGGCCGTTGAGGGAAGCGCCGTGAGCGCGTCCGTCGTCAAAGATTGGGAAGAGAAGCTCCGCCGCCACTTCGAAACCAAGGTCAAGGTGCGAATGGGAAGAAGTCGCGGGGCCATCATCGTCGAGTTCTACAATCTGGATGACTTCGATCGAGTTGTGGGGAAAATGGGAATGGCCTGACCATTGCATCCCCGTCACGTTTGCCAGGATCCTGGGGTGAAGAGTTGGGCCCAGCAGCAGGCACCTCCACCGGTCTCCTGAACTGTATTTCTAACTTTATACGATAGTTTTCATTCACAATACTTCGTATATACACACTCTCGCAGTTCTGGAACCGCCCTCTGGTTTGCCAGGCTCACGATGTCAAAAGGACTTCCGCTCGCCCTCTCAGTCTGGTACTTCCGCTTTCCGGAACAGGAGAAGTCGAGAGCCATCGAGCTCGGTCCTGAAGAAGATGAGCTGGTGCCCGAGAACTCCGAAGCTCGCCGGAACGCGGGACCACGCCGGCGGAAAATCGAGAATGACCCCGAGCACGCCTCCCACGGGGAGGTTCTCGATGGCGAGCCGCGCCTTTATGAACGTATAGGGGCAGCGCTCGCCACGCAGGTCCGCAATGAGATCCGGCGCCGGGGCGGGGCCGGCGGGGGGGGCGGACAGCGGGGAGGAGGGGGATTCGGACATGGAAGCGTGAAAAATGCTACCGGCGAGGCGGCATGGTTACAATGCCCTGTCCACGCGGGGCAGGCCCGCGGACAATTGACGCGGTGCGTCAATAGGATCCAGGGGAGAGGGAGAAAACCATGAAGCAGTTCATTTCAGCCGCTTTCAGCGCGATTCTGGCCGCTTCCACGGCGCTCGCCGAGGACTGCGCTTCCTGCAAACCGGGCAAGGTCTGTCCGCCCCACGACGGCGCGGACGACGCCGCGATCAAGGATGCGACGCCGCTTCTCAGGGACAAGGCGATAGAGAAACGCCGCGAGGGCCTCGACCGGATCGCAATGGCGGCCGCAAAACATTTGAACGCGCGTTCAAAAAAAGTAACGAACGAATTCATCCGGATGCTCGCGGACCCTGAGCCCACTGTGAGGGGATACGCCGCGGAACGGCTCGGCGAGGGCGGAGAAGAAGCGACCGCGGCGGCGACGCTGGCGGCGGACATCGCGAAGCAGGAGAAGGCGCTGGCGAACGACACGCCGAGCAAGGAGGCGGAGGCGAAGAAGTTCGAAGAGCAGTTGAGGACGCTCTCGAGCTTTTACCTCGGCCTGGGGAAGTTGACGACACAGCCGGCGGCGGCGGCGGCGTTTGCGAAGGGGATCAAGAGCCCGAACCCCTGGGTTTCAAAAACGGCGGCGGAGAACTGCAAGGGATTCAAGAAGAGCAGGGTGGTCGCGCAGGCGCTCTGTGAGGCGCTGGCGTCCTACTTCGCGAAGAACGTGACGCCCGGCAACAGCGCGGCATGGATGGCCATTTCGATGGCCCTTCCGGAGGTGACGCAGTGCAACGACATCCAGAGGCAGGGGCAGGACGCGGGGGAAGCGGCACGGTGGAACTCGCAGTGGCAGAAGTGGTGGCGGGACAATGAAAAGTCGCTGAAATAGAGGATTGACGCACTGCGTCAAGCGGTTGGGCGCTACTTCTTTCCCATCCGCTCCGCCAGGTACTCGCCGTAGGGGTCGTACCCGGTCTGGATCTCGTGCGGATCCTGTCCGAGTCGCGTGTACTTCTTCATCTGGTCCTCGGTCAGGACTTTCTTGAATTCGCTGTTGAGCGCTCCCTTCTCCGTCATGATCCGCGCCAGGTAGGTTTCGTCCGTCCCCGGGATCTTGTCCGTGAAGAGCTTCATGAAGGCCGCTGTCGCCTTCTCCTGCGCATGTTCCGGGTCCTGCATGGCCACGACGATGTCGTCGAGGATGTTCGTTCCGTCGTTGCGCGGCGTCGTGACAATCCCGAAACAGACCTTCTGCGAGGCGTTGATCGCCTCCGCCATCTGGTCCTCCTGCAATTCGGTCAGCGCGAGATCCTTCGAGATCTCCGACAGCGGGCGCTTCTTGTCGTCCCCGAACAGTCCGCCCTTTTTCTGCTTCGCGTCGGCGAGCTTCTCGTCGACCTTCTTCGAGACCATGTCGTCAATCGCCGCCGGATCTCCGCCGCCGCCGCCCGCCGCTGCAAGCGCGTTCTTTTCGAGCGCTTCAAGCCGTCGCGCGATTTCCTCGGCTTTTTCGGCGACGGCATCCTCGACGGCCTGGCGGGCGGCCTTTGCTGCCGTGGAACTGACGACCGCGGCGTCGGCCGCGCGCGGATCGACGCCCGCCTTTTTCAGGATTTCTGCGGCCCCTTCGGGCGTGGACTGTTTTGCGACGGCGGATTCGAGTTCGCGCAGCCGCGCTTCCTGCCGGCGGATCAGGAATCCCTCGGCGACCGAAACGGCGGCCAGGGCGACGAGCGCGAAAATCAGGGCGGGCTTCATGGGGGTTCCTTTCGACGACGGGTCCTGAGGGAATCCTACAGCGCGCGGCCCCCGGGGGTTTCGCGAATCCGGCGAAAACTCAATGGTTCGCGGACACGCGCGGCGGCGGCGCCACCGCGGCCCGGAGCGACACGGGGACGTCCAGCCGCGGAAGCTGGGAACTGATCTCCAGAACGGTGGTTCCGAAGGAGTGAAGCGTCTTGTCGCCGCACCGGAGCGTGCTCGAAGCGACCAGCGTGTTGTAGCAATAGAGACGATTGCCGGAAGGGTCGCTGTACTCCACGCCGATCGACCGTGAAGGGCTGCCCTCGATCTCCCAGGCGACTGGTCCTTCCACGGTCTCCGCGCGGAATGTCCGCTTCCAGTCCGAACCCTCGAGTCGGCCGCCGGCGAGCGCTCCGAGCGTATTCCCCGGCCAGACGCGGCCGCCCCAGGTGACGCCGACGGAGGCGATGATTCCCGGGCCGGGAGAAACGGCCTCCGCGAAGCCCGGGCCCTCGGCGAACTCGGTCGCGTGCGCCCAGGTCCAGCCTTTTCCGAGGGCGGGGGTAGCGAAGTGTCCCTGGCAGCCCGGGGCGTTCTCCAGCGAGTACGCGCGTCCCGCGATGGAAACGGTCCCGGTGAAATTCGTGCGCGGGGTCGGGATGGAAAAGTGAGACGACGAGAACGCGCGGACGAGCGGGGGAGCGGCGAAATAGGTGACGGGGTAGGGTTTGAAGCGGAGGTTCCACGTCGCCAGGGCGCTGCCGCGGATGCGCGCGGTCGCGGAGTCATCGGTGAGGCGCCCCGGGCCGATGTGCAGGTCGTGCGCGAACGGATCCGCGCGGAATTCTCCCTCGGCGAAGATCTCGCGGGCGGCGGCCGGCGGCGCGTCCGTGCGGAACTCGAACGCCCAGAGCCCGGCGAACGCGGGCCCCTCGAGCGGGGACGCGAGCGTGTAGCGGAGCCAGAAGGCGGCGCGCGTCTTCGGGTCGTGGATGATGAAGTACCAGGACTCGAGCCAGCCGCGTCGCTGACCGTCCCAGAGCAGCCGGTTGTCGGGATTCACGGGTGCGAGAGTCTAAGCCTCGCCGGGCTTTCGCTCAACTTCCCGCGCGTTCTCAGGCGCTTCCCAAGACTTCCCGCCGCCGCTACCCTTGTGACCCCCTTTTCCCGGAGAGACCATGCCTGACCTTCGCGGCGCTGTCATGGCCGCCCTTCAGACCGTCAACGACCCCGAGCTCAATCGCGATCTCGTGTCGCTGAACATGGTGAAGGGGGTCAACGTGGATGGCGGCGCGGTCGCGATCGAGATCGAGCTGACGACGCCGGCGTGCCCGCTGAAGGCGCAGATCGAGAAGGACGTGGCCACGAAGGTTGGAGCGGTTCCCGGCGTTTCCTCGGTGAGGGTGAAATTCGGCGCGCAGGTTCGGGTCTCGGCGGCGGCACAGGGCGGGATTCCGGGTGTGAAGCACATCGTCGCGGTCGCGTCGGGGAAGGGCGGGGTGGGGAAGTCGACCGTCGCCGCGAACATTGCGATCTCCCTCGCGATGGAAGGCGCGAAAGTCGGGCTGCTGGACCTGGACCTCATGGGGCCATCCATCCCGCTCATCATGGGGCTGCACGGGCAGTGGCCCGAAGCGGACCCGCAGGGGCGGGCGATCCCGATCGAACGGCTCGGCGTCGGCGTGATCTCGTTCGGTTTTTTCCAGCCGGCGCAGGACGCCCTGGTGGTGCGCGGGCCGATTCTCTCGGGTTACGTGAAGAAATTCCTGCAGGACGTCGTGTGGGGGGAGCGCGACTACCTCATCGTCGACCTCCCGCCGGGCACCGGCGACATCCAGCTCTCGCTCTGCCAGTCGATCCCGATGAGCGGCGCGGTCGTCGTCACGACACCTCAGGATGTCGCGCTTCTCGTCGCGACCAAGGCGATCTCTATGTTCAACCAGCTCAAGGTCTCGATCCTCGGCATGGTCGAGAACATGTCGTCGTTCGAGTGCCCGCACTGCCACAAGCACACCGACATCTTCGGGCACGGCGGCGCGCGTGAAGCGGCGACCCGCCTGAAAATTCCGTTCCTCGGAGAGATCCCGCTCGATGCCGCGATCCGCCACGCCGAAAACGACGGCGTCCCCGTCGTCAAGGCGATCCCCGACGGCGCGCAGGCGAAAGCGTTCCGGGAGGCGGCTCGCAATCTTGCGGGCCGCGTCTCCATGCGCGTCCTCGGCGGCGATGACCTCGACCGCGTCATGGCCAAGGCCCGCACGCTTTTCCGGGCCCCCGCCTAGCACTTTCATGGAGAACCACCTTGGGCAGTGACCGCGACGTCCTCCTCGTCGTCGATAAAGCCCAGCGCGGGCCGCTCGACGAGGTGCGCCTCGAGTTCGACCCGCTCGCTTACAAGATCCCGCCGCACATCACGCTCGTCTACGCGGACGAAGGCTCCAAGGTTGCCGCCGCCAACGTCTCCCGCGCGGCTTCACAGCTCTTCCGCCTGGTCCTCCGCTTCGACCGCATCCAGATCGTCGGCGAACGCAACGTCTGGCTGATGGCGGACGAGGAGTCGACAACCTTCGTGGAGGGGATCCGCAAGCAGCTGCTGGAAGGGAAGTGCAATCCGCGGATCGTGCTGGGCCGCGGCAAGGACCGTGCGGAAGCGGAGAAAATCCGCGAACACGCGATGAAGAAGCTGCGCCTGCCGTGCGTCATAGAATTCAGCGAGGTGCTGCACGAGGAAGTCCTGGTCGACGGGTCGAGCCGCGCGATCGGGAAATTTCCATTGCGGCAGGACCAGCTCGTTTTCCAGGCGACGCGCGCGGCGCGCTGGCTCTGGAACGTGTGGCCGTTCGAGGCCGGCTCGCCGCTCGACGTGACGAAGACTGCGTACAGGCTCCTGACGCACCTGGTGCCGCTCGAGGAAGAGACCATCAAGGACTCGACATGGGCGGGGGTGCGGCAGCCGGACGAGCCGCTCGAGCGGTTCGACATGAAGGAAGTCGTCTCGGCCGGAAGCCGGGCGCTCGCGGTGCTGCGATGGGATCCCAAGGAGAAGAAAAGGTACGTCGAAGTGCACGCTCACTCGCTTCCTGCTTCCGCGAAAGTGCGGGATGCGGAGGGGCTGGTCGAGTCGACCCGCAGGGAATTTGAGGGTTCGCAGTTCGCCGCGATCAGGTTGTTCCTGTGGGGGGACCGCCGCGCGGACAAGACGCCGGGCGACCTGTGGCACTTCGATTCGGTCGAGACGCTCGGCAAGATTCCCGACGAATTCCCGTACGACGTGCCGCCCGGGCTGGAGCTGAAGCGCGAGTCGACGTCGGAGTTCATGGAGGACTACCGGCTTCTCTACGAGGACCACCGCAAGGCGCATCCGAACGTCGGGGAATTTGCGGACGCCGAGATGATGCGCATGAATCTCTCTTCGGGCGGCGTGCTGACGCTTCGCGACGCCGGTGAGGTCCTCGGGATCGTGGGCTGGCAGCTGGCGCCGCAGCCGCAGTGGGATGTGACGTGCCACACGATCGACGAGGTCATTGTCGCGGGAAACCGCCGGTGGCGCGGGTTCGGCAAGGTGCTGCGCGCGGTCGCGGCCAAGGCGATGGACAAGCGGATCAGCGAGTACCAGGCAGGGAGGATACGGGCGTATAACGTGGCGGCGCTGTCGGGCGCGCTGGAGAACGGGAGGAGCATCGTGTCGACGGAGATGTGGGTGGATGCGAGCACCAAGCAGGGGTGGAGGCGGTACTCGCTGGATGCGTAGTGAGCGGTCCGCCGGAATCCGATCACTCCCCGTCGAGCGCTTCCAGGAGCGCACGACGCATTCCTTCGAATTTCTCCGCATCGAGCTTCCCGAAATCGATGCGCCCCGCGTCTTCTTCCGACGATTTCCGGAATGTGCCCGCGAGGCCGAGGTTTGACGCGAGCCCCGCGCGGATCTCCGCGCGTGAAGCCTTCGACTTCTCCAGCCAGAGCCGAAGCAGCTCCACGTCCTGCGCGCCGCGGCGGAGCATCTTGAGGCGAAGCGTCGCGTACGGTGCGCGCGGCAGGCCGGGCCTGGCCGGGAGAATGAGCGCCGTGTCCTCCGGCGTCTTCCACGAATCCTGCCGGCCGATCGTCTGCCACGGCACGACGCCGTCACACCCGTCGAGAAAAGCCTGCAGGCACCACGCGCGCGCCGACTGGCCGTTCGCGCCGGGGGCCGGGACGCTGCCGTACGTCCAGACGGCCTCCTGGCGGTCGAAGACGAACTGCGGGTACTCGCGGTAGACGCCGGAAATCACGTCCAGACCGACGAGTCCATCCAGGTGGCCCCGCCGCCACTGCGGACGCGAGAGGTCGAGCCGGAATGTCACCGGCGACCCCGGGACCAGCGCGAGTCCTTGTTTCGTCAGGCTCCCGAAATATCGAAGCGCCAGGAAGTCGTCGCGATAGGCCGGCTCGTCGAGGAGCCACCAGCAGGAATTCCGGCCCGCCTTCCAGTAATTGTTCTTGTCGTTGAAGTAGACCTGAAACGACGTCCCCTTCCACGCGGACAGATGACGCGCCGCGTCCGCGACAGCCGCGCGGAACGCGTCCGCGTATGCCTTCGGGAACGCCTCCTCGACGGCCGGCGCCTCCCGCCAGTGGTCCTCCAGGGCCCCTTTCCACTTGTAGTTCTCGAGGATCGGAAGCGGCCAGTTCTCGGAGAATGGCATGTAGAAATGGTCGATCGGCGCGCTGTCCCGCGGAAGTCCCGAGAAGGCGCTTCCGTCGAAATACGGTTTCCACCGTGCGTCCCACGCCTTCCACGAAGCGATCTTTCCGTTCTTCAGCGCCGGGGCGAATCCGTCCTCCACGTCGCCGTGATGGGAGTACGGGACAACCGCGATCGTCGCGCGGTGCTCGTGGGCCATGCGGTGAAATGCGAATTCCAGCTCGATGAAATCCTTCGAGCCGGATCGGTCGCCGAGCGTGCCGCCGGGGGACGAGTATGTGTTGAGAGAAACGTGGAAGTTCAGAGCGTCGGGGAGGACGGCGCGGTGAACGTGAAGCGTTACGGGAACGAGCGACCCGGCGATCGAAATTTCGAGCGACTGTTCGCCCGGCGCGGAATCTTTCGGGACATGTCGCTCGACATGAAAGAGCCCCGGGCCCTTGCCGGCGGGAACAAGCGGGTCCGCCGCCGCGCCGACCGGCAGCACCTGCGTCACCGTCCACCCATTTCCCTCGACCAGACCTTCGACTTCGAGCGCGACCTCGAACGCGACATGCTCGCCGCGCGCCGCGTGCAGTTCGATGCGCTTGCCGTCCCAGAGACGTCGCGCTGCAGGGGCGTCCGATTTCCACTCGCCCTCGAGCACGATCCGGTACCGTGCCTTGGATTCGGAGGAGTCAGGCAGGGTTGGGATCAGCTTCAGAATCTCCTGTGACCGATCCGCGACCGCTTCCGGAGCGCGCGCGACGAACTTCGCCGCTCCCGACACCGGCGCCGGCGCGTCCTTCCACTTCTCCACGAGGACATACGGAGCGCTCGCGTTCTGTTCGCGGCTGTAAACGTCGTTGTTCGCGCGCGTCTGCCCCTTCTCGTCCGAAACAGCGAACCCGAACGAATTGCCCTCCGCCATCGCGTGCAGGATCCGGGGCGGAAGCGGAATCGAGAGCCATCCGTCCTTCTCCTCGCGGATTTCGACGGCTTCCCAGACGGAACCGCCCGCGCCGAAGGCAGCGCCGAGGAAATCGCTTCCCGGCCCGGCCCAGTCGCGCTCGTTGCGCGCCGCCTGGAGGAAGCACGATTCGCCTTTTGCCGCGGGAGCATCCGCGCCCTTGCCCTCGCCCCAGGCGGTCGAGACGGACGACACGCCCATGGTCTTCAGGCGCACCTCGTTCGAAGCCCGCATCCAGAGCCGTGCTTCTTCAACGGTCTTTCCGCGCAGCTTCGCCGCGTCGACGTCGATGAGCAGGATGTGCTCGATCCCCTTCACGCGCAGGTGAGATTTCGCCCCGGCGTTGTTGGCGCGCTCCGACTCGGCGATGCAGATTGAAGTGTCAGCCGTAACAGGAAGGCGAAGCGTTTCGGCCGCGACGGCCAGCGCGCAGGTGGCCACGGCCGCGAGCTCGCGGAATCTCACTTTTCGAACACCAGCAGCTTCGTCCCGGCCGCCACCGCGATCCGCTTCCCGTCGTCGCTCACCGACACGGCGGTCGCGCTTTCGGTGGTGACCGAGCCGCGCCATTTTCCGTCCCACATCCGCACGCCCGCGCGGTCGGCGACGGCGAGGGCGCCGGTCGGCGAGAAGTCCGCGGCATCGGGCGACATCGATTCGACGAGGTCCGGACCCTCGTAAATGTCGAGCGCCGCGCCGTTTCGCAGGGCCCACCGGTCGCCGCGCAGGGCGAACTCGGGGGCGCCGGCGGTGCCGCGCAGGATCGAGGCCTTGAGACCCTGCTCGAGATCGTAGTAGCGGAGGCCGTCGGTCCAGGCGAGAGCCAGGTGGGAGCCGTCGGGAGAGAAGGCGAAGGGACCGCCGTGTTCATCAGGCTGGGCGGCGTCCGTGGTTTTCAGGGCGACGGTTCCGTCCTCGTTGACGAGCCGGAATTCGCCTGCCTGGGTGAGCGCCGCGACCATCGAGCCGCCGGGATGGAACTGCAGCCCGGCCAGCGGGCCGCGGAGGTCGGTGCTCGACAGTTTTCTTGCTGAAGCGACGTCCCAGACGGCGAGCGCGCCGTTGTCGAAGGCGACGGTGCGTCCGTCGGGCGATAGCGCGATGTCGGAGGCGCGGGCGGCGCTCAGGCGGAAGCGTTCGCGGTTGCGTTCGAGGTTGAAAACGACTGCGTCACCGTCGTCGAGGACGGCGATGGAATTATTCGCGAGATCGAAGGCGTCGCAGGCGGGGAAGTCGACGACCTCGCGGGCGGTGTTGGCGTCGAGGACGGTGAGGCCGTGGCCTGCGCGCACGACGAGCCAGCGGCCGCGCGCTCTCACGGGGCGGCCGGGGCCCTGCAGCAGTTCCTTTCCGCCTGCGTCGCGAAGAGTCCATGTCGTCGAGCTCCATGCGGCCACCGACTCACCCGCGCACATCACGCCGAGAACCGGCGCGGCCTTCGGCTCCCCGCACGAGACGTCGGAAGCGCTTGCAAAGTTGTGCGCCACCGGGCGTCCTTCGCTGACGAAGAGAACGGTGTCGTCCTCGAACGACGCGCAGATGCCGGGGAGTCCGGTCGCGGGATCGGGGGCGTCGCCGTCGACGCCGGACATCGAGCCGTCCTCCGTCCGGATCGCGGTCCCGCGGCCGGTCGCGTCGCGCACGACGATGGTCCCCTTTCCTGAAATCGCGTCCGCCGCGCCGCCGATCTCCTCGGGCTGCCCGTCGCCGCTCGCCAGCTTCCACAGGGAGCCACAGGGAGACGCCGCGCGGCCCGCCGCCGACCGCCGCGCGGTTGTCGTCGCTGGCGACGAGCCAGGTGATGCCTTCGATGCCTGGCCAGCGCTTCTCGATCCGCCCCGACTGGGCATTCGCCAGCGCGAGCTCACGCCCGCGCGCGACGAGGAGCTTGCCGTCGCGCCGCCAGGCGACGGCGTCGGCGCCGCCGGAGACGCGGCAGACTTCGCGCTCATCGTCGAGCGCCCAGACCAGGACTTCGTCCCCGTCCATGAAGGCCACGCGGCGCGAGCGCGCGTCGGCCCGCGCCCCCGCATAAGGGTCCGCTTCCGGATCGGCGTCGCGCCGCTCCCAGCGCTTCTTCCTCCCCCGTCCGCCGCCTCCGACGTCGTACTCGTTGAGCTGAAGTCCGCTGGCGATTTCGCCGTCCCGCTCCACACGGTCCCGCCGAACGAGGACAAGGCGGCCGCCGTCAGGTGAAAACAAAACATCGGACGCTCCGCTCGCGGGAAGCGGGTCGTCCAGGACGCGCGAGCCTTCCTCGACTTTCCAGACGGTGAGAACGCGGTCCTCGGTCACGACGGCGAGAAACGCGCCTCCAGGCGCCCACGCGATCGATCGCACGGGACTGGGACGGGTCTCGATCTTGATCCGCTCCTTGCGCGTCGAAGGGTCCCAGACGCGGACCGCACCGGCGGCGTCGCCGGTCGCCACGAGCCTCGCCCCCGGGCAACCCGCGCCCGCCGTCACTTCCGAACCGTGCTCCGCGAACTCGCCCTTCTGGTCGCCGCTCTTGAGGTCGAACACGGATACCGCGCGTCCCGTTCCCCACGAAAACCCGATTCCACCCTTGGCGATCCCGACGCCGAGAGGCGCGCCCATGAAGGGCTCTTCGGTGGCGACCTGCCGGAATTCCGGATCCTGTGCGCGCGCAAAAAGCGCGGCGGCGAGGAAGCAGGCGACGAGGAAGCGGTGTCTCACGGTGACCTTCCGGCGCAAGAAGCGCCGCACTTCCCCCTCCGTTGCAGACCTTCTCAATCGTCGAGAGTCGGGCCCCGGTTAATGTGTCAGCTGTACGACGGCATGTCTTTGCCCTGAGCGAGCGGAGCGAGTCGAACGGCCGTGCCGAAGACCCCGCTCATTTCGTCTCGACCCACAACTCTTCGAATTCTACACCAATGCCGTAGTCGTCCGCCTTCCCGAAACGCACCGGCTTGCAGACGGCATTGATTCCCTGATAAGTCTTCCCGGACATCCTGAGTTCGATGAGGAAAGGTTTTGCGGGGAACGAGTTCTTGCCGAGCTTGAACTCGCCGAGAAAGGCGCCCTTGAGGGAGACGTTTTTCACCTGCACGGTCCCCTCGTCGATTTTCTTCTTCTCCATGTCGAGAATGCGGACCTTCGCCCCGATGGCAACTTCGTTCCGTTTATAGCGGCGGACGTCCTGGAGCTCTTTTTCAAAGAGTGTCTTGAAGGTCTCGACGTTGACTTCGCGCGTCATTTATGGAGGCTCCCTCGTAGGACAGCGGTGAGCGTTGTACGGAAAGTGGAGATTTCATTCCAGCATATCTTGGAATTGGCGGGCGGAGGCGGGCGGAGGCGGGCGACATGCCACTCCGTGAAGTCGACCGCCGATTCCAGAATCGTCGTTAGCCTTCGCCAGCGTCCGCCCGCCTCTGCAAGCGTCCGCCAGCCTCCTTACGCATGTGCCAGCGCCCTCTCCAGATCCGACAGGATGTCGTTCACACTCTCCAGCCCTATCGACAATCTCAGCCCCTCGCCTTCCAGCCCGCATCCGCCCTGGTCCTCCGCGGACAGCGTCGCGTGCGTCATCTGTGTCGGGCTCTCGATGAGTGTGCGCGTCTGGCCGAGCGACACGGCGAGCGTGACGGCGTAGGCGTTGCGCGCGATGTAGTTGAGGATGTGGTTGGGGTCGCCCTTGACCGTGAAGTAAAGCATCGAGCCCGGCGCGAACGCCCCGGCGTAGTCGGTCATCTGCTGGCGCGCGAGCTCGTACTGCGGGAAGGACGGCAGGCCCGGGTACGCAACGCGACGGACGCGCGGATGGCGCTCGAGGAAGTCGGCGACGCGGCGCGCGGATTCCTGCTGCTGGCGCATGCGAAGCGGAAGCGTCGGCAGGCCGTAGACGAAGATCGGCCATGCGGATTTCGGCGCGAGGACGCCGCCGAAGTCCTTGCGGTAGAGGAGGAGAAGCGACGACAGCTCCTTACGCGTGATGACGGCGCCGCCCATGTCCGTCCCGAACCCTCCGAGATTCTTGGTCAGCGAGTGCACCACCATGTCCGCGCCCAGCGTGAGCGGCCGCTGGCAGTACGGCGTCGCGAACGTGTTGTCGATGACGATCTGCGGGCGCGGATGTCCCTTGCGCGCCGCTTTTTCGCACGCCGCCCGCACCGCGCCGATGTCGATCAACTCCATCGTGGGGTTCGCCGGCGATTCAAAATAGACCGCACGCGTTTTCGGCGAGAGCGCCTTCGCGAGCGCCCCCGGCTTCGTCAGGTCCGCCGTCGTCACCTGGATGCCGAGGCGCGGGTACCAGTTCTTGAAGAGCGAGTACGAGCACCCGTAAAGCGTCCGGTGGCACACGATTTCGTCGCCGACCTGCAGCAGCACTCCCAGCCCGCCCGAAACGGCCGCCATCCCCGTCGCGAACGTCGCGCAGAAATCGCCCTGCTCCGCTTCCGCCAGCGATTCCTCCAGCATCCCGCGCACCGGCTCGTCAAGCCGGTCATAAATATAAATGGGCGACGCCTTCGACGGTTCCAGCCCGTCGTGCGCGAAGCTGTGGAACCCCAGCGCCCCCCGCTCCGCACTCCCCAGCCGGTAGGCCGCGCTGCTCGAAATCGGCGGCACCAGATGGTGCGCGTAGTCCCACTTCTTCGTGTGGTGCCGCCCGTGCACCAGAAACGTCTCCATCCCGTACGCCGGCCGGTGCGGCGAAGCGGTCCTGGGCGGCGCTTTCGATTTCTTCCGTTTCGCCATTACTTCGCGGCGGGTTCGATCTTCACCAGCTTGCCGCACTTGGGCATCGCGCCTTCGCAGTACTCGATGCAGAGCTTTTCTTCTTCCGCCGGCTGCGTCCACTCCTTCTCCGTGCACTCGCACTTGTACGTGGCGATCTGCCCGGCCTTCGAAGGGTCCACGACTTTCCGGGTCACCTTGGGCTTCTCCTTCTCCGGCTTCTTCTCCCCGTCCTTCTGCGGCTTCGGCATCGAGCCGCTGCCCTCGTCCGTCTTCGACGTCCCCGTGGTCTCCGAGGACTTCTTCTCCTCGCACCCCGCGAATATCGCAACCGCCAGCACCAGCGCGATCCGTTTCATGGTCTCTCCTTTGGTATCGGCGAGCTTATCAACCGCAGCGCGGCCGCCACAACCCCAACAAGCGTCGGCCCTGCCGGATTCCACTATCATCCCCGCTTCGATTCATTCCCTGGAGGAACGGATGGCGGATAAGAAGCGAAGCGGCCCCCGCCTGAACGCGCGGCTCGGGCGGTGGGAAACGGTGCTGGCGCTGGCGTTTCTCATAGACCTGTTCGAGGACAAGGTCCTGTTCCCCGCGCACGGCATCCCGCCGTGGGGGAAGATCCTGATCAAGATGGCCACGGTCGTCGGCCTCTTCGGGATCCTGCTCACCGTCATCAACCGCAACATCGAAGCCGGCGTCACCGCCGCGCACGGCGCGGGACAGAAGACATTCATCCCGAAGATCCTCGTCCACGCCCTCCTCCTCGGCGCGCTCTTCGCCGGCATCCACTGGCTCAAGATCGGAAGGTGGCCGTGGGCGTGAGCGCGACCACACACTCACTCATGGCATGGTTTCCGGGATCGCTCAAAAGATTCAGCCGGTGCTCTACCTCTTTACTGCCAGGACAAATCGCCGCTCAGCTCTTGTCCATCCCGGGAGAACGCTCATGAAGTCACCGCTCGTCGTCTGCGTGCTGTGCGGCCTTTTCGGCGGCGCCGGGATCGCAGCGGCGCTGTTCGCACGGATTCCCGGATCCAGGCCGGCGGCGGCGCCGCCCGACCCGAGGCTCGAGACCGTGTCGAAGCTGGAGGAAGAGGTCGGCGTGCTGCGGCGGAGGCTCGAAGCGCTCGAGAGCGCGCGCGTCGACGGAAAGGACGGCGCTTCCGGTCCCGCGGACGCCGCGGCCTCCGCTTCGAAGTCGCCGAAGCCCGCCGATGCAGCACTCTCGAAGACCGGCGCGCCCGGGGACGGATCGGACCTCGCCGCGGCCGTCGCGGAAATCGTGGCGGCGGGATTCTCGCAGGAAGCGATCGAAGCCTTCATCCAGCGGGTGCGGAAGGAGAAAGGGCACGCGGCAGCCGCGGAAGCGATCAAGGCTCTCCTCGAACGCGATCCGCAGAACCCCAAGGCGCATTACCTTCTGGCGCGCGCCTACGTCGACGAGCTCATGATCAGCAAGTCCTACGCCGACATGAACCGCCTCGGCGAGCTCTGCATGGCCGAGTACGGCACGGCGCTCGAACTCGAACCGACCTACTGGGAGCCTCGCTTCGAGCGCGCCATCTCGCTCACCTTCTACCCCGAACAGATGGGCGTCCTCCCCGACGCGATCCGCGACTTCGAAACGCTCGTCAAGCAGCAGAACCGCTCCAGCTCTGACCCGCGCTTCGCCGAAACCTACGCCCATCTCGCGCGCGTGTACGTCCGCACCGGGAAAAGCGACAAGGCCCTGGCGACGCTGCGGGATGCCGTGGCGATCTTCCCGGACAACGAAGCGCTGAAGAAACAGCTGCAGGAGATGGAAGAGTAGGGCGGGATCAGGCTTCGACAAAATTTCGCACGCCGGCCGCAGCACACGCTTCGCGCATTTCGGCGCTCTGGCGGCGAAGGACTCCGGGATCGCCCCGCATTGCCCGAAGCGCTTCGCCCGCCGCAAAGGTCACTGATAGAATCCCCGCATGCCGCGACGCTTCCTGATCGTCCTGTTCGCGTTCCTCGCAATCCCGGGCGCTGGCCTCTTCGCGCAGACCCCGAAATCCCCGGGCGCGTCGAAAGAACCCGAATTGCGCAAGGCGATCGGTGCCGTGTGGGAAGGGCTGGCGACGTGGTGCGTGAAGTGGAAGTTGAAAGACGAGGGGCGCTTGGCGGCGGAGGAGGCGCTGGCGGCGGACCCTTCTAACGCGAAAGCGAAGGCGGTGAAGGAGTCGGCGGGGGCGAGCGAGGGAAAAGACGAGGTCCGGAAGGAGTACCAGAAGAAACTGGAAGCGACGAAGAAGCAGGTCGCGGGGCTGTGGAAGTCGATCGCTGCGGAGCCTCACGCGGTGACGGACGTGGAGGCGTACGATGCCATCTGGGGCCGCGCGCTCGAGCTGGATCCGAAGTCGATCCTGCCGGCGCACCAGGCGGAATTCAAGGCGGCCCAGGCGAAGCAGGACTGGAATCGCGCGGCGCGGCTGCTGGCGCAGCAGGAGAAGGCGTTGCCCGCGGACCCCGCGCGGACGAAACTGTGCCGCGAGCTCGAGGCGAAGGCCTCGCTGACGGAACCTCTGCTCCGCAAGGCCTCGACGCACGACATGCGGTACTTCCTGTCGCTTCCTCCGGGCTGGACTCCCGACAAGACGTGGCCCGTCCTCGTCGCGTGCGAGGGCACCGGGGCCAACTACCGCGACCAGTGCGCGCGCTTCGCCGGCTTCCGCAAGGACGTCCCGGTCATCCTGCTCACGCCGTGCACGTTTACGAATACCTCCGGCCCGAAAAAGGAGAAGCACCCCTGGTACACGGAAGAGCTCATGAACCAGTGGACGAAGAATCTCATGGAGTTCGACGACCCCGGGATCATGGCGGCGCTCGCGGACGTGAAGCGCGACTGGGGCGGCGAGGAGAAGTTTTTTATTTCGGGCTACTCGGGAAGCGGGGCGATCTGCTTCTGGGAAATTTTCTCGCGCCCGACCCTGCTCCGCGGCGCGTTTCCCGCCGGCGCCAACTACGTCGGCCATCCCGCGACTCCGGGCGAGGGCGGCCGCGACCTGCCGATCCGTTCGATCCAGAGCGAGAAGGACGAGTTCCTCGCGAGCCTGAACGCAGGCTGGGTGGATGCGGAGAAGGCGCTCAAGAAATTCAACTTCACGAACTACACCCGGACGCTGCTGCCCGACGCGCCGCATCCGGGGTGCCACGAGGCGGTCTTCAGGGAAATTGACGCGATCCTGAAGAAGTAGCTTTGCCGGCGGCGTTCGAGAAGCGCGCCGACAAACACGGCCGCCGCAAGGTGTCTGCAGGGCGGAATTGCGGGAGCTTTCACCGGCACCCGGCGTCTTCCCCTTCAGCGTTTCCACCCTCTTAGGAGCACGCCATGACCCGCATCATTTTCACCCTTCCGCTCGCCTTCGCCCTCGCTCTTCCCGCTGCCGCCGACCCCGACAAGTCCGGGTCCGGAAGCGTCTCCGGAGGCGCCTCCGACTCCGCCGGGGATGCTGCAAAGGGCGAAGGCCACTGCCCGGGCAACGACAAGCGTGCTGACGAACCGGTCGACGACGAAATGCCAAACCACCCGATGCTCTGGACTTTCAGCTCGCCGAAGCAGTCGTTCCTCGAGGCTGTCTGCAAACTCTTCAAGAAATTCCCGGGCGAGGTCAAGCTCGGAGAAATCAAGAAAGTCAAAGGCGACTACGTGATGGAGGTGCGCACCCAGGGGAAGTCGCTGAAAGACCACGAGAAGTTCAGCGACTGGTTCATGGAGAAGGCCTCCGACCGGCGCGAAGACCACAGCTGGGGTTGTCAGCCGGACGACGAGCGCATGAAGGAGATGGAAAAAGCCAGGGCCAGGGAAGAAAACCAGGAAGAGGACGCGGGAAAGCGCGAAAAGAAGGACGCCGGCAAGCCGGCTGAATCCGACCAGGACTCATGTCCCGAGCCGAAGAAGTAACGCCCGGCGCCGCGCCTCGCGGGCCGCTTCGCCCGCGGGGCCGCGGCGTTGTAGACTCTCTTCCGGAGCCCATGACACAGACCGAGCCGTCGATCGGCGGCGAGACGATCCCGATCGAGTGGTCCGCCGAGGCCGACGCCGATCTGATGCGGCGCCTGGCCGGGGGGGAAGTACGCGCTCTCGACGTGCTGGTGAAGCGGTGGTCTGCGCGCCTCTCGAGCTATTTCTATCGCCTGACCGGCGATTCCGGCGAGGTCGACGACCTCGTGCAAGAGACGTTCATCCGCGTGCACGGCGCGCGCGACGGGTGGGCAGGCGGCGGAAACTTCAGCGCGTGGATCCACACGATCGCACGCCGGCTTGCCATGGACCGCGCGCGGACGATGCGCCGCAAGCCCGTGATGCGAGCGTCGGACCGGGCGGTTCCCGCCGGCCAGACCACGACGCTTTTCGGCCGCATCCCCGACAACGCGCCGACGCCGTATGCCTGCGCGTCGCGGCTCGAACTTCTCGCGATCATGGAGGAAGCGCTCCGCGCCATTCCGGAGATCTACCGCGAAGCGGTTGTGTTGTGCGATCTTCAGCAACTCTCCTACGAAGAGGCGGGCGAGGTGCTGCGGGTCCCCGCGAAGACCGTGAGTTCGCGGCTCGCGCGAGGACGCGAGGCGCTTCGCCAGGCAATGGCCGCGTACCGGAGCGGGGTGCTGTGATCACCTGCGAGAGGGCGCTTGAAGCGATGTCGGAGCGGATGGACGTCCCGCAGGCGGAGGTGGACGGGGCTATGCTCGAGGAGCACCTCGCCTCGTGCGAGTCCTGCCGGGCGCGCGAGCCTGAGCTCCGCGAACTGCGGAGCTTCCTTCGCCGGGTGGAAGACGCGCCGGGGCAGCCGCCGGAGGTCATGGCCCTGCGCGTGATGGCGGCGGTTACGGGAATCGGTGCCGCCGTGGAAACGGATCAGCCCGCCGTCCTGCCCGGGACGACCGTTTATCCGGTTCCCTCACATTCGCGCCGGTCCATGGCCATTCCCGCCGCGATCGGTGCATTGGGAGGGTTGCTGCTTGCGATTCCTCTCGCCGTCGTCGTGATCCGTCACAGCGCGCGCGCCGCGCCTCCTCCCGTCCACGCTGTCGCGGCGAAGCCGGCTCCCGGAGCGGCA
>WSZJ01000081.1 GCA_009773755.1 Planctomycetota bacterium | reverse complement strand
TCCGAGCTGCCAGGGAGGCTGCGAAAGCCGAGCGCCCCGACCGCGCAATTATCGACAAGCCACTTTCCGTCGCGCTCTCTGCCATCGAGGCCGCTCTCCGGGCGAAACCCGAGGACGCGGCCGCGCTGCGGCTTCTCGAGGACGCGGCGACCCTCTTCGAGCCCGGCGACCTCTCGCGACTTCCGCGCGGTGCCGACGGGCGCCCCATACTGACCCCTTCGCTCGCGCTGCGCGCCGACCTGGCCGCCTGGGTTTTCTCCTGCTGGTCGCCCCGCGGGCTCGGCGTCGCGAGGCGCGATCGACCGGAAGCGTCCTATCGCCTCGGGCTCTTTCCGCCCCCGGCGCCGCCCGCGGGCGCCGCGACAACACCCACTCCCTTTCCCGATCCCGCCGCCCCCGGACGCGTCGCCAGGCTGCTCGCAGGCGCACCTCCCCGCGACGGCGAGCCCGCAACCGTCGCGGCGTGGCGCGCCGCCGTTCGCGCGATACTCAGCCTCGACGCCGAAGCCGCCCTCCTTGCCGCCCGAAGCGTCCGAGTCCCTCCCGACGATCCGTTCGCCGCCGACATCGAATGGGTGCTCGGCGCCGCCGACCCGGACCACAACACCGTGCACTGGAAGAGCGCGCTCGAGGCCCGGCCGTGGGATCCCACGTTCATTCTGACCCTCTGGGCCGACCGCCGTTCGAAGAGTCTCAACGCGGAGTCCCTGCCCATCGTCCAGGAATCGGTGCGCCTGCATCCGACGAGCGTCGATTTTCGCACCGCACGCGCGTGGAGCCTCTGCTACACCTTGAATTTCGAGGAAGCTCTCGAGGAGGCCGCTCTGGCCGGCGACGATCCGGCGGCCCACGTCGTCGCCGCGATCGCCCACTTCCACCAGAACCGCCACGCCGATTGTGAACGCGAGTGTGCCGTCGCGCTTCACATCGACCCCGAGCACGTCCTGGCGCTGCTCTACCGTGCCGAGGCGCGCTCGTGGCTGCGCAACCCGAAAGGCGCGCTGGAGGACGCGGACGCGGCGATGGATCTCGACCCGGGCCGTGTCGACGGCCTCCAGGTGCGCGCATACGCCCGCTCGGTCGTCGGAGACCGTGCGGGTGCGATGGCCGACTGCGAGCGCGCGATCGCGCTGAGCCCCTCCGATCCTGAGACTTACAGGATTCGCGGCTGGGTTCACGAGCGCTTCGGCGACCACGCCAGGGCGCTGGAAGACGCCGAAGTGGCGCTTCGAATCGACGACCGGGATTCGAGGGCGCTGGTCCTCCGGGCGATGGCCAAGCTGCACCTGGGCCGTGAAGCCGAAGCCGTGCTGGACGCCGAGAAGGCGCTTCAGCTCAACACGCTGGAAGCAAGGGCGTACGTCGTGCTCGGCGTGGCGTGCGTGCACACGGGGGATCGGGCGAGGGCGCGGGAGCACTGCTCGAAGGCCCTCTGGCTTCTGCCCGGGCTTCCCGACGCGATCCGGTTGCGCGCGTTCATCAACGCATCGGAAAGCAACGAGCAGGGAACGATCGACGATGCGACCGAAGTGCTCAAGTCGTGGCCGAAAGAAACGTCGTTGCTCAAGTTGCGGGCGCGCGCGAGGCTTTCCACGGGCGAGCTCAAGGGCGCGATGGAGGATTGCGAGACGGTGCTGGAAGTCAATCCGCGATCGGCGGAGGCTCTGATCGTGCGGGCGCGGGTCAAGGGGGCGATGAGAGCGACGGGGGCGGCCATTGAAGCGAGCGCGGTGCTCGACGACCTGGATCGCGCGCTTGCGCTGGAGCCGAAAAACCTGGAGGCGCTGGAAGGGCGGGCGGCGCAGCTGTCGCTGGCGGGGCGGAATCGCGAAGCGGGCGAGACGATGACGAAGGCGCTCGAAATCAGTCCGGCGAACGTGGAATTCAGGGTGCTGCGCGCCGGCTATCGAGAGCTCGCGGGGGACGTTGGAGGCGCCGAAGAATTCCGCGGGCTTTTACCGGCGATCGAGCCTGATGATGAAAAAGGGGGACCTCGATGCCGCGCTGCTCGACGCCGTGGACGGAACCCGCGCGGACCCGAGGAGCGCGAGGATCTGGCGTCAACTCGGGGACGTCTATCGGGCAAAGGGGCAGAAGGAACGCGCCATCGAAGCGTACGAAAATGTCGTGAAGCTCACGGTGGAAGGGAATGTCGAGCGAACTGCGGCGGAGGCAGCGATCGCGAAGTTGAAGGGGAAATGATAAGTCCGACTGTTATTGCCGTATCTGCGCCGGTCTGCGCGGATCGCGTTTTATCTGCGCGACAGCCTGGGACGGCAAGATACGGAAGGAAAGGACAGGATGGGTCCCACCGGACACCGGGTCGTGCGACACGCTGAATTCCGTGGGTTGCTCTCTTCGGCCGCAACCTCTGAAATCAATGCTGACTCACCACTAGGCCACCTGGCCGACAATGCCTGACCTGCGGGATCCCTGTCGTGGTGACGCCTGCCGAGTTGGCGGCATGGATGGATTCCTGCCCTGGATTCAATTCGCCCTTACCCGCTTCCGCGTCTTCACTTGCGCTCGTTTCGCCCGCTCCGGCCCGACGCTTGCGGCATCCCGCGCACCTCGCTACATTGCCGCTTCCTCCATTCGGCCTCCGCACCCCATGAGCCTGTCCTTCGAATCCTTCGCCAGCTGGTTCAACAAGTTCCTGACGCGCCTCTTCGGGTCCCACAACCAGCGGGTGATCAAGAAGGTCCTGCCGATCGTTGAGCGCATCAACGAGCTGGAGAAGAAGTACAGGGCGCTTCCCGACGCGGCCTTTCCGAAGATGGCGGCGGAGTTCCGGGCGCGGCTGAAGAAGCACGAGTCGCTCGACGACATTCTGCCGGAGGTTTTTGCGGCGACGCGGGAGGCGAGCCGGCGGACGATCGGGCTGCGGCACTACGACGTCCAGCTCATCGGCGGGTGGGCGCTTCATAATCACATGGTCTCGGAAATGGTGACGGGCGAAGGGAAGACGCTGGTCGCGACGTCGGCCGCCGCGCTCAACGCGCTGGAGGGGAACGGCGTGCACCTGATCACGGTGAACGACTACCTGGCGCGGCGCGACGCGCAGTGGATGGGGCCGGTGTACGAAATGCTCGGCCTCACGCTGGGGATCATCCAGCACGACTACCAGGAGGCGTACCGCTTCGACTCGAGCTACAGCAACGACCCGGAAAACAAGATGCGGTGCCTGCGGCCGTGCACGCGCAAGGAGGCGTACGGGGCGGACATCACGTACGGCACGAACAACAACTACGGCTTCGACTACCTGCGCGACAACATGAAGTCGAGCGGCGAGCAGCAGGTCCAGCGCTACATCAAGGTCGAGGTCGACGGGGAAATCGTGCGGCGGATGGCGTTCGCGATCATCGACGAGGCGGACAACATCCTGATCGACGAAGCGAGGACGCCGCTGATCATCAGCGGGTCGGCGGAGGAGAGCGCGGAGAAGTACGCGCAGGCCGACCGGGTTGCGCGGCGGCTCGAGACGGGGGTCGACTACGAGGTGAAGGAGAAGGAGCACCTCGTGATGATGACGGAAGCGGGGATCGAGAAGGCGCAGCGGCTGCTCGGCGTCGAGGACTTCTACACGGGAGACAACCTCGAGTGGCCGCACCTGCTCGAGCAGGCGCTGAAGGCGCACAATCTCTACCGGATCGACAAGGAGTACGTGGTCAAGGAAGGCGAAGTCATCATCGTCGACGAGTTCACCGGCCGCATGATGCCGGGACGGCGGTGGAGCGACGGCCTGCACCAGGCGGTCGAGGCGAAAGAGGGCATCCGCATCCGCGAGGAGTCGCAGACGCTCGCGACGATCACCCTCCAGAACTACTTCAAGCTCTACAAGAAGCTCGCGGGCATGACCGGCACCGCCAGCACCGAGGCGATGGAGCTCGACAAGATCTACCGCCTGCAGGTGCTGACGATCCCGACGAACCGGCCGCTGATCCGCAACAACATGCCGGACATCGTCTACCGGACGAAGAAGGAAAAGTGGGAAGCGGTGATCGAGGAAATCTGCCGCATCCACGAGACGGGTCGGCCGATCCTGGTCGGGACGACGTCGATCGAGAACAGCGAGATCGTCGCGACGATGCTCAAGCGCCGCGGCGTGAAGCACGAGGTGCTGAACGCGAAATTCCACGAGAAGGAAGCGCAGATCATTTCGCGCGCGGGCTACAAGGACACGGTGACGATCGCGACGAACATGGCCGGCCGCGGCACGGACATCATTCTCGAGAAGGGCGTCGCGGAGAACGGCGGGCTCCACGTCCTCGGCACGGAGCGCCACGAGGCGCGCCGCATCGACAACCAGCTCCGCGGCCGCTGCGGCCGCCAGGGCGACCCCGGTTCCAGCCAGTTCTTCCTCGCGCTCGAGGACGACCTCATGCGCGTCTTCGCCCCCGAATGGGTCTCCGCCGTCCTTCTCAGGCTGGGCATGACCGAAGGCGAACCGATCGAAAGCACCATGGTCTCCAACGCAATCGGCCGCGCTCAGAAGAAAATGGAAGACCGCAACTTCGAGATCCGCAAAAACCTCGTCGAATACGACAAGGTCATGAACGAGCAGCGCCACATCATCTACGGCCAGCGCCAGGACATCCTCGAAGGCAAGGACATGCGAGCCCAGATCGTCGAGATGTTCGAGGAACGCGTCGGCGAAGTCATGGATCGCTTCCTCCCCGAAGGCGCGAAGGCCGCATGGGACTGGAAGGCGCTCGGCGAGTTCATGAAGACGCGCTTCGAGGTCGCCGAGCTGCCCGAGAAGCTCGCGGAGAGCCCGGACCACGCGGTGCGCGAGGAGCTGACGAAGCGCCTGATGGCCGTGTACGAGTCGAAGGAAAAGGAAATCGGCGCGGACAACATGAGGCAGCTGGAGCGGTACCTGCTGCTCATGAAGATCGACGAGAGGTGGAAAGACCATCTTCACAACATGGACATGCTCCGGAGCGGCATCGGGCTCCGGTCGTACGCGCAGATGGACCCGAAGATCGCGTACAAGAAGGAAGGCTACGAGCAGTTCGAGGGGATGCTGGGCTCGATCAAGGAGGAAGTGACGGACCTGATCCTCAAGGTGCAGATCAAGAAGGAGGAGCAGGAGCGGCTGATGGAGAGGGAGCGGTACAAGGTCACGAGCGAGTCGAAGGAGGACGCGTCAAACGCGGCGACGCGGACGGAGCAGGGAGGGCCGCCGTCGGACGAGAAGCCGAAGCCGTTCGTGGCGAGCGGGCCGAAGGTCGGCCGGAACGACCCGTGTCCGTGCGGGAGCGGGAAGAAGTACAAGAAGTGCCATGGGAAGAAAGCGGCGCCGGTGACGGGTGGGGGAGATGAGGGCGGGGAGGAAGACGAAAAGGACTAATTCATAATTTATAATTATAAATTTATAATTATAAATTGGGTATTTGATATTATCTCGCCCGGTGTTCGACCTCTTCTACTCCATCGCCCTCCTCTGCACATCTCCGTTCTGGCTCCTCGCCCTCGCCTTCTCCGGCCGCTGGCGCCGACACCTCGGCGAGCGCCTCGGCGGCGTTCCACGGCGCGAAGGCGAAAGAAAGTGCCTCTGGGTGCACGGCGCTTCGGTAGGCGAGATTCTTCTGGCGAAGGGATTCATCGCGGCGTGGCGGAAGGCGCATCCGGACTGGGACGTGGTCGTGAGCGCCTTCACGCCGACCGGGCGCGAGGTTGCAAATAAAAACTTCGGTGACCTGACGGTCATCCAGTGGCCCCTCGACCTCTCCTGGTGCGTCGCCCGCTCTGTCCGTCGCGTCCGCCCGACCGCTGTCGCTCTCGTCGAGCTCGAAGTCTGGCCCAACTTCGTCCGCGCCTGCCGCCGCCGTGGGGTTCCGGTCGTCGTCATCAACGGGAGGATCAGCGCGCGGAGCGCGCGCCGCTACGCGAAACTCCCGATGCGCGGCGCCTTCCGCTCCGTGACTCGCTTCCTCGCCCAGACCGGGGAGTACGCGACGCGGGCGATAGCCGCGGGTTTCGAACCCGATCGCGTTTCCGTCACCGGGAACATGAAGCTCGACGGTCTTCCCGAAGCGCCGACCGCGGAGGCGAAGTCCGCGCTGGCCGCGAAGCTCGGCATCGCGCCCGACGCGCCGATCCTCGTCGGCGGCAGCACGCACGACCCCGAGGAGAAGATCCTGCTGCACGCTTTCGAGGAACTCCGCGCGGTGAGGCCCGAACTGCGGCTGATCCTCGTGCCGCGCCACCCGGAACGCGGCGCCGAGGTCGCCCGCTTCGCGGCCGAAGCCGGTTTCGAGACGATCCGCAAGACCGAAATCGACGTCCTCAAGACGCCGCCCCCTGACGCAGTCGTCATCGTGGACACCGTCGGCGACCTCCGCACCCTGTGGGGCCTCGCCACCGTCGCCTACGTCGGCGGCTCCCTCACTTCCCGCGGCGGCCAGAACATCATGGAGCCGGCTGCGATGGGAAGGCCTGTCGTCTTCGGGCCGCACATGGAAAATTTCAGGGAAGCGGAGGCGCTGCTGAAGTCTGTCGAGGGATGCGTTCAGGTCCCGGACGACAAGGCTCTGCTGCCCGCGCTTACGAAGCTCCTCGAGGATCCCGCCGCTGCTTCCGCATTGGCCGGACGGGGTCATCAGGCACTTCAGGGGAAGTCCGGGGCAACAGGTCGAAACATAGCGGCGCTTGAAGCGGCCATTGCCGTGACAAAATGACGTCACAGCACCCCAGACCTTGCCCCGAAGGACGTCAACCAGGCTGTTGCTGGCTTTCGGAGTCGGATTCGCGGGGCTTGCGCTTCACCTTCTTCTTCACTTATGGGTGGTGACATCCCGGGAACCCAACGGACGCTTCGCGACAGTGGCTGAATTTGAACGGGCGATGAACGGTTCCGGTGACCACGAGTGGAATACCTTCAGGACTTTCCGCGGGCCGATGTACGAGGCGAGACGACCCATGCCGATCTGGACACTTCCGTCGGGGAGCACTTGCTACGTCTTCGACGAACGCGGGCAATTCGTGGACTGGGTGCTCGACAACGGAGAAAACACCACCTGGGACACGAACTGGGGCCAGACGAACCGGGCTACCGCGATTTATGAGCAGGTCATCCGGGAGATCGGGGAGCGCCCTCGGAAGTGAGGACGGGCCGCGCTACTTCTTCCCGGTCGTAAACGTCCACGTCTTCGTCGCCTTCTCGCCGTTCACTTCCGCCTCGAACCACGCTGTGTACGTCGTCGAGCGCTCCAGCGGATCCTGCGCGATGATCGCGATCGACTTCAGGTGCTTGGCGTCCGCGATGGTGTCCGGCGTGACGAGCCAGACCGGAACCTCCTTGCCGCGGACGTCCTTGAGCGTCCCCTTGATGCTCTCGACCGTGTCGAGATGCCGGAACGTGACGGTCACGGGATATCCGGCGCGCGCGTCCTTGTCGTCGGGAATCGCGTTACGGCCTTCCGGCTTGTACTGAAGCGGAACGGCGGCCTGTTTGTCGCCTGGATAGACGACAAACGGCGCCGGCGACTCGGCCGTTAATCCCGATTTGACGTCGATCACCACGTACCAGTTCTTGTTCGGGCACGCCACGCCGATGCCGATCTTCTCGAGGTCCGGCTGCAGCATCGCGGCGCGCTGGAAAACCGATTCCATCGACTCGTCGACGGCCCGGAGCGGCTCGATGTAGTTGATATCGCTGACCGCTCCCGCTTTCTTGCCTTCCGGCGTATACCCCGGGCGGGCGTCGATCTCGTCGTTGCCCGTTGCGCCCTCGCTCTTCTGCTCGACGTAGTTTTTCACCAGGTAATCGGCGTGCTTCTGGCACCCGTTGCTCAACTCAACACTCACCGAGACTTCCTTCACCCCGGCTGCCTTGCGGTAGCCGTTGATCTTGTCGACAACCTTCTTCTCCCAGTCCGTCAGGGCCCGCGGCTTCGGGACGGGCTTGGGGTCTTCCGCCACGGTGATGGAGATCGCGGCGATAAGCGCGATGAATGTAAAGGCGCTCGAAGCGCCCCTGTTCACTTCTTGCCCGTCGAAAACGTCCATGTCTTCGACAATTTCGCGCCGTTTACGTCCGCCTCAAACCAAGCCGTATAGGTGACCCCGCGATCCAGTGGATCCTGCGCGATGATTCCGATCGTCCTGAGTTCCTTCGCCTCTGCGGAAGTCTCTGGCGCGACAAGCCAAATCGCGACTTCCTTGCCCTTGGCGTCCTTCAGTGTCCCCTTCGCGTTCGCAATCGTGTCGCTGCGCTTGAAGCAGACAGTGATGGGGAAACCGGCGCGGCCGTCCTTGTCGGCGGGAATGGGATTCTGGCTCCCGGGCTTCATCAGAGGCGGAACGTTCATCTGCTTGTCGCCTGGGTAGAGGACGAAGGGATCTGCCCACGCACCGGTCAGGCCGGACCGGGTGTCGATCACGACGTACCAGGCCGGGTTCGATCCGTTCGCCACCCCGAGGCCGATTCTCTCGAGATTTGCCTGCAAGAACGCTACGCGGTTGCCAAACGTCCCCATCAACTCCTCGACGGATAGAACAGGTTCCACGTAGTGCACGGCGCTCGAGAGCCCCGCCTTTTGCCCCTCCTTCGTGAATCCCGCGCGCCCCTCGATTTCGTCTACGCCTGTCTTGCCCTCGCTCTTCTGCCGCGTGTAGTTCGTCACCAGGTAGTCGGCGTGCTTCTGGCACGCACCGCTCAGTTCTACGTCCATCGACACGTCTTTGAGACCCGCGGCCTTCCGGTAGGAATTCACCTTGTCGAGGACCTTCTTCTCGATATCGGTCAGCGCACGTGGTTTCGGCGGAGGAGGCGGGTCCTCCGCAAGGGACGCGGCCGCGAGCATGGAGAGGAAAAGCGCAGGCGCCAGTCGGCCGGGGGCGAGACGCATGGCAATACCTCCGCCAAGGAATTGGCGCGAGAATACCATCCGCGCCACTTCGCCTCGAAGGTGGATGCGCGTTCACGCCGCGCCCGTTATCCTGTCCCGCCCATGAACTGGTCACGCCTCTTCCTCCAGAAAGAACAATTCGGCACCTCGGCCTACAAGAAGGTCGAGTGGACTGCGAAGTTCGTCGAGGTCTCGGGGGGGCGGCTCGATTCCGGGTTCGCCGAGGGCGGCAAGGCCACGATGCTCGGCAATGGCCGGTGCGAGCTCGAGACGCAGGGGGCGTTCGCGCCGGAAGCGCGCGGTGAGCTGCGCGTGTCGATGCGCGAGGTGGATTTCTGGAGCGAGTTCTCCAACGACAGGGTCGCGTTCGGCACGGGGGAAGACGATTCCGTGCGCGTTCACCTGGATGAGCCGGCGATCGTGGTGGAAGGGAAGCCGGTCGTGACGATGGAGAAGTCCCGCGGAAAGGCGGGGTACGTGCTGCTCGGCGCGACGAAAGGCGACCGCTTTCTCGGCTACGTCCCCGCGTCGCTCAAGTCGGCGGGCGTCATGTCGTTCCTTTTCGGCACGAGCGCGCTCACGCCCTGGTTCATCCCTGCGCGCGAGCCGTGGGGCGGGAAAAAGCTGATCGAGTCCTCGAAGGCGCCGCCGGAAATGGGCAAAGCGCTCGCGGACGCCGACGCCTGGAAGGCGCTGGAGGAGTCCGCCGGGGATCTCATGGAAGCCCTGCTTGCGGCGCGGATCCTCTTCGCCGCCATGCAGTTCGTCCGGTACGGGTAGTGAGGCCTCGCTTTGTACCGCGGTGGCTGGCGAAAGGGCGCAGTTGGTAGTCGGTAGTGGGTAGTAAAGCCCCCCTCCTGGGAAGTCGTTCCTACCTCCTACCAACTACCTCCTGCCACCTGCCCACCTGCCCACCGGACTCAATCGAGAGGCTTGGGTAGTGGCCAAAATCCTCGCCCATCCCGCCCACCCCTCGCTACAATCCGGGGCTCTTCACTTTCAGGCAAGGAGCCCTACGCCATGGCGAAAGCCCTTCGGCAGTTCACGTCTGAAGCCGTTTCGCTCGGCCATCCTGACAAGGTCGCGGACCAGATTTCCGACGCCGTGCTCGACAACCTGCTGGAGCAGGATCCGCACTCGCGGGTGGCTTGCGAGACGATGCTGAAGAGCGGGCTGGCGATCGTGGCGGGTGAGATCCGGACGCGCGGGTACGTGGAAGTGCCGAAGCTGGTGAAGCAGGTGGTGAAGGAGATCGGGTACACGGATCCGACGAGCGCGTTCAATTGTTTCAGCGTCGGGGTGCTGACGTGCCTGGAGCCGCAGAGCGCGGACATTTCGCTGGGCGTCGACGAGAAGAAGGGGAAGGAACTCGGCGCCGGCGACCAGGGAATCATGTTCGGGTACGCCTGCAGCGAGACGCCGGAGCTGATGCCGATGCCGATCCTGCTGGCGCGCAAGCTGATGAACCGCGCCGCCGAGGTGCGTGAAGCGGGGATCATGAAGTACCTGCGGCCGGACGCGAAGAGCCAGGTGACGGTCGAATACGACGGGGAAGTGCCGGTGCGGATCGACACGGTGGTGCTGTCGCTTCAGCATTCTCCGGACGTGGACGTGAAGAAGACGCTGACGCCGGACGCGATCGAATCGATTGCGAAGCACGTGATTCCGGCCGAGCTTCTGGACAGGAAGACGAAGTACTACATCAACCCGACGGGGCGGTTCGTGGACGGCGGGCCGCAGGCGGATTGCGGGCTGACGGGGCGCAAGATCATCTGCGACACGTACGGCGGGATGGGGCGGCACGGCGGCGGGGCGTTCAGCGGCAAGGACCCGACCAAGGTCGACCGCACGGCGGCGTACGCGGCGCGGCATGCGGCGAAGAACGTCGTCGCGGCTGGGCTTGCGGATCGCGTCGAGATTCAGCTGAGCTACGCGATCGGCGTCAGTGAACCGCTCAGCGTGTACGTGAACACGTTCGGGACGGGGAAGATCAGCGAAGAAAAAATCCGCGAGATCCTCGAGAACAAGGATCTGTTCAAGTTCAGCCCGGGGGCGATGATCGAGCGCTTCCGCCTTCGCCGGCCGATCTACAAGGCGACGGCGCGGTACGGGCATTTCGGGATCAAGGACGAGTCGCGGTCGTGGGAGCAGACGGACATGGCGGAACGGCTCGCGGAGATTGCAGGGGTTGGAAAAAAAAAGGCCGGTAAGGCGGCTGTGAGGGTTTAACCGGGGAACTGCGAGGACAAATCCCAACTCCAACTCCAACCCCAAATCCCAATGTGCTGGTCGTTTTGGGGTTGGGGTTGGAGTTGGAGTTGGGATTTGTCGTTCCGTGAGCGCGTGAACCAGGAACAGCGATGAGGGAAAAGAAAATGCCGACGAAGATGGCCGCCGCGCCCGCAAAGGCGGCTTCGCAGACCGCCGTGAAGCACGACGTGACCGACCTCGGGCTCGCCAAGGCCGGAAGGCAGAAGATCGAGTGGGCCGAGAAGCAGATGCCCGTTTTGCGGGCAATCCGCGAGCGGTTCCTGAAAGAGAAGCCGCTCAAGGGCGTGCGCGTCGCGGCCTGCCTGCACGTGACTACGGAGACCGCGAACCTCATGCGGACGATCGTCGCGGGCGGCGCGGAGGTCACCATCTGCGCTTCGAATCCGCTCTCAACCCAGGACGAAACCGCAGCGGCGCTCGTCGCCGAGTATGGAATCGCGACTTTCGCGCGGCGCGGCGAAAACAAGGACGTCTACTACAAGCACATTCACCAGGCGCTCGACCTGAAGCCCCACCTCACGCTCGACGACGGCGCCGACCTGCTCACGGCGCTTCATAACGACCGCAAGGAACTCCTCAAGGGCGTCTGGGGCGGGATGGAGGAAACGACGACCGGCATCCAGCGGCTCCGCGCCATGGCCGCCGACGGCGCTCTTAAATACCCCGTGCTCGCCGTCAACGACGCCCAGACCAAGTACCTCTTCGACAACCGCTACGGCACCGGCCAGTCCACCGTCGACGGCATCATCCGCGCGACCAATTTCCTCTTCGCCGGCCGCATCATCGTCGTCGCCGGCTACGGCTGGTGCGGCCGCGGATTCGCCAGCCGCGCCCGCGGCCTCGGCGCGCGCGTCGTCGTGACGGAAATCAACCCGATCAAGGCGCTGGAAGCGGCGATGGATGGTTTCGAAGTGATGACGATGAAGAAAGCGGCGGCGATCGGAGACGTGTTCTGCACGCTGACGGGGGACATCAACGTGCTCGCGAAGGAGCACTTCGCGGTGATGAAGGACGGCGCGATCCTCGCGAACAGCGGGCACTTCAATGTCGAGATCGACCTCGCGACGCTTGAGAAGACAGCGGTCGAGGTAAAGCGCCAGGTGCGCCCGAACGTCGACGAATTCCGCATGAAGGACGGGAAGGCGATCTTCGTGCTCGCCGAAGGCCGGCTGGTCAACCTCGCCGCGGCCGAGGGACATCCGGCGGCCGTCATGGACATGAGCTTCGCGACGCAGGCGCTGGGCACGGAATACATGACGAAGCAGCAGGGAAAACTCGCCGCGAAAGTGCACGACGTGCCGCTCGAAGTTGAGGATTTCGTCTCCAACCTGAAGCTCTCCTCGATGGGGATCGAGATCGATGTCCTCACGCCCGAGCAGAAGAAGTACATCTCCAGTTGGCAGGAAGGAACGTAGCGTCGCGGCCGCGGGCAATAGCGCCCCGGAGCCCGCTTCGACGCTGAAGCGGTGGGCGCCCGTGGTTCTCCCGGCGCTCGCGGCGCTGGCGATCGCGCGCGAGCGGTTCGCGGACCTCCCCTGGCACGACGAGGTCTACACCCTCAACGTATTCGCGACCTCCGTCGGGAAGGCGCTGACCGACTACCACGCCCCGAACAATCACGTCCTTTTCAGCGCAGCGCTCGCGCTCTGGCGCGACTGCACGCCCGGAGACGAATCGCTTCTCTCGCTCCGGCTCCTTCCCGCGCTTTGCTTCGCCCTTTCGGCCGGCGTTCTCGCCGCGGCGGTCCGCAGGATGGCGGGAAGCGCGTTTGGAGCGGCGGCGGGGTGCCTGTTCGCATCGCTTCACGTGACGCAGAACTTCGCGCTTCAACTTCGCGGGTACGGGCCCTCCTGGCTTCCTCTCGCGGGGGCCCTCTGGGCGGCCGTGGCGTGGATCGAGAGCCCCCGCGCCGCGCTCCTGGCCCTCTTCGCGGCCTGCGCCGCGATTTCAGTCGGGATCGTGCCGACCAACGTCTTCCCGGCGCTCGCCCTCGGCGCGTGGGCGGCGTGGCACGCGTTCCGCAGGGGGAAGCGCGCGGAGGCGGCGGTCTTCGCGCTCGCGCCGCTTGCGGGCGCGCTCTTCTATGCCGCCGTTCTGCCGCAGCTGGGCGCCCAAGCCGCCGGTTTTGCGCCGCGCGTTACCCGTATCGAATTTACCCTCGAGTGGATCATTTCGCTCGCCAAAGACCTCGGCTGGCTCGTCCCCGCCGCCGCGATCGGCCTGGCGGCCCTGCTGAAGCGGATGCGCGTCAACCCCGCGCCGGGGGTCGGCGCGAAGCTCGGACTCATCCTCGCGGTCGCCGCCGCGGCCCTTGCCACGGCCGTGCTCCTGCCGCACGCGCCCTACCCTCGCGTCCTTGTCCCGGCGCTTCCCCTGTTCTGCGCAGCCATCGCGATTCTCTGTCGCGAGGCGATCGCCGGATTCCGTGCCGTGCCGGTCCACCGCGCCGGAGTCGCTTTGGCGGCGGCGGCGTTCGTGATCGGGCTGGCGCGCGAAGCGGCCGCAAAGGCGCCGCTTCCCGGAACTCGTCCGCATTCCCTGTATCTGCAGTACTTCCACCGCGGGTTCCGGCCGGACCTTGCGCTCGAATCGGCCGCCGATGCAGGGAACGGTGGGACCGTGCTCGCCCTCACCGACGACGCCGACCTGCTCGCGCTCACCCGCGCCGCCCGCGCCTTCCCCGCGCTCGATGTGCGTTATTCCGGCACCTTCGCGCCGACCGCCCGGGGGCTCGCGAGTGCGCGAAGCGCCGTTGTCGCGGTCATTGCGACGGACGAATCGTCCGCCCGCAGCGCCGTCCGCATGCTCGGCGCCGTCGACCTGTCGCCGGTCGCGGATACCGGATTCTTCAAGGTCTGGCGCGTCACCATGCGTTGAGTCAGCCGGCTCGTGCTGAATCAAGCGTGTCGAACCACGAAGTCAGGGCGCGAATCGCCACATCGCGTTCTCCTTCACGAACCGGATCGTCCCCGACTTCCACTCCGGATCGAAGTACTCGACGGAGGCCTTCGCGCCGTCCAGCTTGATCGACTTCGTCTCCTTGATCACCTTCGGAAGCCTCGCGCTCCCTTTCATGGCTTCCATCCCCACCCACTCCGCCGCGAGCTTTGCGGCGTCTCCCTGCGCGAACTGCTCCGGCTTCATCCCGCGATCCTGGATCCTTCTGACCGCGGCTTTCTTCTTGTCCGCATCCCCCCCGGCCAGGTCCCGCTTCAGCTCCTCCACCTCCGCCAGCGCCTGCTTCTGAAACTCCGCCGACAGCAGGCCGTACATCTTCTGCCAGTCCTGCGAAGCGATCGCGGCTTTGTAGGCGTCGATGGTTGCGGTCGGGGAAGCGGTTTCAGCGCCGCCCTTGTTTCCGCCAAGGGGATTCGGAATCTCTTTCACCTGGTCGCACGCCGCCAGCGCGGCCGCGCAGCAGACGCTCGCCAGGAATCTCAGCTTCATCGTGCCTCTCCGCCTTCGGGTTGCCGCGAAGTCTAACATCCGCCTCTCGCCAACAGCGCTCCGCCGTGTTACCACCTTCCCTCCATGCCCCCCGCCGACTCGCGCCCCGTGCAGGAATCCCGCGAAGGCGGAAAGCGCTTCGGCAAGTTCACCCTTCTCCGCGAACTCGGCCGAGGCGGCATGGGCGTCGTCTACCTCGCGCGCGACAACGACCTCGGCCGCGAGGTCGCTCTCAAAATGCTGATCTCCACGGAGACCTCGCCACTTGAGATGGAGCGCTTCCGCCGGGAATCCCGCGCGGCCGCGAAGCTGAAGCATCCCAACATCGTGCCGGTGTACGAGACGGGGACGGAAGACGGGCGGGCATATTTCACGATGGAGTTCGTGAAGGGGCGTTCGCTGGAACGGCGGATGCCGGAGGTGCCGCTTCGGAGGAGGCTCGAGATCGTGCGGGACGTCGCGCGGGCGCTCCACTACGCGCACGGTCTGAAGGTTGTTCACCGGGACATCAAGCCGTCCAACATCGTGCTCTCGCTCGACGGCCACCCGATGCTCATGGATTTCGGGCTGGCCAAGCATCTGGGCGACTCGCGCAACCTGACGCAGAGCGGGACGATCATGGGGACGCCGAATTTCATGAGCCCCGAGCAGGCGCAGGGCGACCCGGACGCCATCGACGGGCGCAGCGACGTATTCTCGCTTGGCGCGGTGCTGTACTACCTGCTGACCGACAAGCCGCCGTTCGAGAAAACCGACTCCGTCAAAACGGTTCTCGCCGTTCTCGCGGAGCCGCCGGTCCCGCCGCGCAAGCACAATCCCGACGTCCCGAAAGACGTGGAAACGATCTGCCTCAAGGCGCTCGCGAAGGCCCCCCTTCGCCGCTACCAGTCCGCCGAGGAATTCGCGGCCGACCTCGACCGCCATCTCGGCGGATCGGCGATCGTCGCGAAGCCTCCCGGCGCCGCGGAGCGCGCGTCCATGTGGGCCCGGCTGCACCCGGCCCTGGCCGGCGCGGGAACTGTCGCGATTCTCGGGTTCCTCGCGACCTTCTCGGTCTGGATCGCGGGCGCACGGGAGCGCGTGCGGCTGGCGGAACGGAACGAAGAACGCCGGAAGGAAATGGAGGCCACGGCGGCGAAGCGCGCCAGGGCCGCCGAATGGGTCCGGTCAGGCCGCGAACAGCTCGACATCGCGGAACTCTGCATGATGCACAAGCGCGCCGACGACCTGCGCGCCGCGCTGGCTCGCGCTGTCGAGGCCTTCGGCAAGGCGCTTGCGGCCGACGAGGATTGCGTGGAAGCGTTTGCGGGGCGGGGAAGAGCCCGGCGCCTGCGCGGCGAACGCGACGGCGCCCTCTCGGACCTGGCGCGCGCGGGAAATCACGCTGAAGCGGTTTACGAACTCGCGTTCGCGCGCCTCGACCTCTTTATCGAGGCCAGGCTCGCCGCGCAGGCCGAGCCCTTCGCCACCGGCGAACCGACCGCCGCGGCCCGGCTTGCCCGCGAGCGCCAGCTCGCCGCAGCCGACGACCTCGCGCGCGCCGCTTCTCTCACCCCGCCCCCCGGCCGCGACTGGATGCCTCTTCACGCCCGCGCCGCTCTCGCCTTTCTTGCGGCGAAGCTGCCGGAAGCGCTCGCCGACCTCGACAAGGTGATCGAGCTGAGCCCGTTCCGGGACGACGCGCTGGCGTTGCGGGCGTACATCCGCCTGGTTTCTTCGCCTGCGGACATTCCCGGCGCGCTCGCGGACCTGGACCGCTCGGTGCAAGCGAATGCGCTTTCCGCGTCGCACCGAAACCTGCGTGGAGTCGCGAAAGGCCTCTCCGGCGACGCGAAGGGCGCGCTTGCCGACTTCGACGCCGCCGTCGCGCTGGACGGCGCGTATCAGCCGGCGCGTCTCAACCGCTCGTCCTCTCGACTCTCCGCAGGGGACGCGGCAGGCGCCGCGCAGGACGCCGAGGCCGTTCTCTCATCCTCTAAGGACAACCTGCTCGCACTCCAGGCCCGCGCCGAGGCTCGCCTCTGGGCGAGCGACTTCAAGGGAGCCGATAGCGATTTCACCCGCAGCCTCGAGCTCGCCCCCGGCGCCCTGAGAATCCGCCTCCGCCGCGCCACGGCGAGGCGGCTCGCCGGCCGGCTGGATGAAGCGCTGGACGACGCGCGCGCGGCGCTTCAGTCCGCCGAAGTCGATGTCAGAATCGGCGCATCTGTCGAGATTGCGGAGACTCTCTGCGCGAGGGCGGAGACACCGACCTGGGAAGAGATCCTGGCGCAGGTCGAGACAGCTCTCGCATCAGGACCGGTCCAGCAGCAGCGGCCCGAGGAGATGATCCGGCTTGCGGGAATTTTTCGCGAACGCGGCGATTCCGTCCGTGCCCGCGCCATGCTGAAGCTCTTCATCGACCACTTTCCCGGCCACCCGAGGGAAAAAGAAGCGAAGGAAGCGCTGGAGGCGCTGGGGCGCTGATCCGTGTCAGACTGAATCGGACTTGCGCGCGGACTCCTGTTCGCGCTGCCGACGTGCGTCGCGTTTTTCCTGCCAGACGATAATCGCCCAGGCCGTCAGCGGCACGGCGAGCCCGAGTGTCGCGGTAATCAAAGTCTGGATCTCAAGAGTCACGGTGCAGCCTCATTCCGGTGGCGAAGGCGGCGAACGCGAATGTTCCGACCACGAAATAGTACCAGAAGCTGATGGGCTTTGCGGCGGAGTCGGGCGAAGTGATGAAATGACGAAGGGCAGGTTCACCCAGCAGGAAGACAAGGACGAGGCTGCTGGTTTCCATGAACCAGTCTGCGAGCGCCTTTCGGCGGATTCCGGGGGTTGGCGAGAGGTGTTGAGAGGAAGGGAGTTCGTTCATGGCATTTCAATCATAATATATAATAGCGGTAGCGTCAAGTGTTGCCGTTGAAAATATTGTAGAAATTGTCTTTGAATCGTTCGCCGCGGCCCCCTTCGTGCACTCACGCACGCTCCCGCCTCCATCATTGATTCGCAACCCCTTCTATGGTAATCACTTGCGTATCGGGCGCTGCGGCCCGGGGATTGCGAAAGGACGCACCCGATGATCGAGACGCTTCGCGAAGACCTGAAAGTCTACATCCGCGCCCGGTACCCCGTGCTGTACCTCGTCTCGGGGGAAGAGGAGCGTGTCGAACGGATGATCGGCCGGATCGCCGCCGATCTGCAGAAAAAGGTCTATTCGTGGACGTGCTCCGGCGGCTTCGACGCCGCGCACATCGAGCAGGACCTCCTCGACGGGCCGAAACCGATGCTTGCCAGCCCGGTCGACTTCGGTGAGTCGAACGCACAGTCGCCCGCGACGAAGACCCCCGCGGGCGCCCTCGATTTCGTTCTCAACTCCGCTGAGCGCGCGCTGTTCGTCCTTCACGATTTCCATCCCTACCTTGACGAGCCCGCCGTCGTGCGCCGCCTGCGAGACGTCATCATGAACCTCAAGAAGTCGTTCAAGACGTTGATCCTCGTCTCGCCTGTCCTGAAAATCCCCGAGGAAATCGAGCGCGACGTCACCGTCGTCGACATCCCTCTCCCCGACGAGAAGGAACTCGCCGATCTCCTCAAGGCCTTCCTCAATTCCGTCAAGACCGACGGCCGCATCGCCGTCTCCGAAGACAAGGACCTCTTCGAGCGCGTCGCCCGCGCCGCCCAGGGACTCACCGAGTCCCAGGCTTCCAACGTCTTCGCCCGCGCCGCCGTGAACGACCGAAAATTCAACGCACAGGACCTGCCGCTCATCCTCGCGGAAAAAAAACAGGTGCTGCGCAAGGCCGGCATCCTCGAGTTCTTCGAGCACCAGGAATCGATGTCGAGCGTCGGAGGCCTCGAGAGTCTGAAGAAGTGGCTCGCTTCCCGGAAAGACGCCTTCAGCGAGCGCGCCCGGACCTACGGCCTCCCTCAACCTAAAGGCTGTCTGCTCCTCGGCGTGCAGGGGTGCGGCAAGAGCCTCTCCGCGAAGGCGATCGCGGCGACCTGGAAGCTGCCGCTCCTGCGTCTCGACATCGGCTCCCTCTTTTCCAGCTACATCGGCGCCTCCGAGGCGAACATGCGCAAGGCGATCCTCACCGCCGAAGGTCTCGCCCCCGTCGTGCTCTGGCTCGACGAGATTGAGAAGGGGTTCGCGGGCATGAAGAGCGGGGGCAACTCCGACGCGGGCGCTTCGCTCCGCGTGTTCTCGACGTTCCTGACGTGGATGCAGGAGAAGACGAAAGCCGTGTTCGTCATCGCCACCGCGAACCGCATCGCCGATCTGCCGCCCGAGCTGCTCCGCAAGGGACGCTTCGACGAGATTTTCTTCCTCGATCTCCCCTCGGCGGCCGAGCGCGAGGAGATCTTCCGGATTCACATCACGAAGCGGCGCCGGGATCCGTCGCGCTTCGACCTGAAGGCGCTGGCGGCTGCGGCGAAGGGATTCAACGGGGCGGAAGTCGAAGAGGCGATCGTGTCGGCGATG
>WSZJ01000080.1 GCA_009773755.1 Planctomycetota bacterium | reverse complement strand
CTCCGCAGCCTCCGCAGCCTCCGCAGCCTCCGCAGCCTCCGCAGCCTCCGCAGCCTCCGCAGCCTCCGCAGCCTCCGCAGCCTCCGCCAAAAAAAAAGCCCCGGCGGTTGGCCCGCCGGGGCAGGAATTCCTTTCGCCTATTTCTTCTCCGCGGGGGGCGCGTCCAGCTTCACCCCCAGCTTCTTCAACGTCTTCGCCGCGTTCTCCGCTTCCTTCGTGCCTTCATGCCCGGCAAGCAGAGCCTTGTAGGTTTCGATCGCTTCCTTCTTCTTGCCCAGCTTCAGCTCCGCGTCCGCCTTTGCCGCGAGCATCTCGCACTCGTGGGCTTTCTGGAGCGGTTCCCAGACCGCCTTGAATTCGGCGTTGCTCTCGAACTGCTTTTTCGTCTCGGCAGCTTTCCGACCTGCTTCGCAGTGCGGGAACCAGGTCGTCAGCAGCCAGACGTTCTTGGCCATGACCGGGACGTTCTGCGGCTTGGCATTCTGCGCATCCACGTACAGGTTCCACCAGCCGTTGACGAGGCCGCCGACGAAGTCCTCCGGGCTCGTCAGGCCGCCCTTGATCTCGATCAGGGTGTCGCCCTTCGGCGTCACGACCACGAGTCGCGGATACGAATTGACGTCGAACTGCGCGCCCAGCTTCTGGTTTTCCTTGCCGGCGGTCGGATTGACGTACATCACCACCAGCGGCTCTAGGAACTTCTTAACCAGGTCCGAGGGATACGTGACCGTATCCATCTTGGCGCACGGGGGTCAGCCTTCCTTCCAGAACTCGATGTAGAGCAGCTTTCCTTCCGCCGCGGCTTTCAGCTTCGCCTGCTCGTAGTTCGTTTCCCAGGCGTACCCCGCCGGCGCCGCCTTGCCGGCCTTCTTGCCGTCCGCGACGGCGCCGAGCGCGAACGCGCAGACGCAGAGCGCCGTACAGAACTTTCGCATCGAAACCCTCCCTATGAAGTGACGGCCGGTTGACAGTTGAAGCCCTTGGCTGGAATACGTTTCAGGCTCGTCCATTATTCCACAATCAGGCCCCCTGAAATGAAAAGAGTTTCCCGGGCCGGAGCGGAAGCGCGACTCAAGCCCGGCCGTCCCGCGGGTCGAAGAAATTCGCGGAAGCGCCCTTGACTCCCGCCTGGAATGTCATAAAGTACTTTGTGATGCAAAGTGCAATCGCCGTCCAGTCCCCCCACTCCGCGCTCTTCGCGCTCCTCCGGGGCCGCGCCGCAGCCCTTCCCGCCCCCCTTCTTCTCCTCCTCGCCGCCGCCTGCTCCGCCGCCTTTGGCGCAGCCGTCGGCTCCTACACCGGAGGAATGCAGGTCTTCTACGCCGCCGTGAAGATGCCGCTCTACTTCCTCTCGACCCTCGGAATCTCCTTCGCCGCCCTCCACGTGCTCGCCGCTTCCCGCCTCCCCGCCGGCGAATCCCTCAGGGCCGCCAGTGAGGCCGTCGCCCTCACCGCCGCGGCCCTCGGCGGGCTCGCGCCTGTCGTCGCCTTCGTGTCGTTCTCGTGCCGCCGCCAGGACCAGGCCTCGTATGCCTTCCTGATTCTCGTCCTGACGTCGTCGGTCGCAATCGGCGGCATCGCCGGCGTCGCGCGGCTGCACGCGCGACTCGCTTCTCCCATGCTCACGGCAACGTGGGTCGTCATCTACCAGTTCACCGGCGCCCAGATGGCCTGGCTCCTCAAGCCCTGGGTGAGCTACACCTTCAAGGCAGACCGCTTCCTGCCCCTGAAGGAAAACCTGCACGGAAACTTCTACGAGTCGATCTTCCGGGTGCTCCAGAACCTCTTCTCGTAGCCCGCTGTCTGGTCAACCGACCAGCACACTCAAGGAACGCGCCATGGCCGAGATCACCGTCCCGTTCGCCTCACCCGCCCCTCAGCACTTTGACTCCGACGTGCTGCGCGGCGGCCTCCTCTCCCGCCTTGCCGTCGTCGGCGCGCTGCTCAGGTTCCGATCGACGATCGGAAGCGACATCGCGCGCGAGCGGAATCTTGGCGATTACTTCTGCTCGCTGTTCCTCGCGACGCTGCTGTTTACCGCCGGCTATGGTGCGGTCCTCGGCATGTACCAGCCCGGGATCCAGATCCTCTACGCGGGTCTGAAACTCCCCGTCGTCGTCCTCGGCACCGCCATGCTCTGCATCCCCACTTTCTACGTCTTCAACTCGATCCTCGGCTCCACCCTGAACTTCCGCCAGACCGTCTCACTCGTCTTTCTCATGACCGCCGCCGTCGCGACGATCCTCGCCGCCTTCGCGCCCATCGCATGGTTCTTCACCGTTTCCGCCGGCACCGAGGGATTCCTCATCGTCCTCCACTTCGCCGTCTTCGCCATCGCCCTTCTCTACGCCGAACGCCTCCTCGCCGCCATCCGCGAACTGCTGCATGCCATCACCGGAGGCACTTCCGTCCCGCGCACCTTTCTCACCCTCTGGCTCGTCCTCGTCAGCGCCGTCGGCACCCAGATGGCGTGGAACTTCAGGCCGTTCCTCAGCGAAGGACCGTTCGTCACCGGGACGCGGTCGCTATGCGTAGAAGCGCTCCGGCCGGCGATCGACGGCGTAGAATCGAAGCGGTGAGGGCGCGCGAAGCCGACGCACGGCTGGAGATGATCCGCTCCCTGATGAATCGCGGCGAGCGCTGGCCCGGCCTTCACGCCCTCCTCGGCACCCTCCTTCTCCTCCAGTCCCGGAAACCCGATGACGATCACGTCCACTTCGACCCCGTTGAAGATCGATAAGCTCGACCCCGTCATCCACGAGCGCGCGCGTCTGGGAATCATGTCGCTTCTCGTTCCCGCGGGGTCGATGTCGTTCGTCGAGCTGAAGCGGCACCTGGAGATGACGGACGGGAATCTTTCGGTGCACTTGCGCTCGCTCGAGCAGGCGGGGTACGTGGAAGTGGCGAAGAGCTTCGTCGACCGGCGGCCGCGGACGGAAGCGGTGGTGACGCGGAAGGGGCGCGCGGCGTTCAAGCGATATGTCGAAGCGCTGGCCGCGATTGTGAAGCGGACTTCGAAGTGACAGCATGTCGCTACGACAAAGAGTCGGGAGACGAAGCAGGGTCTACCAGCTTCCGGAACCGGGTGTCCCAGGCCAGAGCCCCATGCTCGAGCGCCAAGGCCAGGCCGGCGGCTGCCGCGCGATCCGCCTCAATCGCTTCACCCCATCGCCGATGGGCAAGCGCGTGATCGAGAAGGGCCGCGAGCCGGTCGGGGACAGGGACGAAACCGGCCGCGAGGACCTCCGAGGAACTGGCCAATCTGGTGGCCCCCGAGACTTCGAGACGGGCCAGTAGTGCGAGGGTGCGCGCCTCGAGCCCGCGGTCGTGCTGCGCGGCGGCCAGTCGAAGAAGTTCCTCCCCTTCGGCCCGGATGGCCTCCACTTCTGTCGGCTGGCGAAGTGATAGCCGGGCCAGGACGGCGCGCCCACGCCCAATGGAGTCAGGCGATTTCAGCGTCCGCGCGCCTGCTGCCTCCGCATGGGCGAGGGCCTCCGCAATGCGGCCATCGAGTCGCTCCAGCTCCGCGAGCGCGGCCTCCGCCTCCGCTTCATCGTCCTCCGCCTCCAGACCGTGGAAGGCGATCCGCGCGGATTCCAGAAGGTCGCGAGCTTTTCCGACAGGATCCGCATCGCAGGCGACACATGCGAAACCGAAGCTGGCCGCCGCTTCCAGGTCGGGTTCTCCGAGATCTCGTGCCAGATCCCGTGAATCAGCGAAGGCTCTGGAGGCTTCCGCAAATCGGCCTCGGGCGTGCTCGAGCGTTCCGACATGGTGAAGCGTCATGCACAGTCCGCTCCGGTCGCCGGCGCGCCGCTGCAGGTCGAGCATTTCGTCGTGAAGGGCCGCGGCGAGGTCCGGGAGTCCGCGGTCGAGCAGGGTCGCGGCCAGCGACCTGATCGAGCGACCTGCGCCACGGATGTTGCCGGTCTCCCGGTAGATGGCGAGTGCCTGGTCGTAAAAACCGTGGGCATTCTCGAGTTCGCGGCGCGAGTGATGGACAGCCCCAAGGTAGTAGAGGCTGTCGGCGATGCGATTGGGGTCGCCGACGCGCCTGCGCAGGGTAAGAGCCTGCTCGTGACAGGCCTGGGCCGCGGTGAAGTCGGATTTCATCCAGTGCAGCCCGCCGAGATTGTTCAGGACATCCGACTCGCCGGACTCGTCGCGGATCTGCCTCAAGATTTCGATGGCCTCGCCGTACGCCGAGGCGGCGCGCGCGGTGTCGCCGCGCATCCCATGGACCGCTCCCACGGCCCGCAGGCACGTAGCCACGCCGCGCCGGTCTCCCGACTCGCGGACAATCCCAAGCGCACCCTCCGAGTCACGCAGCGCCGCTTCGTAGTCCCCGCTCCGGTGGCGCACCGACCCCCGGCTGTGCAGGTTCGCGGCGACGCCCCGCCGATCGCCGGCGCGCTCACGGATTTCCATCGCTTCGCCAAAAAGCCTCTCCGCGTTTTTCAGGTCCGCGCCGGCGCTGGCGCACCGTCCCCTCACTTCCAGCGAGAGGGCCCGCAGGCGGGCCGAAGCGACGGATGCGTCCGACGGCAGGAAGGCGGCGGCGCTCTCCGAGGCGGACAGCGCGGCTGGAATATTCCCGAGGTCCAGAAGCACCATGGCATGTGCAGGACCCTCAGGGTCTCCACGTCTGCGGCGTCCCTGGTCTCCGCCGAAGCGTCCCCAGCCTCGGATGCGGCCTTCGCCTCGGCGAGCGCCTCCGGATAGCGCGCGAGCCCTGCGCAGGCGCGCGCGGCGACCAGGGAGATGCGCGCACTCCGGCCGCGGGACGACGCTTCGCGCGCCCAGGTCAGGCCCTCCAGGAGCGAACCCACGGCGACGGCCTCTTCCGCGATTCCCCGCCACTCCTCAAGCGCCTCGTCGTGATGGCCGGCCTGCCAACGATGGAAGGCGGACATCGAGCGGAGTCGCCGGCCCCCCGACGCGGCGCGTTCGTGGAGAAGGTCGGCTGCAAGACCGTGAAGCCGCGCCCTTTCTTTCTTCGTCACGAGGGAATAGGCGGCGTCCCGGAGGAGCGCGTGGCGGAATACGAACTCCTCGTCTTCGGGAAGCGACGACACCGGTCCAGGCTCCACAATCCGCCGGCGCTCCGCCTCCTGGATGGACATACCGAGATCGCGGGCCAGAAGTCGTGAAAGGAACCGGACCCAGAACGCGTTCCCCAGGATACTGGCTCCCTTCAGCGCTTCCTTGTCGCCGCCACCCAGGGCATCGAGGCGGGCGACGAGGAGCCCCTGAAGGCCGTCGGGCACTCGCTCCGGCGGCACGAGCAGGCGGACGGGCGACTCTCCAATCAGGCGTTCTTCGCGCAGGAACCGCGAGAGCTCTTCAAGGTAGAAAGGATTTCCTCCGGACTTTTCGATCAGAAATGTCGCCAGGTCCGCAGAAAGATCCTGGGCGAAGATGCCAAGGGCGAGCCGCTGGGCGTCCGCGCGGGAGAGTTCGCGGAGGTGCATGACGTCGAAGCCGGGAATTACGGGCGCGGGCGGACGGGATGTGGCGAGGACACAGGCGGGTCCGCCGCCCAGAACGGAAGCGAGGTGGGCGAGGAGCGCGCAAGTCGCTTCGTCGACGTCGTGAAGGTCCTCGAGGCAGAATAGCAGGCATCTTCCTCGGGCGCGGGCGCGAAGGAGGCGTTCCCAGGAGGCATGGATCTCGGAGACCCGGCGACCGGGTTCGATGTCCACGAGCTGTGCCCCAGGGAGGTCTCGGCCGATGGAAAGCAGGATCAGCCGCGCAGAGAGGTCCGCTTCGGCCGGCTCGTGACCGGCGTCCTCGAGGACACGACGCACGTAGTCTCGCAGGCCCGCGGTACTTTCGCCGGAAGCGCCCGAGCCTCCGGCGGACTCCCGCAACCATTCTGCGAACGGCCCCAGCGGGGCGCTCCCGCCCTCCGGCGGACGCGCGAGCGCCACGAACGAATCCGGACTGCGGACACGAAACGCACGACGGACCTCGGCAAGAAGCCGGCTCTTGCCGACTCCCGCGTCGCCCTCGATCACGAGAAATCGCCCGGTCGGGGCCTGCGCGCCGGTCAGCAGTTCCTCCAGCTCGCGCTCCCGGCCGACATGCGGTGTCGCGATGCCCGCGACTTCCCGGAACTCCGTGCGCGTCCGGCTCTCGCCTCCCGCCAGCCAGGCCCGGACCGGCTCCGATCTTCCCTTGACATGGATGGGGTCGAGGCCGAGGAAGCGAAAGTGCGCGGACGCCGCGCGCTGGACGGAATCCGACACCAGCACGGTGCCGGGCGCCGAGGCGACCTTCAGCCGCTGCGCAACATTGACCACGTCGCCCATGGCCGTTGCCCGTTCGCCTGCAAGCTCGCCCCAGAGCACTTCACCGGAATTCACCCCGCAGCGGATCTCCAGCACGGCTCCGAATTCCTGCCCGAATTCCGCCGCCGCGCGCTTGAGCGCATATGCCGCGCGGACCGCGCGCACCGGATCGTCCTCGTGGGCGACCGGGGCGCCGAAGACGGCCATCACGGTCATGTCTATGAACTTGTCAACCGTTCCTCCCAGGCTCTCAACGGCGCTGCGGAAGCGGAGAAACAACCGGTCCAGCAGGTCACGAACGGCTTCGGGTGAGCGTCCGGACGACAGGGGCCCGAAATCCTGGAGTCCGGCGAAGAGCACGGTCACGGTGCGGCGCTCGCTGAGCGGACTCATCGTGTTCCATGCTACGCGAGCACGCTGGCCGAAGCTCACGTCGACGCATCATCAAGGGGCATAATGTCGTGATCTCATCCGGACACCACATGGCAGAGCAGGCTTACCTGTTCCGACACGCCCTTCTGCGCGACGCCGCATACCAGCTTCAGCTTCCCGGCGCTCGCGCGCACTTGCACGCGGTGGCGTTTGTATTGATCGAAGAGGTGTCCGGCGGAAGGGCTCCGGAGCCACCGCCGCTCCGCGCCGCGGAAGGGACCGCCTTCAAGTCGCACCCGTCGGACCCTTTCGCAGTAGAACTCGCAGAACACGCCCGGCTTGCTCTCCTTGGGCAAGAGGATGCGGTGAGTGTCGACCTGCAGATTCTGCGCTCCGCGAGGAGGCTCTACCTGCGTCGAGCGGCGGAGCATTCGGACCGGCAATTCCGGTTCGACGCCTCCCGCTCGGCGTGGGGGCAATACGCGGAACTCGTCTCGGGAATCGAGAAAGTAGAGTCGCTTCGCCGGTCTGCTCAAGCCGCGTGGAGTGGAGGTCGACCCCGCAGCGCCGAACTACTTCTCGCGCGCGTGCTCGCCCTTTCCCGCGAAGTTGGCGACCAGCGTCTCGAGGGCGTCGCGCTGGGAAGCCTGGCGGACGTGTATAAGGACACGGGCCGGGTCGAGCAGTCCGAGCGCACTTATGAGCAGGTGTTAGGAATCCATCGCGAAGTTCGCGACCGACGTCTCGAGGGCATGGCGCTGGCAAATCTGGCAAACATATTTCAGGAGACCGGGCGGGTTGCGCAAGCGGAGCGCACTTACGGGCAGGCTCTCGTGATCCACCGCGAAGTCGGCAACAAGCGGCTCGAGGGCATTGCGCTGGCGAATCTGGCCAGCCTTTACCGGGAAACCGGGCGGGTTGAGCCGGCCGAGCGCACCTACGCGCAGGCGCTCTCCATTCACCGCGAAGTCGGCAACCGGCGTTCCGAGGGCATGGTGCTGGGAAACCTTGCCATTCTGTACAAAGAGACCGGGCGGGTTGCGCAAGCGGAGCGCACTTACGAGCAGGCGCTCGCCATCCACATCGAAGTCGGCAACCGGCGTTCCGAGGGCGTCGTGCTGGGGAATCTGGCAGCCCTGTACAAGGAAACCGGGCGGCACGAGAGCGCCGAGCGCGCGTACGGGCAAGCAATCGCGATCTCCCTCGAAGTCGGCAACCGGCGATTCGAGGGTGTCGCGCTCGGAAACATGGCCGTCCTGCTCTCGGAAACCGGACGCCTCGGAGAGGCGGAGCGCACGGCCCTGCGCGCGCTCGCAATCCACCGCGAAATCGGCAACCGGCGTCACGAGGGTGTCGTGCTGGGAAGTCTGGCCTGCTTATACAAGGGGACCGGGCGGGTCGAGCAGGCCGAGCGCACCTATGAAGAAGCTCTCGCCATTCACCGGGAGGTCGGCCACCGGCGATTCGAGGGCCTGCACCTTTGCGATTACTCAATGCTGCTGCTGGCCCTCGATCGATTCGACGAAGCGCGCTCGGCATGGGACACCGCTGCCGCAATCCTCCGCAAACTCGGCGATTCAACATCCTTCACAACCAGGATCGCCGGAATGCGCGAGATGTGTGCGAAGAAGGGTGTTACGTCCTTCGAATCGGGCCCTGCATGAGTAGCCCTATTTCGGCAAAACGGGCGGCGAGGAAAACAGCCAGAGCGTCCAGCCCTCGACCTCCGGATCGAAGCCCGGCCACCGTGCCTCGTGAAGCTCACAGACGCACTTCGCCCCGGTCGCGAGCGCTTCCATCAGCGCGCCGAGCGTCAATTCCGCCTCCGCCGCTTCCCATCGCGCGGCCGAAGCGGAGAGAAGAGGATCGAGCATGACGCCAATGCCGGCTTGTTTCGCGGCCTCGACGGCGATGTCCTGAGCGGTGAGGGGCGAGCCGTCGAGGCGAATCAGGCGATTGCGGACCGCCTGAAGCGCGGCGGTCTGCTTGCGGCGCGCATTCTGATGTTCCAGTTGCCGTTTCAGTTCCTCTTCGAGCTCGCTCTGTGACCGGATGATGACATTGTTCCGGGTGAGTTCGCACACCTTGCCGACGGGAGTCAGGATTTCGCGCAGCGCTTCCTCCATCGTCACGGCCTCCTGAACGAGCGTCACGCTGGTTTTGCAAAGCGCCTCGGTTGCATCCGCAGTGCCCGCGTTCGCCTGAATCAGGATCCGGAGGCCGAAGGTATTGCTCAGCGTTGTCAGAGCGTCGCGGAAGGGGACGTTGACGATCTCGACGCGTTCTCGTTGAGCCGCGTACGACTTGAGCGTCTCAGGAGACGTGACGTCTGAATCGTCGCTAGTGACGCGGCGCCGGGCGGCGTTTTCCCAGCGCCGGAGATCCTCGATGAATTCGGGCTCGCAGGCAGCCCTTCCTTCAGGCGCGACGACCCACATCACGCCGTCGTTGCCGACCGTGAGTCGCAGGCCGGCCATCTTCACGATCAGGTCCAGCGCCTGGTTCGCGGCGAGCTCGGAAATCTTGAAGGTCATCGTCTTGTCCTGCGGAGCACAGAGCGGATCGACGCGGACCGCCAGTCCGGCGCCGGCGGAGAACACGCCGGGGAGGTCCGAGAGCGGCGTGTCCTTAAGGTCCAGATTGATGCTCGGACGCGACCACTCCTCCCGCGTTGCTTCACGCTTCCGGAGGTATTCGATCCACGGATGCTCCGAGTCCGCGGCGGCCGCGCCGGCCACCAGCAGCCGCAACCCGCGCCACCGCCCGGAAGGCGGGTCGGGGATAGGCAAGGGATCCTTCCCGGGCGAAGCGGTATTTGTGGCGGACGAAGAGCTGCTCGGCTTCGGCTCGGAGGCTGAGCCCGCGCCTCCTCCGCTCGCCACAAAGGGAGTCCGCAGTCGCCACAGCGCCAGCGCGGCCGCCAGCAGCAGCACGAGCACGACGGCGAACGCGCGGGACCGCATCGCGATGGACCTCCGGCAGAGTTGAAGCGAGAGCGAGCGCAAAGCAAGTGCCGCTTCGCCCGGTGATTCTATGCCTCCAGAGACACGAAAACTGTGCGGTTCCTTTACATTCGATCCTCTCGGAGCGTGCGTTAGATCGGCAGCGGACCCTGTCCCCAGGCGGCTCTGGCGGATTCGATCGACTCGGGCGGCACGCGTTCCAGAAGTTGGGCCTTCACCTGTTCCCCGGCTCCAGGACCCGGCGATTGCCCGGAGAGATCCGCCCGGAGTCGTGCCGCGCGGGCCAGGCGAAGGGGCGCGCCGATCTTCCCGGCGAGGGACTGCGCTGAACGAGCCTGGGCCTCGTCCTTGGTCAGGCGGGCGAGGAGCAGTCGGGCGTCGGCCTCGGCGGGAGCGAGTCCGATGGCGCTCGCCCGGTCAGCGAGCGTCTGAAGCTGCTCGGCTGCCTGGCCGGTTTTTCCGGAAAGAGCGAGCGCCTCGCAGACCACCCCGCGCGCCTCCAATTCGAGAACGGGAGTCTTCAGCCGTTCGATCCGGGCGATCAGGTCGACCATTGCAGGCACGACCTCGGCGCCGGGCGTCCGGGCCAGGGAAATTCGAGCCGCGAGAATCCCGCCCGAGGTCGGGATCCTCCGCCTCGAACACGACTCCCATGCCTCCCTGCCCCAGCTGGGTCAGGAGGCGATAGCGCCCCACGTGGCGCGGCGGCTCCCGGGGCGTCGTCCCAAATCCGGACATGGGTGATTTCTGCATGCGCGGTGCGTGCCCTCGATGCAGTTCAGGCTACCGGGGCGCTTCCACAGAGTCAACGCGGGCGGACCCGATTCGGATCTGTGCGCGAATCTTGAATCCGGTTTCAAATGAGTCAGACTTCCCACCTGTCGTGAACGCAGAATCCGCCTACATCCGATCCTCGCCGTGCCGGGTAATTTCCGGCGTTGCATTCGAGTGAAGCAATGGCTCGACTCAGGTCGCGATTCGGGGTCTTGCCCCGCAATGCGTGATATCGGCGCGTATCCGCGTCGATCGCGTTTTGTCAGCGCAACGCATTTCCTGGAACTCAATTGCGCGGCTCGAGCCGACTCGATCGCTCACGGTCATTGACCGCGATTGACTCCGGGAAAGTCTGTCGCGCATCGGGTTCATCATCGACCCGAGCCGCTGTGGTTTCGATTTCCCGATTCCCCGGTCAGTGACCTCCTCCGTAGACGCGTTCAAGCCTCTCGGCAAGCGCGTCCTTCTGGGCGCGGTTCAGGCGGTCCGTCACCGAATCGGCGTTGCGCTGGATCGACCTGAGGGCGAGCCTGGGTTCGGATTCGAGGGGAGCGCCGCCGAAGACGGTTCCCCCTTCTTGCTCGCTTTCGGTGACGACGCCCTCCGGTGAAATCGTGATGACGCGCACCCTGCGGTTGGGCGAAGTGAAGACCCAGTGACCGGCCCCGGGGTGCGCCGGGTCGGGGCGGAAGTCGATGCCGAGAGGGACGGTGATCGTGCGGTCCCGGGACCCTGGGGGGTCGGAGTCCCGGACGCGGGCGTCGACGGTGAGCGTTCCCGCCGTGATGATGGTCGTGCCTTCGTAGGGACAATGGTCGGGTTCCAGGGGACAGACCGTGCAGGTGCTGTGGACGTGCGCGGCCGGCGGAACCGGCACCGGCGGGCGCCGGCCCGGGCAGTTGCAGCGGGAGCTCATGAGGTGGTCCTTGAGGGCGTTGAATTCCCGGCTCGTGACGCTGATCCTGTCCGCGCCCCAGCAGGACCAGAACACGATCTTGCGGACCGGCGTCTTGATCATGCGCGCAAACTGGGCCGCGACGGCCTCGAAGGCGCCGCTGCCGCCGTGATAGATGAAGAGGATCTCGTGCCACTTGTGGCAATTGGCAAAGTGGGTTTCGAGGTTCATGGGCCCCGGAGTCCGCGAGTTTCGGAATCCCTCCTCTTCACGCAGCTGGCCGCCCACCGACCGGACAACGGTCGCGCCACCCGAGCCCTGGCGATTCAGCGAGCCGTAGAACAGGACGTGGAATCGCCCGCCTGCATTCGCCTGGGCCATCGCCCGTCCGTAGTTTCGCGCGGCCTGGATCGCCGGGTCCACGCGCATGAAGCCGCCGCGACCAATGGGCGAATCTTCCGAGTACAACCTTCCGTTTCCGAAGGGGTTCCCGATCAACGCGTTTCTTCGCGCCTCGCCTCCGGCGCCGGAGAACTCCTGCTCCTGGAAGCGGTCGAGCCCCCGCTCCAGAGGCTCCATGGATCCACCGGCAGGCAAACCCGTCTGGATGGCTTCGCCTTTCACCACGATCAGCTGGCAGGTCTGGCAGTTGCAGCCGGCTTCTCCGGCAGCGAGCGCGATGTCCTCCTGGTCGTCGGGAGGGGGACACATGAAGACGCCGTTGTCGATCGCGATCCACGTCTGAGTCGTCTCGAACTCGTCCACCGGCGTCGCGTCGAAGGCCGTGTCCCGCTCCCTCGTCTGACCGTCGCACGCCACCGCCACGAACCCCGGCTCTTCGTCCTTCTGCGTAACGGCGTGAATCGCCGTCCCCCCGGCCGCCGTGCACGGAACGACCAGTTCCACGAACGATCCGACCGGGCGCGTCGCGCAGCCCGGGACCTCCGACGCGCACGGATTGGCTGCGTCCGAAAGGATTTCCGTCGCTTCGGAAGCGGCGTCGCCGGGGCAGACCGGGCCGTCGGACGTCGTCAGGCGGTCGTCGGACGCCGGGTCGCTCTGAAGCGTCTCCGTCTCGTAAAGGAACTGGTGCTGGCCCGCGCGCAGCGCGTGAAGCGTCCCCAGCTGCGTCGCGCCCGTTCCGGCGGGAAGTGTACCGCAGGCGTATTTGCCGCCCGCGCTGCCCGAGGACGGCGTGAACGACATGTCGTCCGTGATCCGGATTTCCCAGCGCTGCGCCTGCGTGCCGGAATACTCGCACTGCACCGGCGCGCCCGAGGACATCGACCCGCCGGTCGGGTTCGCCATCGACCAGTTCGGCGGCTCGACATTCACGGTCTCCAGATCCGCCGTCCCGTCCGCCGCGATCGACCCGATCTGCGCTTCGCTCCCCAGTTGCGCCACGTCCAGACCCGCTGCCCCGATTCCGCACACCCCGGCGAACGAGGCGTTCTTCACGAGCGGCTTCCACGGCACGGCAATCTCGCTTCCGTCCGCCCCGCGGAAGATCACGAAGTCCCACCGGTCTTCCGAAGGCGAGCACTTCTTTGCCTCTGCGTGAACCAGGCTCGTCCCGATCGTCTTCCGGCCGTTCGTGTGGAGAAAGCTCAGGCCCTCCGCTTTCTTCGCATCCTTCCGGACGTGGATCTCAAGCGCGGCCACGACCTTGCCCCTGGGATCCCGCCACACCGCCAGCTTCGGCGCCCCCGCGTGCTTCGCGCTCTCGTATTGCGTCAACTCCAGGTCCGGATACCGGTAGAGAACCAGCGCTTTTTCCTGCTCCGGAGTGACGACGATTCTTCCGGGAAGCGCTTTCCCCTCGTCGGTCACCGCCTTCGGGCGCGCCGCGGCGAACTCCAGCCCGAGCGTCGTGGCGAACGGATACGGCGCCACGACCCGGATCGTCGCCGCCTTGCCGGCCTCCAGCTTCACGGCGCTCCACCCGTCGCCGTTCGCCCGGTACTCGCGTTTCTGCGACGCGTCCGCGAACCATCGCGGCCGCACGAACGCGCTCACCGGCTTCTCCGCGGCGCGAACCACGACGTCGATCACGCCTGCCCCCGGGTTCGGCGTGACGGACACGACCGTCATCGCGCCGCCCAGGGCGACTCCGCCCGCCTGCACAGGACACAGAAACCCCCCGCCAGCGGTTGGTTTCTTCTCTGAATCCGAAGTCGTGGAGCAGGACGCCAGCGCGATGCAGAATAAGAACGGGAGTAGGCGTTTCATGGCCGGAAGCATCACATCAATCCGGGCGCGGCTCCAGTACTAAGAGGCTATCCCACCGGGTGTTCACGTCGCCTTCGCCGCGCTCAACCCCGACTCGGCCAGGCTCGGAGCGTCCACGAGGGCGCCCACAGCGACGACTCGACACGGCCCGGGCGAGAAGTCATCCATGCGGGCACGCGGTGGCTATCATCTCGCCCGATGAACGCCGAGTCCGCTTACCTTTTCCGCCACGCGCTGCTGCGTGACGCGGCCTACCAGCTCCAGCTCCCCGGCGACCGCGCGCGGTTACACGGGCTTGCGTTCGCGCTGATTGAGGACCTCTGCGGCGGGCGGCCGCCGGAGCCGCCGCCGCTGGACGCTCCGGAGCCCGGGCCGTTCGCGCACGCGACGGACCCTTTCGCGCTCGAGCTGGCCGGGCACGCGCGCCACGCCCTTCGTGACGGGACCCGTCACGTCCCCGCCGCGACGCTCCCCCTCTACCTGCGGCGCGCAGCCGAGGTTGCCGATCGCGCGTTCCTGCCCTGGGGCGAGGAGTGCTGGGTCGAGCTGGCGGGATTGTCCCGGGGAGGAATCCGGGCTGCGGCACTTCGCAAGGCCGGCAACGCCGCCATTGTCCGAGGTCGAACGAGAGTAGCCGAAGGGCATCTTGAGCCTGCGCTCAGCCTGGCGCGAGAGGTTGGCGACCGTCGCGGCGAGGGCAACGCGCTGGGAGCTCTTGCCACGGTCTACCGGGAGACCGGCCGCGTGGAGCAAGCCGGGCGAGCGTATGAGCAGGCCATCGCGATCTACCGCGAAGTCGGAGACCGCCGAGGCGAGGGCAGCACGCTGGGGAATCTGGCCATCGTCTACCAGGAGACCAGCCGCCTGGAACCAGCTGAGCACGTGTACGAGCAGGCGATCGCCATCCATCGCGAAGCCGGCAACCGCCGAGGCGAAGGTCACGCGCTGGGAAATCTGGCCAGCATCTATCAGGAGACCGGCCGCATGGAACAAGCCGAGCGAGCGTACGAGCAGGCGATCACCATCCATCGCGAAACCTGCAACCGCCGAGGCGAGGGCCAAGCGCTGGGAGGTCTGGCCGTCGTCTACCAGATGACAGGTCGCATGGAACTAGCCCAGCGAAGGTACGAGCAGGCGATCGCCATCCACCGAAACATCGGCAACCGCCGAGACGAAGGCATCGCGCTGGGAAATCTGGCCAACGCCAACCAGGAGACCGGCTGCGTGGAGCAAGCCGAACAAGGGTATGAGCAGTCGCTTGCCATCCACCGCGAAGTCAGCAACCGCCGATTCGAGGGCATCGCGCTGGCGTATCTGGCCACCGTTTACCGCGATACCGGCCGCGTCGACCAGTCCCAGCGTGCGTACGAGCAGGCGATCGCCATTCTTCGTGAGGTTGGAGACAGGCGCTCGGAAGGCCGCCAGGAATGCAGTTTCGCGAGACTGCTTCAGACCCTCGGACGAACTGCGGACGCCCGCGCGCGCTGGTCGCGTGGCGCCCGGATCCTGCGCGAGGTAAAAGACGAAGCCGAACTGCGCCGCAAGACCGAAGCTATGCGCGCCGACTGCGCGGAAGCCGGCGTGCCGGAGATCAGCGAAGAACCGCTTCCCGGCGGCGGGTCCGCATGAACGCCCACTTCACTCCCCGCGATTACTTGCCGGAACCCTTCAGCTTCCGCGCCGCTTCCACCGCCGCACGGCAGTTCATGAGTCCCCAGCCATATTCGGCATCCCAACCCTTCGGCCCCAGGTCGCCCGCCGTTTCGTTGATCGCCCGCTGGATCTGCCAGGGCTTGATCTCGGGGTTCGCTTCCAGAAGCAACGCCGCGCAGCCCGCGATCTGGGGGCCGGAGAAGGAGTTGCCCTGCGCGCCGGGCTTCGCGGCGCCTTCGAAGAGGATCCCCTCGAAGCCGGTGGCGCACGCGCAGACGTCGGGTTTCCTGAGAAAGCCGCCGCCTTTCAGCGGGTAGTCTTCGTAGAACGGGACCTTTTCCCATGAGACGGGGCCTTTGCTGCTGAAAGGCGCGCGGGCTTTGTCGAGATCGACGCCCGCGCCGGCCATGACGCAGGGGATGTCCTTGGGATTGAAGATCTGCACGGGGTTTTTCGTCTGGCCGTTGTTCCCCGCGCCGCCGCAGAGCAGGAGGCACGAGGCCGACGCATGTTCCGCCATGCGGCGCCAGAGGCTGCGGTATTCCTCGGTCGTGGGGCCCATGAAGCTCATACTGACCACGTCGCCGCCGTGGTCGATGACGTACTCGAAGGCATCGATCCAGAGATCGGTCGACCCGATGACCGGCATGATCCGCGCGCGCGGCGCGACGCCGGTGAGGATCCCGTTCTTGCCGCGCCCGGCGATCATCCCGGCGCACATGTGGCCGTGCGATGTCTTCGCTCCGAGCTTCGCGGACATCGCCGGCAACTCGCGCGCGACGATGTCGCCGTTGGCGGCTGATAGGTTGGCGCCGAAGACGTCGTCCACGAGCCCGTTCCCGTCGTCGTCTTTCCCGTTCCCGGGGATCTCGCCCGCGTTCACCCACATCGCTTCCCGAAGATCCCCGCACGCCGGGTAAACGCCCGAATCGAAGACCGCCACCACCACGCCCTGCCCCGACACCCCCGCCTGCCACGCCGTGGGCGCCTGGATGAGGTCCAGACTCTTGCTGACCTTCAGCCCCTTTGCAGTGAACGGCGGCTCCGCCACGACCTTGAGCGTCCCGTCCTTGTTCGTTTCACCGTAGACCTCCGCCGGGACCGCCCCCGGCGAAGCGCCCATCCCGTCCCCGCCGCCGACGCGGTACACGAAGAGGACGTCCTCGCGTTTCGCCGCCGTTTCCAGCGCGGCCGCTTCCGCCGCCTCGCCGATGAATCCGTTGACCAGCCAGCACGAGCGCTTGATTTCGATGCCCGCGACGGGATTCTTTCGCCACGCCGCCATCGAATCGGCCGCCTTCTTCTTCAACTCCCCGATCGCCAGCTCCCGAACTTCCGCCCGCGGCGTCGTTTCGTGCTTCGCGCAGAACGCCGGGTACCCGGACCTGTCGGCGAAGAGCTGGTCCTTGAAACACACGAAGACCAGTTTCTTGTGTCGGTTCAGCTGCGACTCCGGCTCGATTTTCCGGGACGCCGCCGGTTCTTCGGCGGACGCGGCGAGCGCCGTCAAGAGCGCCAGCGCAAGTCCGCGCAGCAGGCGCGATCGAGACTCGACAGCAAGACCGGCGGGAAGCGGGCGTTCCACGGACGCCCATCCTACCTCCTCGCGCACCGCCACGCGTCAGTCCCCTCGATAGCCTTCACGGTGACTCTCAGCGCGACCGCGGCGACAATTCCTTCAGCTTCGCAAGTTCCGCGGCCGTGAAGAGCCCCGGGAAGTGATCCGCCTCATCGAGGGCCTGATCGGCGCATTCCCGGCGCAGTTTCTCCGCGCGGGCGGGGTCGAGGGCGACTTCGCCGACGGCGCGGGCTTGGTCCTCTTCGAATTCGGAACCGGTGGACCAGTAAATGGGAAGCGCCTGCATGGCCTGGAATCGGACCTCGTCGGAGGAGTCGGATTTCACCAGGGAGATCAGGAAGCGCACGTCCTCCTCCTCCTCCGCGCCGCGCATCGCTCCTGCCGCGCGGGACCTCACGGTTTCGGTGCCGCCGTGTTGGGCGAGCAGCCGCAGCGCTTTGACGAAGTCGGCGGGAGGATCCGCTTCGAAGTTCTGGAGGCAAAACCGCGTCAGCGCGCGCTCCTGGAGGGGTGAGTCGCCGCCGGACAGGATGCTGAGGGCGGCCGGAGCCATGACAGGGTTCTTTCCGTTGGCTCCCACGATGTACGCGAGCGCGTTGCGGCGGGCGGGAAGCGTCTCGTTTTCCCAGGCGGCCAGGATGTCCTTGAGGAGGGCAGGATCGCGGATGGCGATGAGCATGTCCTGCGCCGCGTCGAGCAATTCGGGATCGTTCTCGGCCAGCAGGAGCTCGAAGAGGCGGCGCTGCAGGGCGGGATCGTCGAGGCAGGCGCGCCACAGCATGTCCCCGAGCTTCTTGTCGCTGAACGCAGGAAACAGGGCGGCGAAGAGTCGCGCGCGCGGCGAGGCCGCGGCGGGCGGTTTAGGCTCGTCCACTTTCGCGGGCGGCGGCGCGTCCGCCTTCGTTTCCGGTGCTGCGGCGCGGGGTTCGCCGGCGGCGTCCTGTGCTGCGGACGCTTCTGTTTTGGAATGGGGCGGGTTCGATTCAATCGTCCTGCCGGCCCGACCGGCGAAATACCCGCCGACTCCGGCGGCGAGCGCGACGGCGAGCGTCAGCGCCGGTCTCGTCCGGTCATAGGACATGGTCCCCTCCGATGCGAGACTTCGGTTCCTGGTTCAGTTAACGACGCAGCGGGAATCAAAGTTCAAATTTCTGGCCGGTCCCTTCCTACCTCCTCGAACACCACCAGGCGCCGGGACCATCGACTTTCTTCCCGGTCACCGTGATCGTGAACCTCCCGTCCGCAATCACCAGCTTCGATTTGTCCTTGCTCGAGGTGCTTCGAAACTCGTGCGTCCCCTCCGGGCACTTCGTCTGGTCCCACGCCTTCGCAGGCCGCCCCGCCTCGGGCCGCACGCGCGGCCGCTTCCCCTCCACGCTGTACCAGCAGTCCGCGCCGCCGAGCTTGAAGACGATGCGGTCGTTTTCAGACTCTGCGTCGCCCCAGGGAATCACCCACATTTCCGCGAGGTCGAAGTCGTCGTCTTCCAGTTTTGCTGTGCCCAGGTCGAGGATCGTCCTCTGCAGTCCGCTCGCCACCTCCAGCGCAATGAGACTGTGGACCTCATCGACCGTTCCTTTCGACTTGACCGCGAAAAGCGTCCGGCCGTCGTGCGAGAAAAAGACGCGCTTCAGCTCCCCGTCAAATTCAAATTTCCTCGCCTTCGCCTCTCCGGGGAGATCGGCGACGTCGAGAACTTTCGCTTCGTCGTCGTCGAACCACGCGAGCAGCCCGGGATGCTCGTACTTCAGCCCGCTCTCGAATTTCCGGTAGGCCTCCCTGCGGCGCAGCGCGGCGTTGAGCATCCAGGTGCCCGGGATGGCGAGCGCGGTGAGAAGCGAGACCAGCACGATCAACGACGGCCCAAGGCCGAGCGGGGTGCTCTTCGAGGCGGAGGGTGGATCGGGCGTAGAGGTAGTCACGTGTGACAAATCCCTGGTTCGGTGCAGGAATGAGTCTACACGACCAGGCGTGCCCTCCTTGAAGCGGCCCTGATCCGCACGATCCGACCGGAGTCGAACGGAAGGAAATCCGCTTCGATCCCATCGCTGAAGATCGCGCCGCCGGAGGGCATGAGTGATTCGACGACAAGATCGCGGCCCTTGTCGATCCACCCCGCGACGATGCCGGCCTTCGAATGGCGCGACACGAACGGCTCGCGCACCGCGAACATGAGGCGCGGATCCTCCCACGTCAGCTCGGGGCGCTTCCCCGCCGCGCCGCCGGTGAACGCCGCGAGGCCGGCGGCCATGTTGAAGACGGAAGAGAGCCAGCCGGTGGAGCCGGCGCCGGTGGAGACGAGGAGGCCGCTGGAGGACTGGGGCTCGGTGACGCGGTTCCAGGTGAGTTTGTATCGGGCGGAGACGTGGGTGCGGGCGCCGATGAAGAGGTCGTTGAACGCGAGGAGGGACTGCCCGTCGTTGAGCGAGGCTTCGGCGAGCGTGACTTCGCGGATTTGCGCGCGGCCGGCGAGGACGCTTTCGACGGCGGGGCGGACGCCAGCGGGAGTGAACGGGAGGAGGACGCCGTCGAAGCGCGACGGGTCGGGGTTGACGCCGACGATCGGCTGGGCGCCCGCGTACTTGGCTGTGTTGGCGACGAGGCCGTCCTGGCCGACGGGGACGACAAGGTCCCGGTCGGAGAAAAGAAACGAGGGCACGAGGGCGCGATCGAGAGACTGCTGCTTGAGGCCGATATCGAGGCCCCGCCTCACGCCTTCGAGCGACCTCCGGTAGGCGTCGTCCTCGCTCACGTACTCGCCGAATTCGCCGCCCGACCGCTCGATCCAGAATTTCGCCTGGCCGCGCGAGTTGAAGCGCTCGACAAGCTCCTCGAGGCGCGTCTTGCGGGTGACGATGACGAGTTTGTCGAACATGGGAGTCTCCACTTCCTTCGCGAGCGAGCGAAGCGAGCGAGCCGAAGGAAGTGTCCTGAGCGAGCGACCAACGGGAGCGAGTCGAAGGGCCTATGGCGACTCGCTCCCCCATGCTCAGTTTCCTTACCCTCGCAACCCGCAACCCGCAACTCGCAACCAGTCGTTCCTCACTTCGAGCTCGAGCCGATCAGACTTCTAAGCAGATCCGGCGACACGTTCAGCTCGCCGATCTTCGACGCGTTCTCCGCCAGTTCGCGGAACGCCAGGGCAATGGACGCTTTCGGATCGCTGCCGCCTGTGCCAAGCGCAGCAAGGATCTTCCAGTCGATCCCCTTCAACGGCTTCAGCGTCGTCTCCAGCGCATACCCCTTCGCATCCGCATCCTTCCTGTCGTTCGCCGCGCGCTGGTCGACCAGGGTCGCGCGCTGCTCCTCGACGGCGATGTCGGCGGCCATCTGCGTCTCGCGGATCTTCCGCTTCTTCTCCTCGACCGCGATCTCGGTGCTGAGTTCGCTCTCCTTGATCCGCCGCTCCTGCTCCACCGCCGCGTTGCGACGTTCGTAGATGGCGAAGTCGGATTGGCGCTGAAGCGCCTCTCGGGCTTCTGCCTCGATCGCGCGGGCCATTTCGGGGGTCGGGCGGATCGACAGGATCGACAGGGCGAGCGTCTCGATTCCGAGCGAGGTCAGCGCTTCGGCCTGCTTGAGCCTGGGGAGCACATCGGATGTGACTCGCTCGGCGGCGCCGAGGGCCTGGCGAAGCGGGAGCTTCTGGATGACGTCGCGGACGAGAACCTGCGCCGTGGCGAGGAGGCGTTCGCGAAGTTTCTCGGGATCTTCAGACCGGTACGCGCCGTGACCATCGAGGGAGAAGTCGAGCGAGGAAGCCAGCTTGCCGGGTTCGGCGACGCGCCAGGAGAGCTGGCCCTGGACGGTGACGGTCTGGAAGTCCGCGGCGATTTCGGAGAAGGCGAAGGGCAGGTCCGAAGTCGCGACGGGAACGGCGACGAGGGTGGCGCTGGGGGCGAAGTAAAGGAAAGAGAGGCCGGGGCCTTCGCGGCTGGGGTGGCCGTTGCGGAAGAGAGCGACCCAGGTGGTGGGCGGTGCTTTGTAGTAGCGGATACCTAGCATGGGAATCCTCCTGAATGTCTGGCGCGATCCAAAGGAAGAGTCTTAGTGTCACTTCAACACTAACTATAGTGTGCAAATGACACGAAGTCAAATCAGGAAGTGGATTTTCTGCGCATCCATTGCGATGGAAGACCTACGCGGGCGCCACTTCCGCCCGGTGGGCCTCTGCCGGGCGGGTATCGCAAGCCTCAGCGTCCTTGCGCTTCGGCCAGATCCCGCTTACCAGCCCTACGAGAAATCCGCACAGGTGCGCCGCGGGGACCGGGATCATTCCGCTCGCCGCGGTGTCCAGGAAGAAGCCACGCGAGGTCGTCGCTTCGAAGAGCATTTTCGCGGCGAATCCGGCCAGCGCCGCCGATGTGACCACGACCCAGGCCCACTTCTTCTCCACCGCCTTCTCCCGGATGACCGTGGCGCAGAGGAGGGAAAAGAGGGCGGAATCCAGCCCCGAAAGGCCGCGATAGATTTCGATTCCGGGAGTGAAGAAATGGACCGCCACCGGGATGATGAAAACGGCTGCTCCGACGGCGGCGAGAAAGCGCGGGCGGCTGTCGCGCTCGCAGAGGACTCCGAGCAGGACGAATGGGAGCCAGCTCCACAGAAAGTGGTCGAACGAGTAGTGGGTCCAGTGACAGGTCACGAGGCGCCAAAGCTGGCCGCTCGCGACCGCGGCCCGGTCCAACTCCAGGCCGGCGGCGGCGGCGATCGGAATGATCACCGCCGCCGCGGACAGGAGGACGGCGGCGAAGGGGGTCCGCGCCGCCGTCCCCGTCTGGAGCCGGATATGAGACATGGACTACTTCCCTTCCCCGGAATGAGACTCTTTCTTCCGCCACCGTGCCGCGATCGCCAGAGCGCCCAGAGCGAGCGCGATGCCGCCGGTGATCGGGTCGAAGGCGCCGCCGCCGTGGCTGCCGGGAGAGCCGCCGCCGGACGACGGACGGGAGCCGCCGAAGTTCACGTCGCGCGGA
>WSZJ01000079.1 GCA_009773755.1 Planctomycetota bacterium | reverse complement strand
TGGCGAAGGCTGCGGAGGCTGCGGAGGCTGGCGAAGGCTGCGGAGGCTGCGGAGGCTGGCGAAGGCTGCGGAGGCTGGCGGACGCTAACGACCACAGCCATTCGCAAGGCAATTCGCCGAGCCGAACCTTGTAAATGCCACTGCCGAACTCACTTTCTGCGCATATCGCAGTTAGCCTCCGCCAGCCTCCGCCAGCCTCACACTCCGATAGCGGCGGCATTCCCCCGTCGTGGCGACACCCCCGCCGTCATCACCCCCGTCTTCGGATCCCACGCCACTCCCGTCACTCGCCCGAAATCCCACCTTCCCGCAATCGTCGCCAGGTGGCCGCGCACCATCAGCTCTTCCAATGTTTTTTTTTCGAAGCGCCCCTCCAGCGTCGCTCCTGCCGGCGTCGCCCCGTGCGGCGCGAACGAGGAAGGGAACGCAATCGACGTCAGAAGCGGCGCTTCCGCCGCTTCCTGCAACGACATCCCGCGCGACGCGATGTTGAGAAAGAACTGAAGCGTCCACTGGTCCTGGCCGTCGCCGCCCGGCGTCCCGAAGGCCAGGCAGCGGCCGTCGGGGAGGCGCGCGAGCGACGGCGTCAGCGTCGTCCTGGGCCGCTTCTTCGGTTGAAGCCGGTTGGGGTGGCCCTCGAGGAAATTGAACATCTGCAGCCTCGTCCCCGCCGCGAAACCCAGGGAGGGGATCTGCGGGTTCGAATCAAACCAGCCGCCCGACGGCGTCGCCGCGACCATCAACCCGTCCTTGTCCGCCGCGTCGAGGTGCGTCGTGTCCCCGGTGTGCGCGGCCAGCGGCTCGTAACCACGATCCGCCGAGCCTGACGTCCACGGCAGCGGCGGTGCCCCGGCGCCGGGCCGGAGGACGCGCGACGCCTCCTGGCCGATGAGCTTTCGGCGCGCCGTCGCGTATTCGCGCGACAGCAGTCGGTCCAGGGGAACCTCCGCAAACTTCGGGTCGCCGTAGAACGCCTCGCGATCGGCAAACGCGAGCTTCGCGCACTCGAGGTAGAGGTGCGCCCATTCTGTTTCCGGAAGCGCCGCGAGATCGTCGCCTTCGAGCAGCCGGAGCAGCTGCAGGAACACCGGCCCCTGCGTCCACGCGCCGCATTTCGACACGACGCATCCGCGCCATTCGATTTCCACCGGCTTCTCCCACGCCCCGGCGTATTCCGAGATGTCCGCCGCCGTCATCAGACCCTGGACGGGGAGCCCCGACCGGTCCGGATGCGCCCCTTTGAGAAACCCCGCCATTGTCTTCGCCACGCGCCCCGCGTAAAACCCCTCGCGCCCCTTCGCCGCGATCGATTCCAGCGTCCGGGCGAGATCCGCCTGCTTCAGCACAGCCCCCGCTTCCCCGAACGCGGCTCCCGTCGCGGGCCAGTCCTTGAAGAGGTACCGGTTGTTCTCGATGGCGGTGCGGAGGCGCGGATCGACGGGGAATCCGTCTGCGGCGAGTTCGATGGCGGGCTTGAGAATTTCGCGAAGGGGGAGCTTGCCGAATCTGTCGACGAGCAGGATCCACGCGTCGACAGTCGCGGGAACGGCGGCGGAGGCGATACCGTCGCCGGGAATGCCTGAGGAGGGGAAGCGGTCCGGGGTGGCGGCCGCGGGAGCCCAGCCCTGGCCGCTGATGGCGTGAGTCGTTCCGTCGGGGGCCCGGACGAGGATCGGGCATTCGCCGCCGAGCCCGTTGAGGTGCGGCTCGAGCACCGCCAGCGCGAATCCCGCCGCCGCCGCCGCGTCGGCGGCGTTTCCGCCGCACGCGAACATCCTGATGCCCGCCGTCGCGGCGAGGTGGTGGCCTGCTGCGACGACGCCGCGGCTTGAAACGATGTCGGGGCGGCGGTTCATGCGCTGAAGCTTATCGCGAAGCACCCGGCGCGGCGCGGTTCGCGAATCAATGAAGAAGGGCCGCTCCCGGATCGGGAGCGGCCCTTCGGTAATTCATGCTTAGTTCATTACCTCGGACCCTTCGACTCGCTTCGCTCGCTCAGGGTGATCCGGGCCGAGCCCGGTCGCGAATTCCTGAGCGGTCATCAACGGCCCGGATCAAAAGTCAATCTGCGCCCTGAACACGAAGACGCTCTCGTTGTCGATTCTCTGGCCGTCCGGCGTTACGAAGCGGCGGCTGTCCTCGTGATCGTAGCGGTAGTAGACGTACATCGCCGACACCCGGACGAACGAGTTCGGGTAGTAGTTCAGCCCGAACGCGACTTCCTGGGCGTTGCGGCTCCCGGCCCAGCCCGCTTCGTTTTCAAGCGTGTCGGAAAGGTCTACCTTCGCGTAACGCCCCACGATCTGAATGTCGCCGAAGCCGCCTTCCTGGAAGAGCGCCTTCTTGATCTGCGGGCGCTTGTTGTTGAGGCGCGTACTTCCGAGGAGCCAGAAGCCGATCTCGCCCATGTAAGCGACGTTGCGCATGGGATCGTGGCTGCCGTCGGCGAACTTGTGCTTGGACTTGAAGTAGGACCATTCGCCCTTCACGGAAAGCGGGCCCCAGATCCAGACGAGGTCAACGCCGAAACGGGTGCGCTCGTAGTCCGACACGAAGGTGGTTGGGCCGAAGTGAAAGATGGTGCCCGAGGCCGGGGCCTGGAACGTGGTCGGCGCGCCGCTGTTGCGGCCCGCGACGCCGCGCGTGTAGCTGACGGCGAGCGTCAGATGCTTGATGGCATCGCTCTCGGCCTTGGCGCCGGGACGGAGGGCGAGGCGGATCGAGAGTTCCTTGTCGCTGTTGTTTTCGGTGCCGGCGGAGGGGCCGGTGCCGTTGTAGAGGCCGAGCCAGTACTGGAAGATCCCGCCCTCGATCGGGGTGCCGAAGACCATGAGGCCGAGATCGCGGCCGGGCACGGACATGCCCAGGAGGGAGTTCTCGGGCATGTCCGTCCAGCGAGGATCCTCGAGGAACTCCTGGGAGTAGGGAACCTTCATGAGGCCGACGCGAATCTTGAAGGCATCCCACTTGTTGAATTCGGCCCAGCCGAGGAAGAGGCTGGAGCCTCCGGACGTAAACGTCGCGCGGACGAATCCTGAGAACGCCTGCCAGAGACGCGCTTCCACGTCGATGGCCACCATCTTGATGGTGAACCCATCGAAGCGGCTGTCGCTGTCGTTGAAGGTGGCGTTGTTGGTGTAGTGAAAAATGCCGAAGGCGCCCACGTGTCCCATGAATGACTTGTCGTCGGTGCGGAACTGAAGGCCGTCGTCGAAATAGGCCTGGACGCCGGTGCCGGTTGCGGGAGCCTTCTTTTCTTCGGTCTTGATTTCGAGGGCCTTGACGCGGTCTTCAAGGCTTCCGGTCTGGGCGACTGCGGTGCCGGAGACGAGAAGCGCGAGAACGGCGACGAGCGACGATTTCAAGATCATGCGGCTTTCCCCTTAATATTACGATGAGTAAATCGGTAAATGACTATTAAACTCCCCACTTGCTTTAGGCAAATACTAATAGAAGTCAAACATTCGTCAAGAAACACTATGCAATTGCAAGTGTTTTACGAACTTAGTGCGCGAGCAACGATCGTCCTACGGCTCGCGCCATTGGCCCAACCGGCGCGCGTGTAGCGGAGACAGTGGGCCGGGGCTGTCGAAGCGCGCCGGGCGGGCCGGCGGCGCGAGCCTCCGAACGATCGTTGCGCGCGCTCGCAGAGGCTTCGTCTAACGGCTTCGATGTCTGCCGGGCGCCTTATGCGAGCGCGAAGAGTCTGGGCCTACTTCGAACTCCGGTACGTCAGCTCGCGGCTCCACGCCGTGTGTTCCTCGCCGTCCGCTTCCACATAGCACTTGATGAACCAGTTCAGCTTCGCTCTATCCTGCTTCGGCGCCAGATCGATGTTCCGCCCGCAACTGAACGCCACACGGTTCGCGTCGACGTGGTCGAAATAATACTCCTTCTTCTCCGGCGTCACGTCCGCGTAGCTGATGTCGCTGTACACCCAGCCCCGCCCGGGGAAATACGTCCGCACCCAGCAGTGGTAGCTGGGCTCTTTCAGCTTCTCGTCGAATTTTTCCACGCCATCCAGTTCCTTCCGCAGCGCCGTCCCCATCACGAACTGCGTCGGCAAGTCCACCACCCGCGCCATCGCCTGGTACAGGGAGTGGAAGTCCGTGCAGTTCCCCGTCTTGCAGTCCATGCAGTAGCTCGCCGACCCCTTGCCGCTCGCCTTCAGCCGCTCCGGATCCTTTTTCCAGTACTCCGCGTTGTCGATGATGTAGTCGTAGAACTTCCGCGCCTGCGCCACCGGGTCCTCAACCCCCTTCGCAAGCTCCTCCGTCTTCGCCTGGATCTTGTCCGTCGCTTCCCCGTTCGGAAATTCGGCCAGCTGCGAAGCGAGCGCTTCCTTTTCTTCCGACGTCAGCGCCCTGGCCCGCTCCGCCGACGGAGCGCTCTCCCACCGCTCAACCGTAAAGGTCACCACGACCTCGATCGACGCCGCCTTCGGCTCCGCGATTTCGACATACAGGAAGCGGTTTCCCGCGAGCTTCTCGTTCTCAATCCTGTACCCGTCCGGGGCCGTGATTTTCAGGTCCGTAATTCTCTGAAGGGGCTCTTCCAGAGGCAGCTCGAACCACGCCCGGACCTTCTTCGTCCCCGGGGTGATGTTCACCACGAAAACGTCGCGAACGTCGGCACGCAGCGACGTCGATGCGGGACGGACTTCCTCAATCAGAACCGGCTTCCCTTCCCCGGCCGGCGCACCCAGCGAGAAGAAAAGTGCGAGGCCGACGAGCGATGCGAAAAGGGCGACAAGGCGCATTTCGAGGTCTCCGCAGGGACGTGTGTTGGGCGCTAGAAACATAACAGCCGCGAGTGCCCCCCTGCCTATCGGAAAACTCGAAGTTACGGGCGTCCGTTCATCGGCGCGGCGACACCTCCGGCGCCACGTTCACGTCCAGCCAGTAGCTCGCAACCGACCGAAGTGTCCGCCCGAATTCGTCGAAATCGATTTCCTTCCGTACGTAGCCGTTCGCGCCGGCCTCGTAGCTCGCAGCCACGTCCCGCTCTTCCACCGACGACGTCAACACCACGGCCGGGATGTGCCGCGTCACCGGATCACGCCGGAGCGTCCGCAGCACCTCGTGCCCGTGACTCCGCGCCAGCTTCAGGTCCACGAGCACCAGCGCCGGCGTCAACTTCCGGTCGCGCTCCTCCCAGGCCCCCCGCGCATGCACGAAGTCCATCGCCTCTTCCACGTCCTTCACGGCCACGCACAGATGCGGCACTCCTTCCTTTCGGAGCGCGCGCTGCACCAGATCCTGATGATCCGGATTGTCCTCAACGAGCAGGATGATCTTCCCGAGCAAGCGGTTTTACCTCCGAGAGACTGAAGAACAGCGTCGCTCCCTTCCCAGGCGCCCCTTCGGCCCGGATCCGTCCCCCGTGACGTTCCACGATCCGGCGCGCCGTGGCAAGCCCGATGCCGTGTCCCGGGAAGCGCGGGTCGTCGTGGAGCCGGTGGAAAGGGCGGAAGAGGCGGTCGTTCGCGGCATCGGGGTCGAATCCGGTTCCGTTGTCGCTGACGAAATACTCGCCGCTTCCGGTCGCGCCGAACTCGACGAGCGGGGTCGGAGTCGCCGCGGTAAATTTCCAGGCGTTGTCGAGCAGGTTTCGCAGGAGGACGCGCAGAAGGGGTGTATCACCGTACGCCGTGAGCCCCGGCTGAACCTTGCAGGACACGATTCGGCCCGGGTTTGCCCCGGCAATCTGGTCGATGACATCCTGCGCCAGCGCGCTCAGGTCCACGGTTCCGGGCTTCATCTGGGTTCGCGACAGGCGGGACAATTCGAGCAGGCGTTCGAGGATTTCTCCCATTTGCCTCGCGGAGGAGCGCACTCTTCGGAGATGGTCCTTAGCCGCTTCGCCTCCTTCTTCCAGCGCCGCCGCCGTGAAGCCGTCGATAGTCTGAAGCGGCCCGCGCAGGTCGTGCGAGATCGAGTAGCAGAAGGCTTCGAGCTCGGCGTTTGCGGCCGAGAGCTGCGCGGTGCGTTGTTGCACTCCGGACTCGAGTTGTCGGTTGAGTCGCTCGAGCGATCGCTCCGCCCGCCGCCGTCGCGCGTCGAGCACGGCGAGGCGATTGGCGAGCAGGGAGGTTGCGGCCGTCATCGCTGCGATCACCGCGACGACCACGGCCGCCGAGGAGAACTGCGAGCCGTACCAGCCGGCCCGCTCTCCGAGCAGAATCGCCAGGCCTCCCGCGATCGGCACGGCAAGCGAACCGGGGAGCATTCGCCGGGCCATGAAGCCGGCAGAACCTCCGGCCGCGATGACCCGAAGCGCGCCCCTTTGCGCGTTGACGAGCAGGGCGCCGCACGAGAGCGCCAGGAAACCCGCGGCGGTGTGGACCGCTTGCTGAGTCGTGTGATACGTCACCGGGCTGTCGGCGGGGACGCGGAACAGATTTCCGATGAGTGAAATCAATGCGATCAGCGATGCCGGGATGGCGAGCGCGTCTGCAACCCGGCTGCCGGTTCGAGAGGCGCCGCCCGCCAGGGGAATCGCAATTCCGAGCATCAGGAAATTCAGCGCGGTCGTCGGCGCCATTCGACCGGGGTAGTAGCGCAGGCCGCCCTTCCCCAGGTCGCGCGCCAGGGCCTCGTCGATTCCGAAATTTGCTCCCAGCACGAATTCGAGCAGCGTGAAGGCGCCGACCGCCGCCGCGGCGCCTCCGAGCGCGATGACAAGACCGCGAAATTTCCGGAAGCCGGACGCTACCAGCGCCAGCCCCAGCCCCTCGGCCAGCATTGCCGCCGCCGTGTTCGCCTTCATCGAGGCCGCGCCCGGCAAGACGCTCTTCAGCGCCTCGACTCCGAAGACCCACCCCGCCATACCGACGCAGCCGATGAGCGCCGCGAAGACACCCATCCCCAGCGCCCAGCGCCGGATCCGGGACGCCGCCTCCCCCGCCGCCGCCACACGTCCCATCTCACCCCCGCTCGCCGTCGCTTCCGTTAACACGCGCGCCCCCGCCGGCTGAGCCGAAGGGGGCGCGAGAGTGTAACTGTTGTGTATCATGGGGGCGTACGACCCGCCTGCCCGGGGGATCGAACGTGGGGCCGTCGGATCCTGGGCAGACGGGTGCACTCACCCCCCCCCTCGGGGAAGAAAGGGGGGTTTTTTATTTGGGCTCCGGCGCCGTCCCTTCCCAGTAAGCCTTGTAGCGGGGCCACGCCGTCACGGCGATCTTGCGGCCGAGCTTCAGGCCATCCTCGTTGTCGACCCGGATGTGGTAGCCGCCGAGCATGCGCGACTCCGCCGCCATCTCTGCGGTGGAGGAGAATGTCGGCAGGGCGAGGTCCATATCGCGCGAAGAAGGAACGTCCTTGGCAGGTACCCCTTCGTTGGCCTGCATTTCATAAGTCGTACAGCTGGCCTCCGTCAGTTCGCCCGCCATGCGCTTGGCGACGAATTCAAAGCGGTCTCCTCCGCTGAACAGTTCCAGGATTTTGGAGGAGCCACCGCTTACCGTCGCGTGTCCGGACGGATAACCAGGAAACGGAGGCGTTACGAATGTGTCTGGCGAGTACGGATGCCACTCCTCCGCCGTAATCGTTTTGAAACCCTGGCACGGACCCGCGTATCCCTTCACTTTCTTGCCCTTGTAAAACCACCGCACGTACCAGTACGGGCGGGAAGAGTCGAAGACATACTTCTCTTCCCAGCAGACGACGAACGCGTCGTGGGCGATTGCGGCGATGCTGAAGAACAGCTTCACGTCTTCGTCGAGGCCGAATTTGTCGCGGCGTGAGAGGTCCTGGGCGAAGCGGAGCCAGTGGCCCGACTGCCCGGTGGAACGCGGACCGTCGCGCATGAACTCGACGATCGACTTCTGGCGAAGCGAAAGCGTGGCGTTCGCCTCGATGCACTCGTCGACTTCCTTTTTCATCTGCTCGGAGCTCGCCTTGGGCGGGCCGGGCATGCGGAACTGTTCGCAATTGTCGATACCGACCATCTTGACGTTTTTCCAGTGAGGCGTGAGGCCGGGCGGGGTGATGCGGGGAAGTTTCGGATCCTTGGGATCTGCGAAGGAGATCTGCATCCAGTGGTCGGGATCCTGTTCTTCGCCCATGGCCTTTTTCGGCTTGTAACCGGTCGTGTCCGAGTAGGGCTTCCCGTTGCCGCCTTTCTCGTCCCCGAGCTGGTTGGCGCCGTCGCGATGGCGGTAGGCGATGAGTGCGGCGGCGACGGTGTTGCCGGTGCCTTCCGGGGTGGAACAATCCATCGACTTGTCGGCGGGGTCGACGCCGAACTTCTTGGCTACGGTCTCGTCGATCCACGCGAGGTCCTCGGGGTAAACGTCCTCGAGGGCCCTGGTCACGGCGTACGCGATCGCCTTCTCCTTGTTGGCTTTGGTGCGCTCAGCCTCGGGCCGGCGGTTCTTCCCGCCCAGACGAGTGCCGACGGCTTTGGCGTCGTAGCAGGCCCAGGCGTCGAACATGGCGGTGCAGGAGATGACCATCTCGCGGGCGATGATGGTGGGCTTGGCGCCGACGCGGTCGACGCGGCGGGCGGAAGTCTCCAGGATCATCTCAAGCCAGGAGTAGGCGGCCGACGGATCGGCGTGTTTTTCGGCGTGAATGGGCCACTTGGAAGTGTCGGCCTTGGTTTCCCAGGTGTAGCCGGCCTTGCCGCCGCCGGCGTTGTTTCCGTCTCCCCCCGAGTTGGTGTCGCCGTTGTCCGCGCAACCCGCCAGGACGGCGGTGCAGGCTGCGAAGAGGGTAAGGGCGCGCCAGGCGTACCGCAGAGCGAGCTTTTGCACGGATCCTCCTTGGTAAAATACTATAAAACTAATCGTTATTCTCTTGACTCAACAGACTGAAAACCTAGCAGGGCCATGTTTTGAATTCAAGTCATTATTTCAAATCGGAGACTACGATCATACTCATCGTAAATAGTCTCAATCGGGTCCGCAAACAGAAGCGCAGGTTTGCTGCTTCCGGTGACCTGCACAACTCACCACGACGGCCGACGGACCGCGACAGCGAAATCGCGAACTCCGGTCGCACCGCGGCCCTGGCCCTCGTCTTTTCATGTTGACATTTCCGCTCGCCTCACTATCCTCTGCCTTCCTGACAACTCGGTCACGTGGGATTTGCGGCGTATTGCAGCCACGTTAAAAACTGCTAAAAAGCTCCCCGGGCTATCCCGGGAAAAACCGCTTCGCCGCGCATCGCGAAGCGGTTTTTTTTTCGACCTGTCCCCGCCGCGGGGACGGCGACAGAGACGGGAGAAAACGATGACCACCGAAACCACGCTCGACCGCATCCGCAGGCGCTGGACCGCCTGGGTCGGCGCAGGCCGCAATCGCGACGGCTTCTCGCGCATCGTCGCGCGCGGCTTCGACGACGTGCTCGGGCTGTGCGGCGCCAAGTGCTGGGAACGCGTCGATGCGAAACCCGGCGACGTCCTCTTCCTCGACCGCGATCTCACCGTGCAGTGGTACCGCGACTCGCTCCCGAATTTCGAGAAACTGGTGGAGTCCGTCGGCTCCCTCGGCGCGCTAGCGCCCGATGGGCCGCTTCACACCACCGAAGGCGACGAAACCTGGTCGTACACGCTCGCGCTCGTCGCCGAAAAGTCCCTCGCGTGGCTCGCGCAGGGACAGCCGGGCCGCGCCGAGCTGCTCGTCGCCCTCGCGCGCGTGAAGTCGATCCTCCACAAGCACGACGAAGCCGCGGACCTCCACGCCGAGGCGCGCAAGGCCTGGGACAAGGGCACAAAGGGAAAGCGAAAGGGGCAGGGCCGCGTGGCGATGTGACCGTCCGCCGCCGCGCCCGTCCCGTCTCGCCGCCGTTCCCTTTCACCGATTCCCAGGAGCCCACCCATGCCCGTCCTTGGCGAACACGAGAAAACTAATTCCGATAAGTTCTCGCCCCGAATTACGGACCCCTTCGGCTCGCCCTGCGGGCTCGCTCAGGGCAAGCCGGGCGGAGAAGGCGCACGGAGCCCGATAGGAGTTCATCCGCCCGGCTTGGAAGTCTCCAGCGAAACCGCCTGCTCCGCCTGCGGCGCTTCCCGCTGCGCTCACGACGCCGTCCTCTCCCGCCTCCTCGGCTGCGAGGAGTCCGCCCTCTGCTTCGGCTGCCTCGCGTTCAGCTTCGGCGTCGAGGAAGCGCGCTTCGCCACCGGAGCGGTCGCGCACCTTCGCAAAAAGTCGTGCCTGTGGTTATCCTTCGACCGCGAAAAGGGCTGTGGATGCGCCCTGGAACGCGCGAGGCGAAGGGAGGAGAGCGCTTGAAGCGACGCGGGAAGAAGCACGAGGTTCCGGACGCGCCCGAACCGGTCCACGTCGAGCCGGAAGGGGAGCCGGGATTCAGCTTGCCGAGGAACTGGAGCGAGGAAGAGATCTTCGACGCGATGAAGGCGTTCGAGGACCAGATTCGCCGCGAGCGCGGGTTGCCTCCGGGCGAGGACCCGGCCGCTTCACGCTGAACGCCGAAACCGCGTACCTGTTTCGCCACGCGCTTCTGCGCGACGCCGCCTACCAGCTTCAGCTTCCCGGCGGCCGCGCCAGGCTTCATGCGATGGCTTTCGAGCTCATCGAAGCGTTGGCCGGCGGTCGGGCGCCCGAGTCCGGACCGCTGGATGCCATCGAGGATCGCGCGTGGCCGTCGCACCCTTCGGACCCGTACGCGGAAGAGCTTGCGGAGCACGCCCGGCTGGGTGGGACTGGGGAAGCGGCGGCCGCTTCGATGATGGGCGCGGCGCACGCGCTGTATCTGCATCGCGCGGCGGAGCACGCGAGAAAACTGAATCGGCACGACAGGTCCCGGGTTCTGTGGGAGCGGTGCGCCGAGCTCGCAAAGGGAGCCGACAGAGGGTATTTCCTGGGCCGCGCCGCGCGCTGCGCCTACGAGTCGAGCCGGCTTGCCGTTGCCCTGGAAGTCCACGGCAGAGCGCTCACCTGTTTTCTCGAGTGCGGGCACCGGCGGGCGGAGGGCCGCACGCGGGCGGCGATGGCCCTGATCGAATACGAGAGCGGGCGGGTGGCGGAGGCCGAACGCGGTTATGAGCGGGCGCTCGCTCTTCACCGCGAAACCGGAGACGCGCGGTCCGAGGGAAACACGCTGGACGGCCTGGCGAACCTGTACCGCGGAACCGGCCGGATGGGGCCCGCGGAGAGCGGGTACGAGCGGGCGCTCGAGATCGTGCGAAAGACCGGCGACCGAAGGCTCGAGGCCGCCGCGTTGGCGAATCAGTCGAATCTGTACTGGACGACCGGGCGCGCGGCGCTTGCCGAACGGTGTTGCCGGGAAGCGTTTGCGATCTTCCGCGAAATCGGAGACCGGCGCCGTGAAGGCGCCGTTCTCGGAATGCTGGCCGGCCTCCTGCGAGGAACGGGGCGCGTGCAGGAAGCGGAAGTGGCGTTCAGGGAGGCGATTCTCATCGATCGCGAGACCGGGAACCGGAGTTCCGAGGGTTCCGCCCGGATCAATCTTGGATCGCTGTACATGACGACGGATCGCCAGCAGGAAGCCGAAGCCAGCTACGGTCTGGCGCTGGCCATCGTCCGTGACGTCGGCCACCGCCGATCGGAAGGCACGGCGCTCGGGGCCCTGGGGCTGCTCTACCAGGGAACGGGAAGGCAGGGGCTCGCGGAGAAAACCTATGCGGAAGCGCTGGCCATACATCGCGAGCTCGGCGACCTGAGGCTGGAAGGCATCCTGCTCGGGCGCGTCGCTCTCCTTTACCAGACCACCGGGCGGCCGGAAGAAGCCGAGCGCACCTACGAACAGGCGCTGGCGATCCACCGCAAGCTGCAAGATCTGCGGTCCGAAGGCGTCGACCTGGGCCGCCTCGCGGCGCTCTACAATGAAACCGGGCGCGTCGCCGCGGCCGAGAGTCTTTTCGACCGGTCGATTGAGCTCCACCGCCGGACGGGCAACCGGCGCTCCGAGGGCATCACGCTCGGCAACCGGGCGGTCCTGTATGCGGAGTCGGGCCGTCCCGAGGACGCCTTGCGTGGATTCGAAGAGTCGCTGGCCATCCTCCGCGACGTCCGGAGCCGGCAACACGAGGGGGCGTACCTATGCGAGATGGCTCTTCCGCTGCTCGCGCTCGGAAGAATGGAAGCCGCCCGTGAGACCTGGCGATCGGGAGCGGCGATTCTTCATGAGATCGGCGCCGGGCCGGAACTCGCGCATAAGACAGGCTCCATGCGAAAGGCCTGCCAAAAGGCGGGCGTTCCGCCGCTGAGCGATTAACGCTCGACGAACCAGAGGATGTCGCCGCGAAGGATGACGGCCAGCGTCCGTTCGCTTCATCCCGCGAATCTCACTTCCTCGGAAAGAACTTCTTGTGCATCTCCAGCAGCCGCTTCAGCTCCTCGATCGGCTTCGCGTGGTCCTCGACGCGGATGTCGATCCAGCGGTCGTTGAAGCCGGCGTAACCGCCTTTGTCGCGGACGACGAGGAGGGAAGCGGATTGCATGCCGCGTTTGTCGCCGCCTTTGGATTGGGCGGCGGCGAGGGCTTCGACGAGGCGGTCGCCGAGCTCGCCCTTTGAGGATTTCCAGCTGGCCTCCATGGCGGTGACGACTTCCTCGCCGGCGAGGATGTTCCCCTGAACGGCGTAGTTCTCGCCCTGGCGGCCGCCGGCGAATGCCATGCACTCCTTGCCGGTGAAGGACGACGAGCGGCCCTTGGCATCGACGATTCCGGCCTGCCGTTTCGCGGCCTCGTCGTCGGCGCCGGTCAGCGCTTTCATGACATCCTCCGGCGAGTCGCCTTTTGCGAGCAGCTCGAGCCCCTTCGGCCCGTACGTCGTGTTCGCGTACGACTGCGTTGCGATCGCGCCGACGCCGGCCTTCGCCCAGGGGACGACGGAGCCGACGCCGAAGAATTTCGACTGGACGGCAATGCCGAGGTCGCCGGTGTCGGGGTCGCGCGCGACGATGGAGAAGGTGGCGACAACGGGGAGCTCGGACGCGGCCCGCGGAGGATCGGCGGTTGGGGCACGGAGGAGGGCGAGCGCGATCAGTGCAGCGAACGGGACGGCGACGAGGACGCGTTTCATCGGGCCCACCTCCCATTACGGTATCTGAGCATTTCGTCCGCAATGACCGCGGGATCCCAGGCTTTCTCGGCCACCGGGAGCGGGTCGTAGGTTCTGGTTCCGATCAGGCAGGCCGCGACTTCTTCGCGGTAAGCCCGGAGTTTTTCCATCGGAAGCGGCGGGGCGGAAGAATCGAACTTGATTCCTTCGCAAGGAGTGCAGGGAAGGGTGCCCCCGGACCTGGGCGGTTCCGCGAGGATCATGGTGATCTTGATCGCCTGGTGGGTGAACCGCTTGAAATCGATTTCCTTCTGAAGCGTCGCCGTCTCGGATCCGCCCTTGACCCGGATGGTGAACTGGGTGGGGGCCGCCGCGAGGAAGACGATCACGTCGCGCTCCGCGTCGCACCTCGGGCAAAGGAGCTTTGCCAGTCCGTGGCAGGTCTTGCAGGCCGATTCCGCGAGGTTGACTTCGCGGCCGCCGCCTTTGTAGTCCTTCCTCGTCCCCGTTCCCTCGCAGTCGGCGCACTCCGACTCCTTGCGCCCCTCGCACAGCGGGCAGGGCAACTCCCCCTGACCGTTGCACTTTTCACATTTCACCCGCCGCGCTACGAAGGTCACCAGCTGCTCCATCGACATGCCCATCAAATCCGGCGCGCGCTCGCTCATCGCCCCCGTGCGCGCTTTCCGCAATCCCGGAAGGGCTTTCTCGTATTGCTCCCCGGTCAGCAGGGTGAGCGCTTTCTGAAGCTGCTCCATCTCGGTTTGCGCTTCCCTCATCAGTACCGTTCGGAGTTTCTCGATCCGCGACTTTGTTTCCGCCTGACCCGGTTTCGCGATTTCGGCGCGCGCCAGGCAGGTCCCTGCTTCCCGGTTGAGCCCCGCCGCCTCCGTTTCCTTCGCCAGCAGCATCTGCGCTTCCCACGCGTGGGCGCGGTCGAATTTCGCGGCAATGGTGCAGAGCCGGCGCAGGGTCGGCAGATCGAGCGCTCCCCGGCCCGGGCCGACGAGCCAGTTCGCGGCGGCGAGATATTCGGCCGGCTTGCCGGGGTCGAGGACTCCGAGCCGGGTCTCGCGTTCCTGGAGCGGGCCGACGGGGGAACGCTCGAGGGAAGCGATCTCTTTGCGGGGAAACGTGAGGACGGCCTTGGCGGTCTTGAACCGGACGGACGTGTCGGTTTCCTCCAGCACGACGCCTTCATACGTACGGCCGTCATTGAGGACGACCTTGTCGGCGACGGCGGTGGCCGCGAGCGCGAACACGAGGACCAGCGCGCGCGCTGCCCGGCGACTCGTCACGGTCATTTCAACCATTTGCCGTTCCGGTAGAGCATGCAGCCGTCCGCAATCGCGGCGGGGTCGTACATGGTTGAAGCGGCCGGCACGACGTCGTACGCCTTCTGTCCTTTGACGCAGTCGACGACTTCCACCATGAACAGCTGGATTTTGTCTTTGGGAGGAGGAGTGCGCGGCGGCTCGTACTTGATCCCCTGGCACGTCCCGCAAGGCGTCTTCCCACCCGGGCAGGGAGGCAGGCCGTGGATCGAGACGACGCACCGGGTGCTTCCCTTGAGTACGTACTTGATGAGGTCGACCTCTGCCCTCAGCGCGTCCGCCTCGTGCCCCGCGGTCGCGTGGACCTTCCTCTTCACCGAATAGCCGTAGTCGATTTCGATGTCGCGCTCCGCCTTGCACTTCACACAGAGCAGGTCGCCGATCCCGAAACAGGTGCGGCAGACGCTGTTCGAAATCCCGGACTCTTCCTTCCCGGCCGAAAACCCCTTCTTCGCTCCCGTTCCGTCGCAGACGCTGCAGGTCTGAAGCGCCTTGCCGCCGCATGCCGGGCAGCTTGCCTCGCCCGCGCCCTCGCAGGTCCTGCACTTGACCCGCTTCGCGATGTCCCGCGTGAGTTCCTCGACGGACATCCCCATCAACCTCTGCGCGTCCTCGCTCTTGGCGAGCGCGCCGGCCTTCTGCAATTTTGGAAGCGCCTCTTCAAACCTGTCCTGAATGACGAGGTCGAGGGCTGCGGCAAGCTGTTCCATCTCCTTGCGTGCGTCGTCGAACAGCCCCTGTCGCAGGTCGTCGAGCCGCACGCGGACCTCGGGATTCGCGGGCTTTGAGAGTTTCGCGCGGGCGTAGCACATTGCGGCCTCGCGGCGCATTCCGAGCGCCTCGGAGGATTTCCCGAGGAGCATCTGCGCGTCGAAGGAAAGATTGGCGTCGAGTTTCGAAGCGATGGCGCAGAGGCGGCGCAGCGTCGGGAGGTCGTAGGCCTCCTTGCCTTTTCCCGTCATCCATTCCGCGACCGCGAGGTAATCGGCGGGCTTTGCGGGATCGAGGGCGGCGAGTCTTTTCTCGCGTTCCTGGAGCGCGCCGCCGGCCGCGCGTTCGACGGAAGCCACCTGGTCGCGCTGGAAGGTGAGGGTGGCCTTGGCGGTCTTGATTTTGACCGAGGCGTCGTTCTCGTCGAGGACGACGCCTTCGTAGGTGCGGCCGTCCTTGAGGACGACTTTGTCGGCGAATGAAGCGGCGGAAAAGGCGAGGCAGAGGGTGGTGAGGAAGAGAGTTCGCAACATGGCGCCTCGCGGGGATGGATGAGTGATGGGCGCAAGGATAGCAGTTGAAGGCGGTTCTTCGTCGCGCGGAACCGATAGGGTCGCGAGCGGTTCATAGAGAAATCCGATGGAGTAGATCGTAATTAGGGCTCTATGATTCGCCCTTCCGGGGAAGGCCCCACTCATCCATTTTCGGAGGGGAAGATAAAGCACCTGCGCCTGCTCGCAGCGTTCGCCGCCGTCGCCGGTTTCGCGTCCGCCCAGACTCCGCCCGACAAGGACAGGGAGATCGAAGACCTCAAGAAGCGCCTCGACGCGACCGAAAGGGATAAGAAGGAGGGAGGCGGCTCTCCGTCCTGGAAGGACCTGGTCTCCCTCGGAGGCCACCTCAAGTGGTATGGCTTCATGCGGCTCGATTGCCATTACACCGACTCCGCCTTCGACAACTCCCGCTTCCCGACCTTCGTCCGCGCCTGTGAATTTCTACGCGGCCACAGTCGGTTGCTCCCGTGACAACCCTCACGAACACGACCTGCCGTTCGGCGCGCGTTCGGAGAACACGGTGTATTACCTCATGAACACCTTCAGCTTCGACCCCTTCATGGTGTCGGTGGATATTTCCCGCTGGCAGACCGAGTTCAAGGGCCTGAACGCCGGGCGCGCGTGGCGCTACACGCTTACCCTGCAGCTGTCGTTTTGAACTTCGCCGCCATCGCGTATGCTCCCCCCTTCAACTCACGGGAGAATCTCATGCGACTTCGCACCGCCGCCCTGCTCGCCCTGCTGGTCCTTCCCGCCGCCGCCGACGACGTTCGCGCGAAGGTGGACGAATTCATCAAGGAGTGCACCGGCGAACAGAACTGGGAGAAGAAGCAGAAACTGCTCGGCGCGCTGCGGCGGGCGCCGGGATCGGCAAAGGTCTTTCTTGAAGTCGCCGCGGCGCGCGAGGACATCGAACAGTCGTCGTGGAATCTCGCGAGCGCCGCGCAGCCGCTGCTGGACCAGAGGCGCGACGAGCTCACCGGGCCGCTGAAGGAACTTCTCAAGGGTCGCGACCAGAAACAGGCGAAGCTTGCCATCCTGGTGATCCAGTATTCCGGCCTCACGGGAGCGCTGGCGAGCGAGCTCCTTGCCGTCGCCACTTCCGCGAATTCCGAAGCGGCCGGCTCCGCTTCCATGTCGCTCACCTCGTCGCGCGACCCGCGCGTCGTCGCCCTCCTCACGAAGGAATCCGAGGCCGAGGGCGATCGCGGCTTGCGCGGCCTGCGGATGCTCGCTTCCACAGGCGCCCCTGCGGCGCGCGAGCGGTTGCGGGCCGTCGTCGCGGACGCGAAAGAAACGGACGAACGGAAGGCGGAAGCGATGTCGGGGCTGCACCAGTGGCCGTCGGCGGCGGACGTCGCGCTCGCGAAGTCGGTGCTGTCCGGGAAGAACGACCGGCTGGCGGAAGCGGCGCTCGGGCTCCTGATCAATGCGCGAGCGACGGTTCCGGCGGAAGAGCTGAAGGCGCTTCGCAGGAAAGGCGACGAATGGCGTGAGGCGATGCTCGACAAGCTGCTGTCGCAGGCGGGAGACGAGGACGGGGCGAAGGCGTGCCTGAGGCGGGCGCAGGACCGGGTGGAGTGGTACGCGTGGGCCGGGCGGGCGGGGAAGAAGGAAATCGGCGAAAAGATGTTGAAGGAGCTGGGCGAGGAGACGAACGACGACGTGCGGATGGGGATCCTGATCGGGATCGGCGAGTGCGGGGACCCCGCGTCGGTCGACCTGATTGCGAAGTACCTGACGCATCCGCAGAAGGGGCAGCAGGCGATGAAGGCGATGGCGGTGCTGGCGCGGCGGACGCCGGCGGCGATGGACGCGGCGCTGGACAAGATGGTGGAGGTGACAGGGATGTCGATGTGCGGTGTCGATTCGTTCCCGTACCTGTTCCTGGACGGCGCGACCCCGGCGCAGCGCGCGCTGCTTTTCGACGGCTACCTGCGGCTGCTGGAGCGCCTGAACGACAGCCCCCGCCTGCGGCAGTCGACGCTGAGCGCGCTGTCGGAAATGGCGCGGCCCGACTTCGAGTGGGCCGAAGATTCCCTCGAAAAGTGGAAAGCGTGGTGGAAGGCGAATCGCGAGACGTACGAGAAAAATCCTCCCAAGCCGAGGTGACGTCCCCATGAGAACTACCCTGGCCGCAGTCGCACTGGTCCTCTCCGCCGCCGCCGCCTCTGCTGAGGAATCCGTGGAGAAGATGCGCGAATTCGTGCGCCAGTTCGATAAAGGAAGCGGCGACGGAGAATTCGACGGGACGCGCCAGCTCCTCCTGAAACGGCCCGGCATTGGATCTGAGTGGGTGAAGGTCTCGTCGACCGTGCTGCTCAGCGAAGTCCCTCGGCGCCGGCTCGCCTGGATCGGCGCCACTCTTTTCCGTAATTCGGAATCCGACCTGGTCGAGCCCCTTCGCACGCTTCTCGCAGGAACGGAAGCCGGCATCCTCGAATACGGAGTGGAGCTGGCCTTTTACGCAAAGCAGACCGATGCGCTCGCCCCGGAACTGATCGGCCTGCTCGAGCGCCAGGAAGGTGTGGTGTTCTCCGTGAAGGAGTTCTACCGGGATCTGAAGAACCCGAAGGCGATCCAGTCACTGCTGGAAACGACGCTGAAGGGGGGCTACCGGGGATCCATTGCCTTCGACATTCTCTGCTCGGTGCAGGTGCAGGAAGCGCGCGCGTACCTGAGAAAGGTCGCGCTCGATACGAAGGAAGATGCCGGGCGCCGCAGTCGAGCCGTCATGGGTCTGACCCCCTTTCTCGGCGACGAAGACCGAAGGGTTCTTGGCGACTGTCTCAAGGACCCGGATCTCGGCGTTGCGATCGACGCCGCACAGGAGCTGAACCTCGAGAAATCAGCAGCCGAACCGGATGTGCTGCACGCCTTGCGCGACAGGATCGAAAAGGAAATCGCCGGTCCAGCGGTGGCGCCGAACATTGCGGAGAACTACGAGCGCGGACTGCTTCACGTCGACTGCCTCCTGACCGCCGAAGGGGACCTGGATGCGCTGAAGAACACGCTTCGGCGCGCGAAGGCCTCCGGCAACTGGCGAACCTGGGCGGCGGTATTCCGCTCCAGGCGGCCGGAGCGGATCGCGCTCCTGCTCGAAGCCGCGAAGGAAGAAGATCCCGGAGCTCGTTTCGAGATCCTCCGCGGGCTCACCGAGACCGTGCAAGCCGCCGATCTCCCCAGGATCCAGGCGCAGCTCCGGAAGGGGGACGCCCTGGCCTTCGGGGCGGGGTTGGGAGACCGGCTCTGGATTTCGTCACGCGATTCGGAGGCGATGATGGAAATCGCGATCGGCCTGGAGGACGAGCCTTCGAAGGCCCTGGACGCGCTCGTTTATGGCTGGCTCCGGGCGCGTCCTGAGACCGAGGACGTCCGCGGCATCGAGGCGCTCGGCGCCATCATCCGCCTGCTGGAGAAACACCGGAAGAACCCGCGGGAGAGGAAGGTGATCGCAGCGACCTTGCGATCCCGCCTCAGAGAAGAGATCGGCGATTCCGAAAAAGACGTGGGCCGGTGGCGCGCGTGGTTCGACGAACTGGCGCACAAGCGCCGGCAGGAGTAGCCGGGCTCAGGGGTGAGTCGCTTCGATCGTAGTCTGTATGCCGCCGCGAATATTGAAGCGGCCGACCACGGACATTTTCTTCGGCTTCACGGCGCGGACGAGGTCGTCGAGAATCCGGTTGACGACCGCCTCGTGGAACGCGCCCTCGTTGCGATAGCTCCAGAGGTAGGTCTTGAGCGACTTCAATTCGAAGCAGAGCTTCGCCGGCGTGTACTCGATGGTGAGCGTCGCGAAATCCGGCTGGCCCGTCATCGGGCAGACGCACGTGAACTCGTGCGTTTCACACCGTATGGTGTAGTCCCGCCCCGGCTTCGGGTTCGGAAACGTCTCGACAGTTTTCGAGGGTTTCAGCGGCATGCGTTGTCCGTGTCCGGCCTTTCCTGCCCCCTACTCATCCCTCATCGCTCCCCACTCCCTACACTCCGACGATGTTGTACCCGCTGTCCACAAACAGCACCTGCCCCGTCACTCCGCGGCTCAACTCGCTCGCGAGAAACGCGGCGGCATCCCCGACCTGCGCCTGGTCGATGTTGCGGCGAAGCGGCGCGCGTTCCGCGACGAAATCGAGCATCTTCGCGAAGTTCGAGATACCGGCGGCCGACAGCGTGCGCACCGGCCCCGCGCTCACCGCGTTTACGCGGATTCCCTTTGGCCCGAGATCCATCGCGAGATAACGGACGCTCGCTTCCAGCGCCGCCTTCGCGACTCCCATGACGTTGTAGTTCTGCACCGCGCGCGTCGCGCCGAGGAAGGACAGAGTCAGGACGCTCCCGGCTTTCCCTTCCATGAGCGGCGCCACGGCTCGCGTCAGCGAGACCAGCGAGTACGCGGACACGTCGAGCGCGGTGTGCCAGCCCTCGATCGGCACGTTCTTGAAGTCGCCTTCCAGATCCTCAGTCCGCGCGAACGCAACCGCGTGGACGAGGATGTCGATCCCACCCCAGGCCTTGAGCTGCTCGACCAGCGTCACGACTTGCGCGTCGTTCATGACGTCGCACATGAGCGTCCTGGTGCCCGGAAGAGTATCGGCGAGTTCCTTGACGCCCTTTTCCAGACGCTCCGTCTGGTACGTCATGCAAAGTTCCGCGCCTTCCCGCGCGAACGACTGTGCGACGCCCCAGGCGAGACTGCGTTTGTTGGCGACGCCGACGACAAGGGCTTTCTTGCCTTTGAGGATCACGAGGATCTCCCTTGGATTGAGGCGCGGAAGTATAAGGACGGTTCGACAGCCCAGGGAGCCAACCTGCGGATTATTTTCAGATTTTGCTTGCGCTCCGCTCCCCGATAGCCGATATTACAGGTCGGAGCAAGCCTCCGGGATGTCGAGAGCCGGTGAAAGCCGGACGCCCGCAGTTCTTGAGTGAGCAGTGGCCGCCGATATACAGGCAATCCCGAAGGTGCTCTTCTTGATCAACTCGAACCGGCCCATGCAGGCCGGTTTTCGTGTTTCTGGCGGACGCAAGCGGGAAGTCAAAGCGCGAACTGATTCGTGCGCTTCAGGCTGCGTCGGCCCGGTGCTTCAAGTGCGATCGGCTTTGCTCCCGCTGGCCGACTCCGCCCGACCCGCACGAATCAATTTGCGCTTTGACTTTTCGCTTGCGTCCGCCAGGGAAGGGCCAGCTTTCTGATCGGAGCAAACCGGGAACCGGGCATTGCCGTACAGTGACTGGCATGCGCGTCTCCGAAATCTTCAGATCCCTCCAGGGCGAAGGTCCCTCGACCGGCGCGCCCGCTTCATTCGTCAGGCTGCAGGGTTGCACTATCGGGTGCAAGTGGTGCGACACCCGGTATACCTGGGATGCCTCGCGGGGAAGGGAAGTCCCGCTCCCGTCCCTCCTGGACGAACTCGAATCGCTCGGCCCGCGCGACCTGCTCGTCATCACCGGCGGCGAGCCGCTTCAGGTGCGCGGCTTCGAAGAGCTGCTGGACTCCGCCTGCGGAAACTGGCCGCGCGTCGAGGTCGAGACTTCGGGCGTCGGCGGCCCGCCGATGTCGCGCCCCAACCTTTTCTGGAACTGGTCCCCCAAGCTCCCCGCGGTCACTCCGCTCTGGGAAGAAACCTGGGCGCATTCCAGCCAGTGGATGGCCGAGCCGCGCGCGATCGCCAAAATCGTCGTCGGCGAGGGCGACGACGCCGAGGCCGCCCGCCTCGCGCGTTCGCTTCCCAAGGACCGCGTTTGGCTCATGCCCGAAGGCGTGACGCCGGAAGCGCTGAAAAGGCGCGCGCTCGCGCTCGCCGAGCTCTGCAAGCGGGAGGGCTGGCGGATGTCGCCGCGGCTGCACGTGTGGCTTTGGGGCGCGAGGCGCGGCGTTTAGACTCGATCTACTTCAGCGCCTCGCGGATCAGCGCTTCCCATTTCACAGGGTCCGTTTCCGCCGCGTCGGTGCGTTCGATGCCGAGTTCGCGGAAGCGGATGCGCAGGAGGAGCGGCGCGGCGGAGTCGGGGATCCCCTGGTAGTCCATCTTGGTTTCCGTGTCGCCCGCGCGGCGCGCGAGGGCGAGAAGGGAGGCTTCGGTGTCCATCTGCCAGAGGCTGAGATAGGCGGCGCGGCGCAGCGTCGCGGATGGCTTCGTCTCGAGGAAGTTGTCGATCGCACCGGCGTCCTGGTCGCCCCCGGATGAGAGTCGACGAAGCGCGGCGCAGCGGGCCAGTTCCGAAGTGGCCGGGTTCTTCACGGCGGCGCGCGCGGCCCGTAACGCCTCTTCCGTGACCGGCGGAACCTTGATTCCGCCGGCGTCGCCGAAAGGATTTCCGCCGCGCGCGGCTACGAACGCCCGCTGGACCATGCGCTCGGCCCTCTCGTCGCACCTCTCGCCTCCGCCCGCGATCCCGTTCGCGGAAAACAGGAAGCGGTCGCGGTCGAGGCGCCACGCGAGCATGAGATCCATGTCGGCGCACGACTCGTCCCAGGCCGGGGCATCGAACACGGCCCACCCCGGCTCGTCGCGAGTGATCATGTTTTTCGAAATTGGTCCGACCCCGACGGTCCACCGCAGACCCGACACGCTTCGTACCAGCGCCGCCCCGCCATCCGCGCACGAAAACGAAGACATCGCGCCCGTGTCCCGGCCGTCCGCATACCCCGACCACCGCGCGACCGCCGCCTCCGTGTTGTCCCCCTCCGCCGCGTCCCCGAACCACTTCAGCGTCCCGCGCTCCAGCGCCAGCGACGCCGCCCAGCGATCTCTCGAGCCGGGCGCGGAATTCTCCAGCAGCGTCGCCAGCTCCTTGATCCCCGCCGGCGAGCCTGCATTTCCCAGCGCGATCGCCAGGTCGGTGTCGGGTTTCGCGCCATAGGCCCGCTCCAGCTCGCCCCTCACTTGCGTTCCCGCCCCGTACGAAATCGCCGCGAGCCGGCGAAGCTCACCCGGCGGCTCGTAGAGGATCGCGCTTGCGAGAAGCGGTTCCGCCCCCGGGCCCGCGCGGCGGAAGAACGCGCGAATCCCCCACCAGGGGACGGGGTCCCCGGAGTTTTCGAGGCGCTGGAGAAAGCGCTTCAGCTTGCCCCGGACTTCCAGCAGTTGTCCCTCGTCGAAACCCGCCGCAGCCAGCGAAGCGAGCACGGGTTCCCACTGCTCGAACGCGCCCGGGGATCGGACCGCGTCCGCGAGCGCCTCGTCAAGAATCTCGGTGAGCTTCCGGATGTCATGTCCGAGGCGGACGAGGAGGATCGCGGCGAAGCGGCGGACGTCGCCGTCCCGGTCCGAGAGGTACGGCGTCGGGTCCGCGATGATGTGGCGGGAGTCTTCGAGGCGCGAGCCGAGGGCGACCCACCACCAGGCGAAGACGCGAAGCGGTTGCCCGGCCTTCAGCTCGGCGCGTAACGCCATCGCAAAGTTGTCGTCGATCGGGGGAGCCGCTTCCCACACTTTCCGGCGGAGTTCCTCCATGAGAATCCGGCACGCCGCGGAGCGCTCAGGGTCGGCGTCGACGCCACCGGCGAAAAGCCACGGCCCGGCGGCCAGGCCGGCCTTGCGAAGTTCGTCCGCGGCGGCGTTGCGCGCCTCCGCGTCGTTGTCGCCGAGCGTCACGACCCAGCCGGCCAGAGTCCGCGCCTCTGCTTCGCCAGGGGCCGGCGCCTCGTCCGGCTCGGGAGGAGCGTTGTACGTGCCGGAACAACCGGCCAGCGCAGCCACGGCCATGACCGCGAAAAGGCGCTTCATTTGCGCGCCGCGATCAGCCGGTCGAGGTTTTCGCGCAGGCGGTCGAGGACGATGTCGTAGCCGAACGTGCCGACGACCTCGGCCTTGCGCTTGAGATTCACGGTGGACGGCCCGCACCACAGGCCGAGGTCCGCGTCGTCCGTCTCTCCCGGTCCGTTCACGCGGCAGCCCATCACGGCGATCGTGATCTTGTGCGCCTTCGCATACTCGGTGATCGATTTCACCTGGATCGCAAGGTTCACGAACGCCTCGTTCTCGACGCGGCTGCACGACGGGCACGAAATGATGTTGAGCCCCTTGCCGAAGTCCGGCACCGAGCGGAAGCGCCCGTGCTCGATGTCGTCGAGAATCTGTTTCCCCGCGGCGATTTCCGCGGACTTGGCCTCGTTCGGGACCGTCAGCGACACCCGGATCGTGTCGCCAATCCCTTTCGTGATCAACTGCTCGAACGCGATCCGCGTCTTGATCACGCCGTCGGGCGGCAGGCCGGCCTCGGTCACGCCCAGGTGAAGCGGCACGTCGGGGCGTTTCGCGGCGAACCGTTTGTTCACTTCGACAACTTTCGCCGGATCGCTGTCCTTCAGCGACACGCAGTATTCCGTGAAGCCGGCCTTGTCCAGGATGTCGCAATGGTAGAGCGCGCTCTCGACGATCGCATCCTGCTGGTCCGCGTACTTTTCCAGGAATTCCGGCGCGACCGAGCCGCAATTCACGCCGATGCGGATCGCGCAGCCGTGGTCTTTCGCGATCTTTGCGATCCACCCGACCTTCTCGGCCATCGGCCTCGACTTCTGCAGGTGGTGAAGATGCCCCGGGTTGTACCGGATCTTGTCGACGTGCGGCGCGACCTTCTCGACGAGCGGAAAGTTCTCCTGGATGTCGACGACGAGGTTCGCTTTCGTGAGTTTTCGGAGCGCTGCGAGCCCGTCGACATCCTTCTGGTTATCCACGGCGACGCGAACCACGTCCGCCCCCGCCTTCCGCAAGTCCTCGCACTGGATCAGCGTCTCGTCGACGTCCGACGTGTGCGTCGCGCACATCGACTGCACCGCGATCGGATGCCCGCCGCCGATATGTGTCGAGCCGATACGAATAGCGCGTGTTGGATTTCGCGGAAGTGCCATGAGTTGCCTCAGGATAGTGGAATCAGCGTGAAGTGGCCAGCGACCAGCGGCCAGCGGCCAGGAACGGCGAATGACCCCTCGATCCCCCTGCTTCATCCGGCACAATGCGCCCATGCTTTCCGCCATGAATTCGCTTCCGCTTCTCCTCGCCGTTTCTCTCGCCGGCTGCGCTTCCTCCGAAGACCACTTCGAATCCGGCTCGCGTGGCTGGCTGGACTTCCGGCTGACGAGCGGTTTCGGCGGAGCGACCTATGGACCGGAGATCGCGATCGCGGCCGGGGGAACCGTGAATCGGCGCGGTCGACCTCCGGGTTGAGCCGCCAGCGAGATTCGACTGGGGCGTCGCGGGCCGGAGCGGCCTGCGCGAGGGCGGAGTTCTGATACTCGCGCCGGGGGAGAGCGCGGCGATCACGATCCGCTGCCTCGACGTCGCCGGGAATCCGCTCGCGGGCGCCGGCGCGTGGGCCGTCGAGGAGGGCGGAACGATCTTCGAAGGGGATTCGCCCCGCGGCGTGCGCGCGGCGTGCGATTGGGAATCGATAGGCTCGCGCACGGAGAAGCCCATCCTCGTGACAGGTGTTGCGCGCGGAACCACGCAGCTCGTGGTCAAGGGCCTCCCGCCGTCGCCCGCGCGTCTCGTGATCGCCGTCCGCGTCCGGTAAACGGGCCGCTAATCCTTCGCCGGGAACCCGAAGTCCAGAACCTTCCAGGCCGTCGTCGTCTCTTCCTCGCCTGTCACCGTGCGCGACTCCGACTTCGCGACACTCCCGGGAATCTCTTCCGCGCTCCACGTCTTCCGCGTCGTCTTCGTCACTTCATCGCCCTCTTTCGACGTGTCCTTGCTCTCGCTCACCATGCATTTCACCGTCCGGTCGCCGATTTTCATGTCCTCGGACAATTTCACCACCCTGGACTGGTCGTCCAGCACCTTGCCGTCAGGGAACTCGGAGTGCGCGACGGACTTCAGTTCGATCTCCTTTCCGTTCACTTTTCCCCGCCAGCTCGTCGTCTGTCCCTTCGACTTCTTGTGCTGGCGTAACAGGATCCGGCACTCGATCTTCTTGCCGTCCACTTCCAGCGTCTCCTTGCCGACCACCGTCCAGTCCACCTTGAATATTTCCGGGAATTCGCGATTCTCCTCGTCCGTCGTGGTTTCCGTGCCGTCGTCGCGCAATACCTTGAAGACGAGCTGCTTCTCCTCCACCCGATCCAGCGTCTCCGTGTACTTGCCCGTCGTTGCCTCCCCGCCCCCGTTCGACTCCCACTGCCACTTCACCCACGTCCCCGGCTTCCGGCTCGCCCACGGGTCGTCCTTGCGCGCGTTCAGCTCCTCCTCCTCGGAAAAGGCGAGTGAGGCGCCGATGGCGAATGCGATGGCGAGGAAGGGTTTCATGTTGACCTCGGACAGAAATCGACGGCTTGAAAAAGCCCGTTCTTGTGCAGTCTACTGCACACGTGCATCCCAGTATTACTTCACCACCGCCGGCACCTCCGTCTTGACCCCGACCTTTCCTGAGTCGCTCTCCATCTCGATGACCAGCGTCGCCTTCCCTGCCACCGCCGCCTTCGGGACTCGCACGGAGTCGTCGTAGAGCACGCCTCAGCAGTGCTTGAGGATCTGCGATCGCTCTTTCACCTCGCGTCCCTCGGAGTCTTTCGCGACCACCGTGACGAAGAGTCGGTCCGCCTTGAGATCGAGGAAGTTCTCGTCGACGACAGAGAGCGAAGCGTCCCCGCTACCTTTGTGGCCGACGAGAACATTGAGATGCGTCGAACCGCCTGCCGTCAACTCGATCGACGCCGCCCCCCACGTCCCGAATGAGAACGGTCCTTCCGGCGTCGGCCGCAGGATCGGCGCCAGGGCGGGCGTTCCTCCCCAGACGGTCGTGTCCATCCCGGCCAGTCCGTAGCCCCCCGACATTTCCACCTTGCCGCGCCATTTCATCTGGAACCAGACGCCGTGCCTCCCCGACTTGGGGAACGAGGACACGCGGAAGTCCGTGTGCTTCTCGCCCGTTTTCGGATCGACGACGTCGCCGATGTGAAAGTCCACCGCAATCCCCGCCGGCTCGCCTTCCTTCCGGTATTTCGTCGTCAGCCGCTCGTCCTTCCCGGTGAGGTCGCCGTCCCCGTTGCGGTCGAAGTACAGCACATCCTCGTAGTCCAGATCCTTCGCCGACTTGTCCAGCACGGCCCAGACGCGGAATTCCCCTGCGCCGTCGAAGATGAACATGGCGTAGCGCGGATTGCCGACGTACTCCGGTTCCCGGGCAAGGGCCCGCGGGATCTTTGAGTAATCCACTTCCTTATAGGGAGCAGGTTCGGCCGCGGCAGGGAAAGCGGCGGCCAGGATGATGATGCACGCGAGTTGTCTCATCGGTTTCTCCTTGAGTTCGGTCCATTCCGCTGGCGCAATTAGAGAGAATCCTGGTCCCCTGAAGAAGTCCAATTTGTCAGATTGCGGTTTTCCCTTCGTTCGTCAGGGACCGCGTCTATTCTCCTGCGATGCGCGCCACCTTCGCACTCCTGACCGTCCTGCTCGCCTCCTGCTCCCCCTTCCCGGACCACTTCGGGCCCGGCACTTCAGAGAAATTCGAGTTCCGCATGACGAACGGTTTCTGGAAGGACACATACTCCGCCGCGACGCCGATCGCGAGCGGTGGATTCGTGGTGCTGGAAGCGCGGACGGACTTGTTCGACCGGCCGCTCGTGGCGGTCGCGGCGGACCCGGCCGTGGTGGAGATTTCGACCGAACCCGTGGCGCCTGCGCGAACGAGCGACGGACTCCTCTGGCGCTTCACCGTCAGGGCGGTCGCCTGCGGAAAGACCGCGATCACGTTGCGCGACGGCGAAGCGCCGGTCGATTCGATCGAGCTGACGGTGGCCGACCCCGGCGAATTCCGCTGGGAGACCTTCGAGGACAGCCTGGAGGGCCGATGCTACCCGGGCGCGCTGCTCGTTCACCCGCAGGAAACCGTCGAGATCGCGGTCTGGGCATATGACGCGTCCGGGCAGCGCATGGCAGGTGCAGAGGCGTGGACGCTGGAGGCGGGCGGGACATATTTCCCGTTCGAGACTCAACCCGACGTGCTACAGGCCTGCAACTGGACGACCGTTCGGGCCGGCGCCCGTGCGCCGATCCTCGTTTCAGGGAAAGAATTCGGATGGACTGAGATGGTCTTCAGGCACGCGGGAGGGCTGGAGATGAAGATCAAGGCGACTTGCGGGTGGGGGATCAAGAAATGAAGCGCATGTTCGGGGCGCTGCTGCTGGCGGCGGTCGCGGCGGCGGAGGAACCGCTCGAAATCACGGCCGACACCACGCTCGACCCGGCGAAGACCTACGCCTCGATCGTCGTGAAGGCCGGGAACATCACGATCGACGGGAAGGGCGCCTGGGTGGTCGGCGCGACGGCCGGGGCGGCGAAGGAATACAAGGGCGTTGGAATCAGGGCGAAGGCCGTGTCGGGCGTGAAGCTGGTGAACGTGAACGTGAAGGGGTTCGAGACGGGGCTTCTCGTCGAAGACGCAGACGGATGGACCGTCGAGGACTGCGACTTCTCGAACAACTTCAGCGATCCGGATTTCGGCTGGGGGGAGAACGGGCGGCGCGGCGGGATCGTGTGGACGCGCGTGAAGAAGTCCGCGATCCGCCGGTGCAAGGCGAACGGCAACTGGGACGGGTGCAGCCTCGACACGTGCGACGAGAACACGCTTGAAGAAAACGACTTTTCCCGCGCTTCCAATACGGCGCTCAAGCTGTGGCTTTCGTGTCGCAACGAAGTGAAGAAGAACAACTTCTCCTGGGGACTCCGCATCAGCCCCGGCGAAGTCCACGCCCGCGACTCCGCGTCGCTGCTCATCGAGTGCGGCTCCAACGGGAACCGCTTCATCGGCAACGACTGCACGCACGGCGGCGACGGGATCTTCGTGCGCGTGCTGAACCAGTGGTGCTCGACGGACAACCTGTTCGAGGAGAACGACGCTTCTTTCGCGAACAACAACGCGGTCGAGTGCTGGGCGCCGCGGAACACGTGGGTTCGCAACAAGGCGAACAATTCGAGCTACGGGTTCTGGATGGGCGGGTCGGACGGAAACGTGCTGATCGAGAATGAAGCGGCGCGGAACGGGCTTGCGAAGGGATTTCACAATTCGCCGCACCTGCCGCAGGACGGGCACGCGGGGATCGTGTTTCTGTTCGGGCCGGGGAGCCACACGGTCTGCCGCGGCAATCGGTGCCACGACAACAACGGCGCGGGGATCGCGGCGATCGGGGACCAGGAGTCGAGCGGGAAGAAATACAAGGCGTTCCACTGGATTCTCGAGAAGAACGTTCTCGAGAACAACCGCTGGGGGATCGTTCTCTGGCACGCGGACTGGATCGACATGGCGGGAAATGAGTTCGCGAAGAACGCCGACGGCGACGTGAAGGACTTCGGCAACGTCTCGAACGTGACGACGCGCAAAGTGAACGAGCGCGTCAAGGAGCCGCCGAAAGCCGCGATCGCGCCGGTGGGGACGGCGAGAGCGGGGAAGAGCGTCAGCTTCGACGCCTCGGGGAGCCGGGATCCCGGCGGGAATCCGCTCAGCTACCGGTGGGATCTGGGGGACGGGTCGACGTCCGAAGTCGCGAAGCCGTCGCACACGTACAAGTCCCCGGGTTTCTACCGGGTCGGACTGACCGTCACCAACGGCGTCTGGGCGGATCTTGCGTGGGTCGACCTCTACGTCGTGGAGGAAATTGCCGAGATCGGGACGGAGAAGAACGCGGACGGATGGACGTTCACGTGCGAGACGAAGACGTCGAAGGTCGCATTTCGCGACGATTCCGAAATAAAAATATCGGGCTCGGCCTCGCTCTTCGCAGACGTCAACCCGTACGGCGGATTCCGCCTGACGCTTCACTCCCCCAGGTCACCGGGCGTTGCCGTCGCCGGAAAAAAGAGCGTCGTCTTCTGGCTCCGCGCGCGTCTCGCCGGTTCGCACGGCTGGCAGGGCGAGAATCCTGTCGTGACATTGCACGAGTCCGAAGACAAGTCCGTGAAGCTCGTCCCGAAGGGGGACTACCTGAGCGAGTTGAAAGAAAGCGAAGGGCGCGAAGGATGGAACTACTTCGAAGTCCCGCTGGCGGGCGACGGCAAATGGACGCGGGAAGGCCCGGCGGATCTGAAAAAAGTCTCGTGGATCTCCCTGGGGTTCGACACCTGGGACGCGCCTCCGCTGCGGATCTGGCTCGACGGCCTCGGAGTCAGGTAGAGGCCGTACGACGCCGTACATTTTCGAATGGGCGAACTTAATTTGGACCAAAAGCGTAAAATGCTTAAATTCCACTTCAGGGCTCCCCCATGCCCGACCTCATGCCTCTCGCTCTCGAGTTCGCACGCGCCTTCAACAAGGCCGTCCGCACCTTCCGCATGTACTCGCCCACCCACCCGCAGGTCGCGCACGACCTCGCCGGCGCGTTCGCCTGGATCGAGAAAATGACCTCGCAGGAATCTCCGGTGGCCCTCGGAACCCGTGACGGAGTCATGATCGTGCAGGGCCACCCCGTCCGCGAATTGACCCCGATCCTCAAGTCCTTCTGCGACCTCATCTCCTCCCGCGGCATCTCCTCCTTCTCCGCCCAGCACGGCGCAACCCTCGCCGAGTTCTCCGCCCTCGTCGACATCCTCGTCCGGAAACCCGACGAAGTCCTCCAGGGCGACCGCATCAAGCCCGAACTTCTCAAGCCCCTTCAGAAATTCCGCATCAACGAACTCCGCTTCGTCGCCCTCCAGGACGGCGCTTCCGAAGAGGCCGTCCAGTTGCTCTCGTCGAGCGGCGCGCAGCAGCAGGACGTCATGCAGCTTCTGTCGGCGTTCGTGACGGCGGGAAAGGGGGACTCCGCCGTCTTGTCCCAGCGCCTCGCGAGCCTGATCCGCAAAGGAGACGCGGCCGACCTCGTGCGCATGCTCGATGACGTGGTGGGAGAGATGGACGAAGCGGGGGTGCTGCCCGAAGAGCGGATCGACCGGATGTCGACGGTCTTTCGAAGCCTTCCGATCGCGGAAGAAGTGCAGAAGCTGCGGCGCATCCTGGTCATGCAGGAGGACCCGCCGATGCGCGCCGAGTGGATGTCCGCGCTCAAGCAGAGCGGCTTCGATCCCGACTCCGCGGACTCGCCGCCGGCGGCGATCCAGAAGCTGCGCGACGGTTCGCACTGGTCCGGGTTCGTCGCGGACGCAGGGTTCCGCGGCGCGGACGGCGTGAAGTTTCTCGACGACGTGGCGAAATCCGGGAAGCGGCCTGTCCCGGTTGTGCTGCTTTCCTGGGACGAGGCGGTGCGCGAAGCCCCCTCCGTCGCGAACTACCCCGGTCTGCGTTTCATTTCCCAGCCCACCAACGCACCCATGATCACCGGCGCCATGGACGAGATCGCGCTTCCCCCGGAAGTTGAGCGCCTCACCGAGGAGCAGATTGCGGCGGACCCGACGCTGGCCGCCGAAGTCGAGCGCGCGCGTGTGATCCAGTCGAAGCTGCTGCCGACGGACATCCCGGCGGTCGACGGGTTCGAGATTTCCGCGCAGTACCTGCCCGCCCAGCGCGTCGGCGGCGACTACTACGACGTCCTCCAGCTTCCCGGCGGCCGCCTGGGGTTCATCATCGCCGACGTGTCGGGGAAGGGGATTTCCGCGGCGATGATCATGGTGATGGCGCGGACGATCTTCCACGCGGTCGCGCCGGGAGCGGTGTCGCCGAAGGAAGCGGTGATGCAGGCGAATTCGAAGCTGGTGCCGGATCTTCCGCCGGGCGTCTTTCTGACGCTGGCCTATGCCGTGCTCGATCCGGCGAGTTCAAGCGTGACGGTCGTGAGCTGCGGCCACAATCCGCCCCTGCTCTGGACCGAATTCGGCGGCATGGGGATCGTCGAGACCGTCGCGGTGCAGGGCGCCGCGATGGGCCTCGTCCGCGGCCCGGCGTTCGAGCGGTCGCTTCGCGAGACGGTCGTGACGCTGTCACCCGGAGAGCACCTCCTGTTCCACACGGACGGCGTGAACGAAGCGATGGACATGGGCGACGAGGAATTCGGCGACAAGCGGCTGATCAAGGCGATGGTGCGGGCGGGAGAGAGGAACGCACAGGACATGACGCACGGCGTGGTGAACGCCGTGATGAAGCATCGCGGGGCGGCGCCGGCGAGCGACGATCTGACGGTGCTGGTGGTTCGGAAGCAGCCGGGCGGAGGGGCGGCGTGAGGCCTGACGCGAATGCGGACGGGAGACGGGAGTCGGGAGTCGGGAGACGGGAGTCGGGAGATGGGAGACAGGCGGCGCGCAGGACAAATCGCGCGACCGTTCCGTGCGCCTCCCTTAAAGTAATCGCATGCAGCCCGCCCTCCGACTTGCCTCGTCCGAAGGCCTCGAGCTCCACCTTCGGGTCACAGACCCGGACGTTCTGGCGGAACTCTCGCGCCTCGCCGACCCGGCGGAACGAGATGCCTTCGCCCTCGCAGCGCTCCGCATCGGCGTCCTCGCGATCCGGCAGGCGGGTGGCGCGCTCGACGAGCGGACACTAAGAGACGCGGGAAAAACGATGGTCGCCGAGGTCGAGCGCGTCATGAACGAGCACCGGCTGCAGACCGTCACGCGCATCGAGAAGGAAATGCAGGGGTACTTCGACCGCGCGAGCGGAAAGGTCCCGCAATTCCTCGACGAGCTGACGAAGCCGGGCGGCAACATCGACCGCATGCTGCGC
>WSZJ01000078.1 GCA_009773755.1 Planctomycetota bacterium | reverse complement strand
GGCGAGGCGCCGGAATGGCGCAACTTTGCGGCCGTGGTGCTCGCGCGTTGCAACCCGGCCCTGATCGCGGCGCCGGAAGCGCTCTCCGAAGGTGTAGCGTCCGGCACCGGCCTCCTAGCGATCGTTTCGCCGGGGGAATCCGCTGCCTGGATAGCGCACCCGCTCGGGACGATTCTCCCCCTGACGTTTCGCACATCCAGCCCGGTTCCTCCCCCGCCCGATCCCGGCCACGACACCGGCCCCCCCGCGCCCTCGGACGAGGCGCCGCGCATCCTGCTCCTTCTTGTTCTCGACCGCTCGGGCTCGATGGCCGGCGCGAAGATGCGCGCGGCGAAGGAGGCCGCGATCGCCAGCGCGGAGACGCTTCAGGCCGGCGACAAGGTCGGCGTCGTGGCGTTCGACAGCGAGGCGCACTGGGTGCTGGAACCGACGGACGCGACGGCGCGGGGGAGCGTGGCGGACGCGATCGCGCGGCTGCAGGCGGGCGGAGAAACGGACGTCTTTGCGGGACTGGAAATGGCGGCGGAGCGCGCCCGCGCGCTGAAATTCCCCGTGCGGCACATCATCGTGATGACGGACGGCCAGACGCCGCCGGCAGAATTCCGGAAGCTGGTCGAAGGCCTCGCGGCGGACCGGGTGACGGTGTCGACCGTGGGGATCGGCGAAGACCTGGACAGCGGGCTGCTCGCGAACATGTCGCAGTGGGGGCGCGGACGTTTTTATTTCACGGCCCGAGTGGATGAGATTCCGCGCATCTTCACGCTCGAAACCCGACGCATCGCCGCCGGCGCGCCGGCCCCCCGGGCGAAACCGTCGCCGAACCCTCCTCCGGAGCCGCCGAAGACGCTGGATTTCCTCCCTGTGCTCGCCGCGGAAGCGGACCCCGCGACCGAGGGGCTCACCGAATGGCCGCCGATCGCGGGCGCCTCAGGAGACGAAGCGCGCCCGAGGGCGCTCCTCCTGCTCAAAGCCGGCTCCCGACCCCTGCTCGCCGTCCGGCGCGCTTCCCTCGGCCGAGCCGCCGCCTTCGCCGCGCCGCTCGACGGGCCCGAGGCCGCGAAGTGGACCGGCTGGGAACGCTTCCCCCAATGTGCCGCGCAGCTCGTGCGCACGCTGATGCGGCGCGAGTCGGTGGGCCCCTCGATTGAGGTGTCTGCCGAAGGAAACCGCCGACGGATCGTCGTTCGCACCGCGGGAGAGGAGCCCCGGGTCGCGCTGGACGGGGAACCGGTCGTCCTCGAGGCGCTGGCCGCGAACGCGTGGGCGGCAATCGTCGAGCCGCGTTCGTTCCCGGACCTGAGGCGCATCGACGCGGCGACCGGCGAAGGACATTCCTCGTCCGCGGTCGCGTGGAATTGGCCGGAAGCTCTCCGGCCGCGCGCGCCGGCGGCGCTTCCGTTCCCCGCGTGGTCCGAGGCAGCCGTCTCTCAGAGACCGGCGGTGCGGCGGACGACGCGGGAAGAGCTCTACGGCTGGGCCCTCCTGTGCGCCCTGGCCTTCATCTTGATTGAGGTATGGCTTCGGAGAAAGCGGTAACGTAGCCGTCCGCATGCTCGAATTCGACTACACGAACGCCATGGCCTCGCGCGTCGGCGACCACGGCGTCACCGACGCAGAGTGGGCGGCCGCACTCGCTGCCGGCCGGCCGGCGTTCGAAGCGGTTGAAAAGGACTCGGCGGCCGGCAAGCTCGGATTCCGGAATCTCCCGAAGCAGGACCCGTCCGAAATCTCGCGTATCGCGAAGATCGCGGCCGGGTTTGAGAATCTCACCGTCCTGGGGATCGGCGGATCCGCCCTCGGCACGACCGCACTCGCTTCCGCTCTCCTTCACCCCTGGTGGAACTTCGCCGCCCCGGAAGCCCGCCGCGCGCCCCGGCTGTTCGTGCTCGACAACGTCGATCCCGAGGAAATCGCCGGCCACCTCGAGATCGCCCTTCCGGAACGCACGGTCTACAACGTGATCTCGAAGTCCGGCGAAACCGCAGAAACCGCCGCGCAACTGCTCATTTTCGTGAACGCCCTGAAGAAGCGGCTCGGGGACCGCTGGACCGAGCACGTCATCGTGACGACGGATCCGGACAAGGGTTTCCTTCGCCACCTTGCGCGTCGCGCGAAACTCCCCTCACTCCCCGTCCCTCCCGACGTCGGCGGCCGCTTCTCCGCCCTTACCGCCGTGTCGCTCCTCCCGCTGGCCGCGTGCGGTGTCGATCCGCAGCGCCTCCTCGCGGGAGCCGCGGCCGTCGAGGAACGGGGGCGGGAAGTCGCGTACAAGGCGGCGGTGCTCTACATCGCGCTCTACCGCAAGGGCAAGCGAATCGCCGTGATGATGCCGTACGCCCGCTCGCTCCGGGACGTCGCCGACTGGTTCCGCCAGCTCTGGGCGGAGTCGCTGGGGAAGCGGAAATCGCTCGACGGGAAGGATGTGTACGAGGGGCAGACGGCGGTGAAGGCGCTGGGCGCGACCGACCAGCATTCGCAGGCGCAGCTCTACAACGAAGGGCCGAACGACAAGCTGATCGCGTTCCTCGAGGTGTCGCGCTTCCGCCGTGCCTGCCCGATTCCCGCGGGATTCGAGGACGACACGTGCGTTTTCCTCGGGGGCAAGGACCTTGGCGAACTGCTTCATGCCGAACAGAAGGGGACGGAGCGCGCGCTCACCGCGAACAAACGGCCGAACGTGACGTTTCGCGTCGAAGGCGTCACTCCTGAAACCGCCGGCGCGATGCTTCATTTCTTCGAGCTCATGACCGCCTATGCCGGCCGCCTCTTGAACGTGAACGCGTTCGACCAGCCCGGGGTGGAAGCCGCGAAGCATGCGACGTTCGCGCTGATGGGGCGGGCGGGGTACGAGGAACTGGCGCAGGAAATCCGGTCGGAGACGCCGGCCGAATCGGCGCGGCGGATCGAGAGAATCTGAAGATTGAGCCGTGTACTTCGTTCGGCTTGATCGAATCCCGCCGTCAGGCCATAATCACCCAACTCCAGATCGAGGCCTCACCATGCCGCCCGCCTCCCGCCGCGTTCCCGGCTCCCAGGGCTCTCCTTCGACTCGCCGCCTCGGCGCACCCGCCGCCCCTGCATCCTCCCGCCGCATGCACGCGCCGCAGTCCGGCAGCAGCCGGTCGCTTCAGCGCGGCGGCGCGCCCGACCCCCAGCAGAATCCGCGCGGCGGCCCGCCGGGAAAGAAGGACAACACGCCGATGGTGGTCGGCGGTGTCGCGGCCGGTCTGTTGCTCCTGGTCGGCATCGGTTTCGCCATGATGAGCGGCGACGACAAGCCGAAGAAAAAGGAAGAGCCGAAGGCCGCTCCGAAGGTGGAAGCGCCCAAGCCGCCGGAGTACGACCCGTGGAAGGACCCGAGCATGATGGGGTCGGAGACGGAGGCCGCGAAGCGGCGCAAAGAAGGCAACAAGGACCAGAACAAGAGCGGTGAAGTGGATCGACCGAAGGAAGGCGGGAAGTAGCAGAGCGGTCCGGCCGCTTCCGTGTGTCTTTACGGCGCGGCCGCGACGGACAACCTGTCGTCCACAGTTCCCGGTGCTGCGTCGGGGCCGGACGTGCGGGCCACCACACTTTGTCCCGAGACGCCCGGGACGAGGGCGGGCGTTGCGAGGGGAGCAAACGCTCCGCTCGGGCCGCTCACGATCGACGTCGATCCGCCGATCCCCGTCACGCGGATCGTGACGTCGTCATCGGTGCCGACGATGCCGTCGAGGCCGAGCCCGCAGAGGGCGAGTGACGTCGTGTCGACAATCAGGGGGGCGAAGCCTTGAAGTCCACCCGTGACCCCGGAGGCTGCGGCCGGCGTTACGGTGTTCAGCAGCGTGAAGAGTCGCACGCCATCGTCGGAAGATCCCAGTATTCCGTCTGCGCCGGGATCGAGCCTGGCAGCCGACGAGATAGAAACAGGGACGAGGGCGCCCTGCAGACCCGCAAGACCGCGAGGTGCCGAGAGGAGGGTCGCCACCATGGGATCGATCGAAAGCGGGAACACGGCGACGACCTGGTCATCCAAGGTGCCTTGCAGCAAATCCACGCCGCGCGTCGGAACGACGGCCGCGTCGCCACCCGTCGAGAGGCAAAGGCCCGCGTCGCCGGAGGCGAGTGGGCCGACGACGAGGGGAGGGGCGGGGGTAGGGACGCCGAAAACGTCGCGTACGACCTGCAGGGTGTCGTCGGCTGAGGCAAAGATCGCGTCGGCGCCGGCCGTGGCGACCGCGGCAATCGTTCCGGCGGAAGCGAGCGCGCGGCCGGAAGCGTCTCCGTTGATGCGGCCCGAGAACACGGAGGTAACCGTGGGGGAGGCCGTGTCGAGGCCGGCGACCAGGGTGAGGACTTCATCGCCGGTTCCGAAAAGCGAATCGAATCCGGCCGTGGTGATGAGGAGGGAAGTTGAGCTGAGCTGCACCGGAATCGAGGGCTCTCCCGGGGCGAGGCCGGGGACGAACACGGTCTTGACGGTCAGCGTCGCCGTCCCGATCCCTTCGACAACAAACAGGCGATCGTCCGGACTGGTGACGAAATCACTCCCGCGCGACGTGAGGACCGCGCGCGTCCCGATCATGACGGGCCGCGAGACGCTTCCAACCGGCGCGGACAGAACAACGCTCGACGTTACCGCGGGCGCGTCAGGCACGGACTGGACCTGCACGACCGTGGGACCGGCGCCGATTGCGAGAAGCAGGACGGCGCTTCCGCCAACCGCGACCACAGGCGCGCACTCCGGACCTCCCGAGAGGCTGCCGACGACGCCGCGCGAGAGGACTGGAGTTCCTGCGCCGATGTCTTTGGCCGCGATCAGTTCGTCATCGGGGGTGCCAAAAATCGTGTCCGTGCCGGGACCGGCGAGGACGACGACTCCCGACCCGAAGGTCACGGGCCCGACCGCAAGGCCGAGGTCGGCGTCATCATCGAGGATGTGAATCGTCACTGCCGAACTGCCGTTGCCGGTCGTCGCGGTCAGCACGGGATCCCGGGTCGGCCCGAGTTCATTCGCGATCGCGGTGACCGACACGACTCTTGAAGTTGTCCCCGCCGTAAATGTGACGATTTCCGGGAAGGAAATCTCGTCGACGCCGCCCGTGCTGAGCGAGACTTCCACGTCGAAGGTCGCGGCCTGCACCAGCGTCAGCGTCAGAGGGAGCAGCTTCCCCTCGACCGTCGTGACTTCAGAAGCAGTCCAGAGTGGGCGGGGGGCGCCGGAGATAATATCCGGATCGGGCTCCGGCTTGCGGTGGCACCCCGTTGCGAAAACGATGGCCGAGGCGGAGAACGCGGCGAGGACGAGAAGTTTTTTCATGTGCACCATTTAACTACGGGAATCGAACAAGGTTGTGAGGCAATGAAAAAAAACGGCGCGTGCCGGGAAGCGGCGCGCGCCGGGCAGGACGTCGAGTCGAGCTAGGGTAACGGACCCGTCGAGAGGAGATCGTCCGTGGTACCGGGTGCGCCGTCGGTGCCCGTGGTTCGGGCGAAAAGGACGAAAACGGCGCCGTCAGCGACGAGCGCGGCGGGACCGGAGAGGCGGAACGGACCCGGGAAGGTCGAATCGAGAGCCGTGGCAGCTCCGATGCCCGAGACTTCAAGGAGTTCGTCATCCGCGTTCCCCGAAGCTGCGTCGATCCCTTCCCCCGCGATGACGACGCTGGTGGAAGAGTTCACGAGGGGGGCGGCGGGCTGAAGAGAGCCGGTCGCGAAGGTCGCCGATGCTCCCGCCCCGGAGAGCGTCGTGAGAAGGGTCAGTCCGTCGTCCGTCGTGCCCAGTGTGGCATCGGCGCCGGTCGAGAGTTGGACGGCTTCGTTCGGCCCGACCACAACAAGGCGGCCGTGAGCGCCGGCGGTCGGATTGCCCGCAGCAAGGAGGACAGGCGCGCCGAGCGGACCGGCAGACACGGCGACGAACAGCGCCACCTGGTCGTCCGCCGTGAAGTCGAGCAGGTCCGCGCCCCGCAAGGGAACGAGGATGGAGTCTCCGGCAGTCGAGACGGCGATGGAGCCAGGATCTGCATTGATCGCGCCGGGTCCTACTGTGGTCGATACGGGAACCGTAAGGATGTCGCGGATCACGGCGATCAGGTCGTCGGCCGTACCCAGCGTCAGGTCGCCCCCGACGCCCAGGACTCCGACGGTTGTCGGATTGACGGCGATCGGCAGGCCCATCCGCCCGTCACAGATTGCACCCGGGCTGGAAAAGCCCGGAATTACCACCGCACCGATACCGGTGACGACCTGGAGTAAGTCGTCCCCGGTGGCGAAAACGAGGTCCGCCCCGGCGAGATGCAGCACGACGGCCGAGAGCCCCAACGGTACGGCGATCGACGGCGCTTCGAATGCGACGCCCGGCGTCGAAAAGGTCGTCATCGAAAGTACCCCGGTTCCGATTCCGCCGATCATCGCAAGTTCGTCATCGCCGTTTGTCAGCAGGTCCGCACCGCGCGTCAGGAACACCGCAGTCGTCCCCACCATCACCGGCCGGCGCCCCTCGCTCGCTTCCATTCTTCCCACCACGACCGACGAAGTGATCGCCGGCGCCGCCGTCGAGATCAGGCCGACTTCGACGAGAGTGTCGTCCGTCGTGCCGAGCGTGAGGTCCGGTCCGTTCGTCATCACGAGCGCCGTGTCCGACACGCCGGTGACGACGGGAAGCGCCTGCGGCCCGGGGGTCACGGCGCCGATCGTGACGTGCGTTATTGTCGGCACTCCCAGGCCGACGCCGCTGGCGACGGCAAGCGTGTCGTCGGCCGTCCCCCAGAAGCCGTCGGGGCCGTCCGTGACCAGCAGGGCCCGGTTCGGGCCGGCCGCAACAGGGCCGAGCGCGCCGCCGATGGAAGCGGATGTTTCTCGCAGCACGAGCGACATGGAATTGATGTCAAGGATGGATGTCGCATGCACCTGCACGAGCGAGTCTGCGGAATCCGCATCTGCCATCGTCGTGATGGTCACGTTGAGCGTCGTGACGCCCGTCGGGAACGTGACGCTCGCCGGCAGGGTCACGCGCGAAGAGTCGTTGGAGCTCAGAGTGATCACGACCGGCTCGTTCCAAACCTGGTCCAGCGTCAGCAGGACCGTGAATTTGGCACCCTCATTCACAGTCATCTGCGCCGCAGGCCAATACGCCTCCGCCGCCCCGCGGTCGTCGCCGCCGTGCCCGCGCCGCCGGTGGTGCTTCTTGCACCCCGTCACCATCACGGCCACCAGGGCGGTCAGCCCCAGCACGATCATCACGCGCCTCATGCCCACCTCCCACGAAGCCCGCGCGCCGCGCCCCCCACGGTGCGGACGGGGGATTATCGCCTCTCGAAGCGGTTTTTGAGCACCCCAATTCCGTCAATCCACGCTTCCGTGACATCGCCGGGCTGGAGGAAGCGTTTTTCGGGGCGGTACATCAGGACTCCCGCGGGAGTGCCTGTGGCGATCAGGTCGCCGGCTTCGAGGGCGTGAACCGCCGAGATGTAGGCCACGAGAGCGGGCGGGCCGAAGCACATGTCCGCGGTGCTCCCGTTCTGCATCGCCGCACCGTTCAGCTTCATCCCGAGGCGAAGTTTTCGCCAGTCCAGCTCGTCGGGCGTCACGACCACCGGCCCGGTCGGGCAGAAAGTGTCGAAACTCTTCCCGCGATAGAACTGCTTGTCCCCGGTCTGCGCTTCACGCGACGTCACGTCGTTCACGATCGTGAATCCGAAGACGTGCTCCTGCCAGCGTCCCTCCGTGATGTCCAGACCGCCTTTGCCGACGACGACGCCGAGCTCGCACTCAAAGTCTATCTGCCCGGCCGTCGGGGGAATCCTCACCACCTGGTCCGGACCGATCACCGTGTTCGAAGCTTTCGAAAACAGCATCGGTTTTTCCGGCGCAGGCTTGTTCTGTTCCGCGGCGTGGTCGCGGTAATTGAGCCCGACCGCAATGATTTTCGGCGGACGAGGGACCGGAGCGGCGAACGTGAAGGGGCCCTCGACGAATCCCCCGACGCCAGACTCGCCGCGACCGGAAAGCAGGAATTCACCGATACTCGCGTAGGGCGCGCCGGAGTTCGATTGCACGAATCGCCAGCGGTCTCCCTCTGCGCGGCACATGGCCGTCGAGGTGTTCCCGAGCCGAAGAGTCGCGTATTTCACGCCGTCTCTCCGATGACATTCACCAGGGCGAGATCGCCGCTATGCGTGATGCTCAGGTGAATCCGCCCGATTCCCAACCTCTCCGCGCGCTTCGCCGCTTCGCCATGAAGCGAGATCGACGGCGGGCCGCCTTTGCCGCGCTTCACCTCGATGTCGCGCCAGCGGATGCCCTGGGACCATCCGGTGCCAAGGAGTTTCATCACGGCTTCCTTGGCGGCGAAGCGTGCCGCGAAGGACTGTGCCGGGCGGGCCTTGCCGGAGCAGTAGCGGACTTCCTCCCGGGTGAAGAGGCGAGCGTGGGCTTTTTCGCCGCGGCGGGAGAGGAGGGCTTCCATCCGGGAGATTTCACAGATGTCGACGCCGGTTCCGATGATCACGGGGGAATCGTAGCCGTGAACGGCGGGATTCGGCGAACCCTTTGAGCCGTCGCGCGATGAACCTGCAGGCCCCCGTTGTACCCGGAGGATCCAGCGCCGATGAAGACCCTGTTGCCGGCCATCCTGGTCGCGTTCATTCTGGGCGCCGTTTTCGGTGTCGCCGCCTCAAGGAGGCGCGAATCAGCGCCGCCTTCGGGAGAGAGGGCAGATCCGGGTCGCTCCGCCGAGGCGCAGGCAGGCGCTGCACCGGGTTCCCGGCCGTCCTCGGACGATCCGCGGCGCCTGCTTGAGGAGGAGAATCGCCTTCTTCGCGAACGAATCGCGCGGATGGAAAGGGGAAGCGCGCCCTCGGCCGAGGAATCGGAGAAGCGCGCGAAGGAGCTTATCAAGCGGATTCCCGGGCTGCTCGCAAAGAAGGACGGTCACGGACTGCTCAAGCTCATGAGGGAGCTGGCGCTTCTCGGCGAGCCGGGTTATGTCGCGGCGCTGAAAATCGCGGAGGTCCTCGGGCGCGACGTCGAAAACGGAGGCGGCGAATTCGGCGCGAGCGCTTCCGCCCTCCACAACGTCCTGCAGTCGTCCCCTGGGATGCTCGAATGGGCGTTGCGCCACCCGGACCTCGCGTCCGCCTGGATGCGGCTGCGTGCGATCGGGCCGATGATGGCGCAGCTGGAGCCCGACCCTGCGGCGCTGTTCGGCGAGCTGCTTCGCAACGAAAAGGACCCGAATGTCTCGGCCTCCCTCGCGGGGGGCCTTTATTCCATGGCGCGCGCGGGTTCCGAACAGGCGCTGATCGACGCGGCCCGCGGGCAGACGGGCCAGGCCGCGCGGACTCTCGTCGAAGCGCTCGCCAATCTGGGCACGCCGGAAGCCCGCGCGGGATTGCGCGAGCTCGCCGCTTCGCAGGACCCCGCGCTGCGCGACGAAGCGTCGTACCAGGTGCTGCGGATCGACCCGCCCTCGGCGGGCGTGCTGATCTCGGGGCTTGTGCCGAAGGGGCAGGCGGAGGCGGCCGGGTTGCGGCGCGGCGACCTCGTCCTGAGTTACAACGGTTCGCCCGTCACGGCATTCGACCGGCTGCGAGAGGAAGTCCAGAAAACAAGTGCGGAGCACCTGGTGCCGATCGTGGTGCAGCGTGGGAACGAGACCGTGACGCTGCAGATCCGGGGGCAGCAGATCGGGATCTATGGCGATGAGGTCAAGCCCGGTCGTTAAGCGAACGATGGTAAATGGTTTCTCATGCGGCCCTGCCGCGTAACGAGGGACCCTTCGACTCGCCCTACGGGCTCGCTCAGGGTAAGCCGGGCCGAGAGGGGCCGTCGTAGGGGAAAGGATTTACCCGGCCCGGCTTAGAAGCAGGCGGATGGCCAATCACTCTTCCCAATCTCATCCCCCACACTTCAAGACCGAATGACGTACACTTCTCACCCATGAAATCCGCCGCCTTTGCCTGCCTCCTCTGCCTCGGCGCCGGCCTTGCCGCCGGGGTGTGGTTCGAGCGCCACCGCGCGGCGACGGCCGCTGGTCCGGCGGCGGCGCGTTCCGGAGATGCAACCGCGGAAGACCTCCTTGAACCCCTGGGCCCGCCGCGCGACCTGGGCGCCGAGCTCCAGACCGCGAAAGACCAGGTCCGGGCGCTGAATTCGCAGGTGGCGTCGCTGAAGGGCGCGCAGTCGGCGCCGCCGGACCCGGCGAGCATCGAGGCCATGGTGCGCGACCTTCGGGCGAAAATTCCCGAGCTGGTCGAGAAGAAAGACGGCCTGGGACTGCTCTCTCTCATGAAGGAACTCGCGGCGCTCGGGCCCGAGGGATACCGCGACGCCATGGACATCGCTGAAATCTTCCGGAAGGAATTCGGCAACGGAAACGAGGCGTTCGGGCTCGACAAGGTGCAGTTCAACAAAGCCTGGAGCGGCACGATGGTGCCGCTCATGACCTGGGCGCTTGCGAACTCGGCGGACGCCTCTCCCTGGTTCCGCGCGAAGTCCGTGCACATGCTCTACTGGGTGAGCGACGTCGACGCTGCGCCGATTTTCCTGGATGCGATGGCCAAGGAAAAAGATCCCGCGGTGGCGCAGGCTCTGGCCGGGTACCTGGCGCGCCTGGCAAAACCGGAAATGGTGGGGGAGTTGCAGGAAGCGATTCACCAGAACGAAAAGCGGGCGCAGACATTCCAGCCGATGGTGCAGGCTCTCGTCGACCTGCACACACCGGAGAGCGCGGCGGCTCTTCGCGACCTGCAGCTGAGCGCCCCGCCCGCCCTCGCGGCGGCCCTGGAGCTCGCGATCGTCGAACACTCCCCGCCGGCGCCGGGGATCATGATCACCACCACCCAGCCGAAATCGCAGGCGCAGAAGGTCGGGCTCCAGAAAGGCGACATCCTCATGTCGTACGACGGGGTGGACATGAAGTCGCTGGACCAGCTCCGGAAGGCGGTGCAGGCGAAGCCCGACAAGGAAATCGTGCCCGTCATGGTGAACCGCGGGGGGACCCTCGTGCCCGTTCAAATCACGGGCGACTGGATCGGGATCGATGGGAAGTTCGTCAAACCGTAGACTGGGTCGCAAAGAATCCTGACGTCGCTTACCACTGTTCATATCTCCGAATTCGAGAGGACCCTTCATGAAGGCCGTCATTCCCGCCGCCCTCGTCGCATTTGTCCTCGGCGCCGTCGCCGGCCTCCTGTTCGAACGCCGCAGGCATGAGACGGCACAGGCCCCGGCGCCTGCCCAGGGTCCTTCGAACGCTTCTTCTGCCCCCGCGCCCGACTCAGGCAAACGCGTCGCGGACGCGGAAAAACAGGCGTCAGACGCAAAGGCGGAGCTGGTTGCAGCGAAGGAGAAGATCGCGAAGCTCGAGGCAGGCGCGAAGGCGGCCAAGTCAGGCGGCAAGAAAGAGCTGACGCCCGAAGAAGCGAAGGCCCGCATGGAGGAGCTTCGGGCTCAGATTCCGGACCTCGTCGCGAAAAAGGACGGAAATGGCCTCATCAAGCTGATGAATGAGCTCGCGGAGCTGGGTGAAGTGGGCTACATGGCCGCGATAGAGATCAGCGGGCTCATCTCGGCAGACGTCGAAGGCGGGAAAAACGAATTCGGGCTGTCGCGCAACGAGTTCTACATGGCCTTCAGCGGACCGATGCTCCCTGTGATGGTGTGGGGGCTCCAGAAGGGCGAAGAAATCCCCGCGGGTTTCCGGATCGGCGCGGCGTACGCGCTGCCCTGGCACCCGGAGCTCGAACCCGGAAAACTCTTCCTGGAGTCGCTCAAAAACGAGAAAAATGCCGACGTGGCGCGTGCGCTTGCCGACAATCTCGACGGGATCGCGAAGGCGGGAATGGAGGCGGACCTGGCGGCGCTGGTGCCGGGCTACGCGGACAACGCGCGGGTTGTTACCTCGCTCCTGGATTCGCTCGTCAAGATCGGATCGCCCGAGGCCCTGGCCTCGCTGGAAGGATATGCGAGGAGCGACAACGAGTTTCTGCGGGCGGAAGCGGCCGTGGCGCTGATCGCGATCAACCCGCCGGCCGAGGGGGTGCTGATCACGCTGACCGTTCCGAATTCGCAGGCGGAAAACGTCGGCATCAAGCGCGGCGACATCATCACGTCCTACAACGGAACCACGGTCACGGACTTCGCCGCTCTTCGCGACCAGATGAAGAGCGCGCCGGCGGGGTCGGTCGTCACCGTGACCGTGAACCGCAACGGCGAGATCATTCCGATCCAGATCAAGGCCGGCGCGAAGATCGGGATCGACGGGAAAGACGTGAAGCCGAAATAACGGGGGACGCGCGGCGGGCCCTTCGCCGATAATTGCACGCACATGCTTCACGGCAGCCAGGTCATGAAGGGCTTCTTCCAGTTTCACGCGAAGAACGGCTCGTACTACGCGGCGGCGATCGCCTTTTACCTCCTGTTCGCGGCCACGCCGTTCCTGATGCTGTCTCTGACGATCGCGGCGTACTTCGCTTCGGACGCCTCGACCTTCCTCGACATCCTGCATGCGTGGATCAAGGCGAACGTGCCGCCGGTCGCGCAGCCGCTCAAGGACTCGCTGGTCAACGTGTTTGAAAACCGGCACCAGATCGGCATCGTCGGCGCGATATGGCTTTTCCTGTCGGCGCGGAAGCTCGTCGGCGCGATCGAGATCGGACTGAACGAGATGCTCGACGTCGAGAAGCCGAAGTCCGGCGTTCTGACGACCATCGCCTCGCTCGCGTTCATCTTCGTCGCCGCTCTGATGTTCCTCGCGGCGATGCTCGTGCTGCTCGCCATCGACTTCACTTCGGGGATCGACTTCGCGTTCGTGGGGAGCGAGACTTCGTCGATTCTCGCGATGATCGCCAAGATCGCGGTGGGCGGCGCCGCGTGGATCGGCATTTTCTTCGCGATCTACAAGCTGGCGCCCGCCTGCAAGGTGGAGAAACGGGACGCACTCTTCGCGGCGGTCGCGGCCTCGCTGATGTTCACGGCGGCGCGGCTGGCGTTCACCTGGTATGGCGCGAAACAACTCGCCCACTACCAGGTCCTGTACGGCGCCGTCGCGAGCCTGCTCATGATCCTGCTTTTCGCCTACGTCTTCGGTCTCTCGCTCCTCATGGGAGCCTGCATGGTCCGGAAGAAGTAAACATGGCCGACCCGGTTCCTGGACTGTGCACCTGCTTCGGGCTCTCAGCGGAGGACCTGAAGCGCCTCGCGCTGGAGCGCGGGCTCACCGCAGTCGGCGAACTCGGGGACGCGACGCGCGCCGGGACCGGGTGCCGCACCTGCGTGCCGGATCTCGAGAATCTGCTCGAGACACTCTGGAAGCTGCATCCGAAGCCCGCTTCGAAACCCGCAACCCCGGACACGATCGTGCGCGATGCCATCCGCCCCTTCCTCCTCAAATCTCCCTGGGAGCTGAACCTCATCGACGTCGACGAAGCCACCATCCGGATCCGCGCCGTCCCCCGCGGCGAGACGTGCCGCACCGGCGAAGACACCCTTCGCCAGTTCGTCGAAAATCGGCTAAAAGAGATGTACCGCCCCGATGCGGTGGTGGTCTTCGTATGAGAACCGTGTACCTCGACAACAATGCGACGACACGGCTGCGCCCCGAAGCGCTGGCCGCGATGACTCCGTACATGACGGAGCTCTACGGGAACCCGTCGAGCCTGCACGTCTTCGGCAGCCAGGTCGGCCGCGCGCTCGACACCGCGCGCGAACAGGTCGCCGCGCTGCTGGGGGCGCGGTCGCAGGACATCGTGTTCACGGGGAGCGGGACCGAGGGGAACAACATGGCGCTGCGCGGGTATTGTGAAGCGGCGCCCGAGAAGAAGCACGTGGTGACGAGCCCGGTGGAGCATCCGTGCGTGCTTGAGGTCTGCGAGTGGCTGAAGGGGCGCGGGTATGGGGTGACGGAAGTGCCGGTGCGCGGCGACGGGACGATGGACGTCGCGGCGTGGAGCGCGGCGCTTCGGCCCGACACGGCGGTCGCGACGGCGATGGCGGCGAACAACGAGACGGGGGTGATTTTCCCGTACGCGGAGCTGGCTGCGGCGTGCGCGGAGAAGGGGATTCCGTTCCACTGCGACGGCGTGCAGGCGGCGGGGAAGATTCCCGTGAATCTCAAGGACACGGTCGTGGGCTCCATGACCATCGCCGCGCACAAGTTCGGCGGGCCGAAAGGCGTCGGCGCGCTGTACGTGCGGCGCAACGCGCGGATGAAGCCGCTGATCCTGGGAGGGCACCAGGAAAAAGGCCGGCGCGCGGGCACCGAAAACGTCTCTGGAATCGTCGGACTCGGCGCGGCCGCGGATCTCGCGCTCCGGGACCTGCCGCTCGAGGAAAGCCGCGTGAAGCCGCTTCGCGACCGGCTCGAAGCGCTGATCCTCGAGCGCATTACGGGGGCAGCCCGGAACGGCCACAAGGACTTGCGCGTCCCGAACACCGCCAACCTCGGCTTTCCGTTCGTCGAGGGAGAGGCCGTCCTTCTCATCCTGTCCCAGTTCGGCGTCTGCGTGTCGATCGGAAGCGCGTGCTCGAGCGGCTCGACGGAGCCGTCGCACGTCCTGAAGGCGATGCGCGTCCCGCAGTCGCACCTTTACGGGTCGCTGCGCTTTTCGCTCGGCCTCGACACGACGCCGGACGACGTGGACTACGCTGCGGCGAAGGCGGCCGAAGCGGTCGAAAAACTGCGCAAAGTCGCGGGAAAGGAGCCGGTGAGACGATGAAGCGCTTCATCCCGATTCTCGTTGTTTTTATTTCGTCATGCGCCGACCGGCATCTGCTCATCAACCATCACTACCGCAAGGACGGGTACGAAGTGCGCGGGATACACGGCACGTGGGTCTGGAACGATGTCAGACGGACCGCGACCTTGTCGACGGGGGAGGGGTTTGAACGACGGGTGCTTGTCGACAAGGACGGGGATTTCGCCGTCGATGAGGTGACGTACCGGAGGGACACCTACAGCCGGGGGCTGAACGGTTCGAAAAACCTGTTCGAGGATGCGGACGGGGATTTCGACGTGGCCCGGAAGAGGTACGACATCGACGCGTTGGACAAGGAGTGGAAGGAGATGCCGCCGGACGAGAAGACGCGGCTGCAGGACTACTACAAGTAGGGCGAAAACGTGTCCAGTCCGCTTGATGCCATTGGATTTCCCACGCGCGGGCTTGCACCCGGGCTTGTCGCGGCGCGGCTCGCGGAGTGGGTTCGCTGGCCGGTTGAACGGGGAACGGCCGCCGAGGTCGAGCGCGGGGGCCGGAGACTGAGAGTGCATTCGCTCGAGTGCGGCGGCGGCGCGCGCCTCGTGACCGTGATCGAGCTGAAGAAGCGGTATTTTCTGCCGGGCGAGGAAATCGTCTGCTTCTTTCCGGCGTTCGCCGGCGGCGCCGAACGGGAACTGCAGCTGGACGATGTCGTGACCGCGTCGTGCCCGCTCGAGCCTTTCGGCATCTCCGCATTTCCCGACCGGCTTCGATTCCGCATCGGCAACCCGTTCGCCGCCGTTTTCGCCGCCGGAACGCGCATCTCCGCTTCGCTCGCGCTCCTTGCGGGACGTGTCGAGCCGGCGCCTGAGGGCACGCGGCCGCTCATTCTCGCTTCCCAGTTCGCGGCGCAGGATCTCGAGCTGCCCCCCGATCTGTTCACCGTCGCCGGACGCGTGGAGGCCGTCGCGGAATTCACCAACGCCGCCACGGGCGAAGCCTGCCGCCGCTTCCGCCTCGCCACTCCGACCGGTGTCGTCGATGCCATCGTTCGCGCGCGCGACGCGGCCGGGGCGCCCGCCACGGGCCAGATGGCCGTCGCTGAGGGGGAATTCGTCGCCGATGTCCGGGCGGTCGCTTGACCCTTCACGCTCACCTCGCTTTTGTCGGCGCCGCGTTCGCGGCCCTGCTCCTTGCCGTCCTGTCGCTTCGCAGGATTTTCCGGAAGCGGCGCATCGAGGTGAAGGACGAAGGCCTCGTTGTGGACCGGACGTTCGCATTCGGATTCCGGGACATCAAGCGGCTGGACTTCTGGATCGAGCGCGGCGTGGCGCGGTATGTCGTGCATCTCGGCGCCTCGAAGTACGCATTCGCCCACTTCGAAGCGACCCTGGACGACCCGCTGAAGCTGAAGCACCTGATCATCGAGAAAGGAAAGCTGGAGCGGGAACCGTCCGCACCCGGGTCCCCCCGCGTGGAGACGTTCATGCGCCACGGCGACACAGCGCGACTCCCGATGTCGCTCCTGCAATCGCTTCCCAAGCCCTCAAGGCCGTCGATGGTCGCAGCCGGGCTCGCGGCCGCCGTTCTGTGGATGTCCAAGGCCAAGTGGTTCACGACGGTCGTGTCGCTCGCGGCATCGGTCGGCGCCTACGCCCTGATCGATGGGTGGACGTTTGCCGCCGGGCTTCTGGGAGTCGTCCTGATCCACGAACTCGGCCACGCCTGGGTCATGCGCGGCCACGGCTTGCGCGCCGGCGCGCCGATCTTCATTCCGTTCGTCGGTGCCCTGATTGCGATGAGGGACCAGCCTCGCGACGCGCGCGTCGAAGCGGAAATCGGGTACGGCGGCCCTCTCGCCGGAGCGTTCGCCTCGACGGTTGCCTTCGTGCTGTTTTACATTACGAAGGTCGATGCATGGATCCTCGTTTCACTCCTCGGTTATCTCCTCAACCTGTTCCAGATGATCCCCGTGCTTCCGCTCGACGGCGGCCGCATCGTTGCGGCGATCTCGCCGCGCCTCTGGATCCTCGGAATCGGATTCCTCGCGCTCATTACCGGCCTGACGTGGATCCACCCCCGGCCGGAGTACGTCCCCGGGACGATCCTGCTCCTTTTCATCGCCTCTTCCGGCATGGGGCGGGCGTTCGAAGCCTGGAATAATCCGAAGCGGCTGGGGCCGGGCGGGTACTACGACGTGCCGGGGAGTTACCGGCTTGCGATGGGCATGGCGTATCTGCTATTGACGGCATTCCTGGCTTGGATGACCTACACCTGTCTTCAGGTGAAGAACTGGCCCGTGGTAGGCGGCTAGGGCTGCCCGGCGTCGCCGCCGGTCATCCCACGCCGGTCCTCGTCCGCGCCGCGGCTGAACGCGACGCCGTCGGCGTTCGCTGCGACGCTCCCCGGCGCTTCTTGACGCGCCGCGTCATCGGCGACCGAGCCGCCCTGCAACGCTGCGTACTCGCGCGCCGGGAGCAGCCGCAGGCAGGCCTGC
>WSZJ01000077.1 GCA_009773755.1 Planctomycetota bacterium | reverse complement strand
GAAGCGTCGATCGCCATCCAGGAAGGCCAGCGCATCGCCCCCGACACCGTCGGCAGCGCCCTCGGCAAGGCCTACCTGTACAGCACACCCGGCGCCCCCGGGTTCAACGAAGCCGCCGCCAGACGCGAGCTCGAGGCCGCCCGCGATACCGCCTACCTCAGCGGCACCCTCAATATCGCCGCCCGCATGCACTTCCTCAACGGCCGCATCCGCGAATGCCTCGACCTTCTCGACACCAAGGGACGCCGCTCGAATTTCGAGACGCTCTTCTGGATCGGCGCCTGCCGCTGGAAGCTCGGGGACCTCGCCGAAGCGCGGGCCATGTTCAAGGACGCGCGCCGGCGGAATCCCTACCTGCTCGCTCACGCCAATCGCGTCCCGGGCCTCGCGGAATTCGTCGCTTCAATCCAGCGCGAGCTCAAGGGTGAACTCGACTGGCAGGGAGACGCCGCCGGAATGCGCCTCGAAAACGCGCAGCACCTGCTGACGGTCGCCGAGATCGAGGCGCTGGTGAAGCGGTATCATTTTGCGCGCGCCGTGAAGGAATACGAGCTGCTGCTTCCGGCGCTGAAATCGGCGGTGCGCAAGTCCGAGGTGGAGGCGCGCCTTCCGGAAGTTCGCGGCATGGCGGGCGCACTGAAACGCCTGGTCTCGGGGATCAACAGCGGCGGGCTCAAGCTCAAGACCACGGTCGGCAGGACGGAACTGTCCATCGCGAAGGCCGACCCCTCCGCGTTCCAGTTCACCATCCCCAAGGGCGAGGGGCGCTTCCCCTGGGCCGCGCTGGACGCCGACCTCTTCTGCGATTTCGCGCAGCAGGCGGGCGCCGTCGCGGAAGAGCTGGCCGGGCTCGGCTGCCTGGCGTGGGACGCCGGCCGGCCCGCGACGGCGCAGAAAATGTTCGAGGCGGCGCTCAAGAAGGACGCGAAGCAGAAGGCGCTCGTCACCGCGTTCGTCGCGCGGCGGCGCGGGATTTCGGCGCCCGAGGGCGGGTTTGTGACATGGAAGGGGCGGTACGTGACGGCGGAGGAGAAGGCGAACCTCGAGAAGGGGCTCGTGCTGTTCGAGGGGCAGTGGGTCACATCGAAGGACCGCGAGCAGATGGCGAAGGGGCTGGTCAAGATCGGCGACAAGTGGGTCCCGGGGCAGGATGCCGAGCTGCAGGTGCGCGGCTACCGCAAGATCGACGGCAAATGGATGAGCGCGGAGGACGTCGCGGCGCTGCGGAGCAACTGGGAGACGGCGTGGGTCGAGGAGACCGGGCATTACTCGATCCGCACGAACGAGGGCGAGCAGTTTGCGAAGGATCTCGCGGCGCTCATCGAGGCGGCGCATGCCGAATTCCAGGAGTTCTACGGCGTCGAGCCGAAGCTCGCCTCGAAGGAGAAGATGACGCTCTTCGCATTCCGTTCCTTCGAGGACTACCGCAAGCACTGCATCGAGCAGAAGGCCGAGGACCATCTCGCCGCCGCCGGTTTCGCGAAGAGCGACTCGCTGACGGTGGCGGGCTGGAACCGGACGGGGAACCGCCAGCAGTTCCTGCAGACGATGGTCCACGAGGCCGCGCACCTCTACTGGTACCGGATCGCGCCGGGGGCGAAGGCGCCGTCCTGGTTCGCCGAAGGGATGGCCACGTACTTCGAGGGCTTTTCCTGGAACGGGTCGAAGTATGCGTTCAACCACGTCGCTGAAAGCCGTCTGCCGTTCGTCAGGGAAGCGATGAAAGCCGGGCGGCACATGCCGCTGAAGGACGTGATCGGCGGAGACGCGCTTGCGCTCATCAACAGCGACACGCAGAAGGCGCTCTTGTTCTACGCGGAGTGCTGGTCGCTGAATTTCTACCTTTCGGTGACGGAGAACAAGGCGTACCGCGCGGCGTATGCTGAGTACCGGAAATCCGTGGAATCGGGCCAGCCGAAGACCCTGTTCGAGTTCCTCCCGGATGCGGCGAAGTTCGAGGGGGATTGGATCCGGTTCGTGACGGGATTGTAGAACGCCGCCGGCGCCCCGTTCACGTGCGGTACAAGTCCTCGAGCGTATGCCAGCGGATGTCCTTCGCCTCGCCCCGCCCTCCGACGGCTGCCCGCGTGAAGACCCTCAGGCCGATCGTTGCGCCACGCGGATTGGGGTACCCGGCGGCCCGCGCCTTAAGCTCACGGGCCAGCGCCCGGGAGGACCGGACGGCCCCCCAACGGCACTCGCAGATGTCGATCCGGTTGTCGCGCCGCACTCCGACGACGTCGATCTGAACTTCGCGATTCCAGTATTCGCCCACGTCGTACCCGGCCTGAACCCGCTCGCGCTCGTAGATTACCGGCAACCCCTCGCGACACAGCCGCTCCCAGCAGGCGCCGAAGTACGCATCGAGCCCGGGGCGAACGCGCTCCGCGAAGGCGCGGGTCGCCCCAGCCTGCTGAACGAAACTCGTATTCGGAAACACGAACCGGAACCAGAACCGTAGAAGCGGGTCCTCAAGGGTGAAGCGGACCTGCCGCGGGACGGGCGGACGTCCGGTCAGCGGGAATCGCTTACCGACATAGCCGAGTTCCTGAAGCTGCTTAAGGTAGTAATGCAGCGCCCGGTTGCCGACTCCCGTGCGCCGGGAAATCTCACTCGCGGCGGAGGCGCCTCCCGCAAGGGCCTCGAGAATCGCATCGTAGGAGGACAGCTCGCGGAGCTCTTCGCGCAGCAGGAATTCGGGTTCCCGGTACAGCGCCGCGTACTCGTCGAGGAGGTTCGCGGCGATGTTGTCCTCAACGGATCGGTCCCTGGAGAAAGCGCGAAGGTACAGAGGCACGCCCCCGCAAACGAAGTACGCCCTCGCGCGGTCGACAAGCGACCAGCCGGAGTGGAACAAGGCCGCCTCCTGATATCCGAACGGCTTCACGAGGATCTGCGCCGTCCGCCGCCCGAAGAGCGGGCTCTTCCGCCCCAGGACTTCCCGCTCCATGAAGCCCACGTAGGAGCCGCAGAGGATCAGCAGAACCTTGTTTCCCCTGCTCCAGCGCCGGTCCCATTGCTCCTGCAGGACGCTCGGCAGCTCCCTGTCCGCCTCCACGATCCACTGGAATTCGTCGAGCGCGAGGACGAGCTTCCCGGGCCCCTTCCACCGGTCGACGACGGCCTCCAGCGCTTCCTTCCATGACTGGGCCCCGAAGGAGGCCAGCAGGGGCTCCTGAAGCGCGACCGCGGCCTCCCTCAGGAATTCCCGCATCTGGAGGCCGCCCGGGGCCCGCTTCCCGACGAAGTAAACTCCCCGTTTTCCGCGAAGGAACCTGCGGACGAGCTCGCTCTTGCCGACCCGGCGCCTGCCGTAGATCGGGACGAACCCGCTCCGTTCCGAGCCGAAGGCCGCCTCGAGGGCGGCCAGCTCCTTTCGCCGGCCGATGAAGGTCTCCATGGAGGGAGAGGTTATATGTCAAGTCATGACTTGTCAAGTTACGACTTGACAAGTCATGACTTGACGACTTGATGCGCGCAGTGGAGCCGCCCGCGGTTCCGGGGAATCCCGCCGGAAGAACGAAGCACCGTGCGTCGTAGTGTTTCAGGGTGCGTCCGTTCCCAAAGGGCGGATACCATGCCCGGGGGGATTTCACAGGATCACGCCATGCGCCTCTTCGCACGCGCCGTCGCTCTGCTCTTCGCGCTTCTCGCGTTCTCCCTCCCCGCCCTCGCCGACCGTGCGCAGGCCGAGTCCGCCGTGTCCGAAGGCGACAGGAAGCTGCAGGCGCGCGACATGCAGGGCGCGATCGACGCGTACACCCGCGCGATCCAGGCCGACCCGGCGTGGGGGACGGCGTGGGGGAAGCGCGGGTACGCGAAGCGGATCTGGACGAAGACCGAGGCGGCGCTGGAGGACCTGGGGCAGGCGATCGCGCTGGAACCGGCGGTGACGAACTGGCGGCTGGAGCGCGCGCAGGCTTACCTGATGCTCGACCGGGCGCAGGCGGCGATCGAGGAGGGGGAAGCGCTGATCAAGATGAACCCCCAGGATCCGTCGAACCACACGATGCTCGGGTGGGCTCTGATTCATGCGGGGGAGGTGGACAAGGGGCTCGAGCTGCAGACGAAGGCGCTGGAGATGTCGGGCGGGAATGCGCAGATGCGGATCCGGGCGGACGGGTTCGAGCTGAAGGGCGACTGGAAGATGCTGGTGGAGGAAATGGAAAAGGCGCTGGCCGGGGGCCGGACGGACCTGGGCGCTTACCTGAACCGCGTTGTCGGCCACACGAATCTCGGGGAGTACGACAAGGCCGCGGCGGTGATCAAGGAGCTGGAGACCAAGTCGCGCGGGACGATCATCTACATGGCGCGCGTCTACCTGTACTCCACTCCCGGGGCGACGGGGCACTACGACCCGGCCAAGGCCCTCGCGGACGCGGAGCTGGCCGCTTCGGGGACGACGCAGTCCGGCGTGCTGACGATCCACGCCCGCGCGCTGTTTCACACGGGGAATCCGGACCGCTGTCTCGATCTTCTCTCTACCAAGGGCCGCCGCACAAATTTCCAGACCCTCTTCTGGCTCGGCGCCGCGCACTGGAAGCTCGGGCAGTTCGCGGAAGCGAAGGCGGTGCTGCAGGACGCGCGGCGGCTGAATCCCTACATCCTCAAGCATGCGGAGAAGATCGACGGGTTCAGCGGATTCGTCTCGGCGATCGACAAGGACCTCGCGGGGGAAGCCGGGCAGCCCGCGGACCGCGGTCGGCTCGGATTCGAGCTCGCGACGCACCTGATGACGGTTGCGGAAATCGAAGCGCTCGTGCGCCGGTATCGCTTCGCCAGGGCGGCCGAGGAGTACGAGAAGCTGCTGCCGTCGCTGAAGTCCGCGGTGCGGCGGGCGGAGGTCGAAACGCGGCTCCCGGAAGTCAAAGGGATGGCCGGCGCGCACGCGAAACTCCTGGCGGCGGTGACCCGGTCGCAGGGAAAGCTCAAGACGAAACTCGGCAAGACGGAACTCACGCTCGTGAAGGCGGACGAGGGATCCTTCCATTTCACGATCACGGGCGGCGAAGGAAAGTTCCCGTGGGCGTACCTCGACACGGTCGTCTACTGCGAGCTCGCCGGCGCGCAGGACCTGAAGCCGGACGAGGTCTTCGGCCTCGGGTGCCTCGCGTGGGACGCGGGATTGAAACCGGAGGCGATGGTTCTTTTCGAACAGGCCGTCAAGAAACAGGCTCCGCTGAAGAAAAACCTGTCCGCATTTGTGTCGCGCAAGCGCGGCGTCCCCGCGCCCGACTCCGGATTCGTGGTCTTCCGCGGCGCGTACGTGACGCCCGAGGAAAAGGCGAATCTCGAGAAGGGGCTGGTGCTCTTCCAGGGTCAGTGGGTGACGGTAAAAGACAAGGAGCAGCTCGCAAAAGGGAACATCCAGGTCGAAGGCAAGTGGGTGCCGGGGGCGGAGGCCGAGCTTTTGAAAAGGGGCTTCCACAAGTACAAAGGGAAGTGGATGAGCCGCGAGGAGTACGAGGCGATCCGCGGCGGGTGGGAGGAGGCGTTCACGGAGCAGACGGCGCACTATCTGGTGAAGACGAACGAGTCGGAGGCGTTCGCGAAGGACCTGGCGGCGCTGATTGAAGTCGCGTACGGCGAGTACAAGGCGTACTACGGCGGCGAGGAGCCGAAGCTGTCGGAGAAGGAGAAGATGACGCTGTACGCGTACCGGACGTACGAGGACTACCGGAAGTACTGCGTCGAGACGAAGGCGGAGGACCATCTGAACGCGGCGGGGTTCGCGCGGAGCGACTCCCTTGTGGTTGTCGGTTGGAACAAGACGAACAACCGGCAGCAGTTCCTGCAGACGATGGTGCACGAAGCTGCCCACCTCTATTTCTTCCAGGTCTCGAAGGCGGCGAGCCCGCCGAGCTGGTACGCGGAAGCGATGGCGACGTATTTCGAAGGGTTTAACTGGGACGGGAAGGCGTACAAGTTCAACTTCGTGAGCGAGAGCCGCCTGCCGTTCGTGCGCGACGCGATGAAGGGAAAGCGGCACATCGCGCTGAAGGACATGCTGGCGGGGGACGCGCTGACGCTGATCAACAGCGACTCGCAGAAGGCGCTGCTCTTTTACGCACAGTGCTGGGCGTTGAACTACTACCTCAGCCAGACGGAGAACAAGGAGTACCGGGCGGCTTATGCGGAGTACCGGAAAGGAGTCGCGAGCGGTGCGGCGAAGACGCTGCTGGAGTATTTCCCGGATGCGGCGCGGCTGGAGGCGGATTGGGTCAGGTTTGTGACGGGACTTTGACGGCGAGTTGCGCGTTGCGAGTTGCGGGTTGCGAGTGACCGGCGGACAGGAACGACTCTCGTATCCGTCGGCCGGGTTTCAGGTTTTGCGTGCCCGTTCGTCGCATTCGCGCGACATTCCCCCTCATGCCCGTCGCACCGCTTCCTCCACTAGCCGAATTCCTGCGCTGGATCTCCGAAATGCCTCCTGCGTTTCGCGCGGAACCGGGGGCCGGCTCGCGCGGAGGCGTTCGCGTCCGGGCCGTCGTCGGCGACCTGATGGAGTCCCTGCTGCACGAGCCCGCCGACCAGGCTTCGCTCGCGCCGTTCAACTTCACCGGATCCATCACCGACCGCAACCGGCTCCGCTGGGTTCTCGCCGCCTGCCATGTGCTCTGGCACCCCGCGCTTCGCGGGCGGGCACTTCCCGCCGACGGCGTCCGGCGGCTGCTCGTGCAGGAGATGGCGGCGCTCGCGGCGGTCGCGCCTTTCGACGGGCTGGCTGCGGAAGAGGAGCGGCGAGAGGAACTCGCTCGAAGGACGATCGACGCGGCGGGGCTGCGGCTCCCGGGCGAGAGCGAAACGGACGCCGCCGACCGCCTTACCCAGGTTGACTCGATCGAGCGCCGAAGGCTCCTCGCCGCTGCCGCCGAAAAACAGCAGCGCGCGCGGGAAATCCAGAAGGAACTCCGGCGACGGGCGGAAGCGGAGGCGGCGTCGAAGCCGTCCAGCGAGTGAGCGCGAGCATCACGGCGGAGTTGAAACGGCGGAACCCGCTCATCACCGCGGCCGCCGCGAAGACGCTTCATCGCATCAAGGAGCACCCCCATGCTCCACGATTCAACGGCGCGCTCGGCGACCGGCTGGTGCGGGCGGACCTCGCCGCGCTGGACCGGCTGCGCGAAGGGCTGGCCTCAGGGCGACGCGCGCGGACAGGCAATTCGCCCGCTCCCGAAGTCATCGCTTTGCTCGCGGCCGCGATCCCGCGCGTCGAGCGCTTCCGCAGGACTGTCCCCCGCGGGCACGACCTCGCGAAGGACTGGGCCTCGGTGGCGACGACGTCGCGCGAGGACCTCGCGTTCTCGATTCACGAGCTGATTCCCGACGACGCGGATTTCGCGCGCCTGATCGTCCACCCGACGAGCGGGACGACCGGGCACGCCGTGTTCGTCCCGCACCATCCCGTCGCGGGAAGCGCGTACCTGCCGCTCTTCGAGGTGGCGCTCGCTTCCCACGGCGTCCGCCTCGCGCCGGGCGCCGCCGATGTGGGGACGGTGCAGGTCCACGCCCAGTCGTTCACGCTCACGTACGCGACCGTGCACGCCGCCTGGGGGAACAGCGGGTACGCCAAAGTGAACCTGAAGGAAGCGGATTGGCCGAAGCCGGAGAGCCGGTCGCGATGGCTCGAGGCGATGGCTCCGTTGACGATGACGGGGAATCCGTCGGCGTACGCGGAGCTGCTCGATCTCGCGCCGAAGTTCAGCCCGAAGGCGTTCTTTTCCACGGCCTTCGCGCTCGCGCCGGCGCTTGCGAAGAAGCTTTCCGCAAGATACCGCGCGCCGGTCATCGACTGGTATTCGAGCATCGAGACCGGACCGATTGCGTACACCTGCCCGCGCGGCGAATTCCACGTCCTGCCGCACGACCTGCACGTCGAGGTCGTCGACGCGAAGGGGCTGCCGCTTCCCGCCGGCAAGTTCGGCGAGATCTGCGTCAGCGGAGGGCGCAATCCGTTCCTCCCGATGCTGAGGTATCGCACGGGCGACCGCGCGCGCCTCGAGACGAAGCGCTGCCCATGCGGCGACCCGATGCCGCGCCTGCTGGACCTGGAAGGGCGCGCCGCCGTGCGTCTTCGCGCCGCCGACGGCAGCCCGGTTGCGTCCGTCGACGTCTCCAGGGCGCTCCGCGATTTCGCGATCGCCCAGCACGCCCTTCTGCAGCGCGCCGGCGGCGCCGTCGAGCTCGACCTCCGGCCGCTTCCCGGCTGGTCGCTCGACACAGGGCGCGTCGAGCGGGCTGTTCGCGGCGTCTTCGGCGCGAAAACAAAACTCCGGATTCGTCTCGTGCAGAAAATCAGCGGCCCCGGCGTCAAGGTCGCTGCGTTCCGGAGCGAGCTGAGGTGACGGCGCTCGACTATTCGGCGGACGTCCTCGGCGCGGTCTATCTGCTGATCACCCTGCGCTTCAACCTCTGGAAATGGCCTGCAGGTGTCATCCACTGCGCCGTCTTCGGCGTCCTGTTCTGGATGTTCAAACTCTACGAAGTCTCCATCGACCCCGCGCATCCCGACGCCGGCCGGGTCGAGAGCGTGGGCGTGGTGTTCGGCCTCATTTGCGTCATCCTCACGGTTCGCCGCAACATCTGGAGCTGGCCCACGGGCATCGTGAACATCGTGTTCTCCGTGTTCATGTTCTGGTGGGCAGGGCTCTACGCGGACGTGGTCAACATGTTCGTGATGTTCGTCCTGAGCCTCTACGGCTGGTACGGGTGGCTGCACGGGCGAAAGGACGACGGTCCGCTGGTCGTCGAGACCGCTTCGCCGCGCCTGCGTGCCGGATCCGTGCTGCTCGTCGCCGCGCTGTCTCCGGTCGTCGGCTGGATCCTCTCGCGACTCCCAGGGGTCTCATATCCGTACTGGGATTCGTTCATCCTTGTCGCGAGCCTGGTCGCCCAGTGGGGCCTCGCGCGGAAATACGTCGAGAACTGGGTCCTCTGGATCTGCGTCGACCTCGTCGCCATTCCCCTCTACGCGCGGAAGGAATTGCGCGCCGCGTCAGGGCTCTACGTCATCTTCCTCATCCTCGCCACCTGCGGCCTGATCGAGTGGATGCGCGCGCTGAAGAAAAAGAAATCGGCGGCCGCGTGAGCACGACCGGCCTGGTCCTCGGGAAGTTCCTGCCGCCGCACGCGGGGCACCTGCACCTGCTCGACGCCGCGCGATCACAGGTCGATCGCCTCACCGTGCCCTCTCGACGACGTCTTCCACCTCGCCGAAGAGCTCCCGCAGGAACCGCACGAACACCCGCGCTTCTGGGAACTCTGGACCGCCGCGCTGCGCCGATTCATTCCCACCGGCCCGGACGTCGTCTTCACGTCGGAGTCCTACGGCGACGAACTCGCCCGCCGGCTGGGCGCGCGCCACGTCTGCCTGGATCCGGGAAGAACGGCGGTCCCGGTCTCCGGCACCGCGATCCGCAAGGACCCGATGACGAACTGGGAGTTCCTCCCGGCGTGCGTGCGGCCGCACTTCGTGAAGCGCGTCGTCCTCTACGGCCCGGAGTCGGCGGGCAAGACGACGCTCGCGCGGCAGCTGGCGGAGGAATTCCGGACGGAGTGGGTCCCCGAATACGCGCGCGGGTTCATCGATCGCAAGGGGGCGTTCGTCGAGCCGGCCGACATCGGGCACGTCGTCGCCGGGCAGATCGCCTCCGAAAACGCCGCCGCGCGCCGCGCGAATCGAATCCTCTTCTGCGACAGCGATGTCAACACCACGGTGATCTACTTCACCCACTACTTCGGATCCGTTCCCGCATGGGTCGCCCACCTCTCCCGCCGCCGCACGGCCGATCTCATTTTGTTTTGTGAACCTGATATCCCCTTTGAAGCGGACTCACAGCGCGACCAGGGACACAGGCGGGCGTGGTTTCGCGAGTGGTTTCGCGCGCGGCTGGACGAGCAGGGGAGGGCGTGGCGGTCGGTGACGGGATTGGGAAAAGAGAGGGTCGTACGGGCGGCGCGTGCAGTCCGGGAAGCGCTGCTGACTAGATTACTTCTTCCTTGAGATCGACCACTTCAGCAGTTCCTCTCCGTGAACCGGCGCATTCTCGAAGGTCATCCGCCCCGTGACGATTTCGAGCGCGCCGTCGCCGTCGAGGTCGCCGGCGGCGAGGGTGACGAGGTGGGAGGGGGACGGGACGTCGTGTCGGGTGAAGGACATCTTCCCGTCGTTTTCGTACCAGAGCAGCCCGGACTGTCCGCTGTCCGTCCACATGCCGAAGAGCACGGCGACCGCGACGTCCGAGTCCCCGTCGCCGTCGAGATCCGCCGCGGCGGCGCGGTACGGGCCGTAGCAGCGGCCGATGTCGTGCCATTCGAACTCGAGCTTCCCCCGGTTTTCCAGCCACTGCACGCCGTGGTAGGGCTTGGGAGTTCCGCTGAGATTGTCGAGCGCGTCGCCGTTGGAGAAGAGGATGTCGAGGTCGCCGTCGCGGTCGAGATCGGCCAGCTGGAGACCCGAAGAACCGTACTGCGGGTTGCGCGCATCGAAGAGCGTCTTCGCCTCGAACGTGCCGCCCTTGTTCATGTACGCCGTGACCGTCTCCGCTTCCTGCGCGACCAGGGCGACGAAATCGGGGCGGCCGTCGGCGTCGAGGTCCGCGACGGGGACGTGGATGGCGCCAGGGCGGTCCGCGATTTTCATGAGTTCCCATTTCGCCCCGTCGTTTCGCAGCCATCCGATGGAGCCGCTCTTGCGCCACCCGAACGCGGCGACGACGAGGTCCACGTCGCCGTCCCCGTCCACATCCGCGGGCTCCACGTCGGCCACGCGCGGCTGGTCCTTCAACAGCTCGCGCCGCTCCCAGCCCTTCGGTCCGGCGTTCACGAGGAGCAGGACAGACCCGACCAGGTTGTCTGTGGGGAACAGGTTTCCCAGCCCCGCCACCGCGATGTCCAGGTCGCCGTCGCGGTCCGCGTCGAAAACCGCGGAGTGCACCGGAACTTCGCAGGAAGCGATGACCTCCTCCATCCATCCCGTCGGCCGGTGCCGGACGATGGAAACGGCGTTCGCCACCCCGTCGCAAACCACGACTTCCGGTTTTCCGTCGCCGTCCAGGTCCGCGACATTCACGTTCGCCACTTTCGAGTCTTTACGCATCGGATTCCCGAACGCCTCTCGCCGGAATTCGAGCGCCCCGGAACCGGCCGTCGAGGGCAGCCGTTCGAAGCGGGCGGGAGCGTGTTTCACGTAGTAATCCTGAATCTCCTGCAACGCCGCTTCGTCGGGCTGCTTTCCCGAGACGACGAGCAGTCTTTTCATCTCCATCACGATCCTGGGCCACTCGCCTTTGATGTCCACCCCAGGCCCCGGTGTCGCGTGGCATTCGCCGCAGGTCGCCCGCAATGAGAAGGGCCCCCTTTCCAGGAAGGGCGTCACGTCGTCGCCGAAACGCCATCCGCGCGCGGCGGGAGGCTCGACCGGGGGAGGGTCGGGCGGCTTGACGGGCGGCTCATCGGGCGGCTCGACCGGCGGCTCCCCACCGGGTGCGGAAGGCTGGGCGATCCGGGGCGCCGGTCGCGGCCGCTCCGCAGGCCGTTTTCCCCACCACGCCATCCCGATCGCCAGCGCCAGGACCGCCGCGATTCCCGCCGCCGCTCCCGCGCGTCCTCTCATTGACCAAGCCCCAGCCGCTGCACCAGCTTTTCATCGAAGCCCGCCGCTGCCATCCGGCGCTGCGCCCCCGCAACGTCGTAGGCCGCTCGCCTGAATTCGACCACGTCCTCCGTCGAGTCGTACAGCGCCCACGCCGCCTTTGCGCAGCGGTCCCGCGGCTGCCCGACGCTTCCCGGGTTGATCAGGTACGTCCTGGAGTCCGCCAGTTGCACGACCGCGACATCCGGCTTCTCCTCGAATTTCGATTCCACATTCGTCGCCGTTGCGAGCGCCGGGACGTGCGTGTGTCCGAAAAAACAGACATGCACGTCGGGCATCGTCATCCGCAGGTACTGGATGTTCTCCATGTACGCCTCGTACGTGAGCAGGTACTCGTCCTCGTTCCGCGGCGAACCGTGGACGAACAGCAGGCCGTCCTCCGTCGCAATCTGAAGCGGGAGACACTTCAGGTCCAGCAGCTGGTCGGGGCGCAGCCGGTCGCGCGAGTACTCGATCGTCGCCCTCTTGTCATCGCGGCTGACGAGCTCGATCGAGGTCACGCCGGTGATGTACCGTTCGTGATTGCCGCAGATACCCTTCGCTTTCGATTGACGCACTGCGTCAACGCACTCCACCGGGCTCGCCCCGTACCCCACCAGGTCTCCCAGATGAATCACCCGGTCCGGCTTCGCCTTCTTCACGGCCGCCATCACGGCCTGAAGCGCCTCGAGGTTTGCGTGCACGTCCGCCAGGATCGCGTATCTCACTTCAGCTTCGGCGTCAGCGCCCCCGCGAACCCCATCTTGTCGCGCAGCGCGGCGAACCACGCGCCGGGCCCCGGGTGCACGAGCCGGAACGGTTTGCGCGTCCTCCGGACCGTCACCGCGTCGCCGTCCGCCACCGGCACCACCTCCTGCCCGTCCACCGTCAGGACCACGTCGCCGTTCCGGCGCGCCAGCTCGATCCGGATCGCCCGCCGCGCCGGCAGCACGATCGGCCTCATCGACAGCGAGTGCGGGCAGATCGGCGTAATGATCATCGCCTCGAGCTCGGGGTCCACGATCGGCCCCCCCGCCGCCATCGAGTGCGCCGTCGACCCCGACGGCGTCGCGACGATCAGCCCGTCGCCGGACACCAGCGTGAACGGTTCCTCGCCGACGACGAGCCGCAGGTGGACCATGCGCGACACCGAGCCGCGCGCGATCACGGCGTCGTTCAGGGCCAGGAGCGTCCGCTTGCCGGCGTTCCCGGCAATCTCCACTTCGAACATCATCCGGTCGCTCGTCCGAATCGGGTTCTTCGTGAGGCGCTCGATGGAAGAGCGGACAGAGTCGAGGGGGACCTCCGCGAGGAAACCGAGGCGCCCGGTGTTCACGCCGAGCACGGGAATCGCATTGCCGGCGAGTCGACGGGCGACGGAGAGGATCGACCCGTCGCCGCCGAACAGCACGATGAGGTCGGCCTCCGCGCGCGACAGGTCGGCTGAGCCGTCGAGGTCGCGCAGGACAACCTTGAAGCGCTTCTGCAGCCATTTCTCGTGCGCGGCGATGGCGGCCGCGCTGCGTTCTTTGCGCGTGTCACCGACGAGGATAATGGAGCGGGGGCGGTTCATTTTCTTTTCGACACGGAGGTCACGGAGACCACAGAGGGCACAGAGAACAACTCAACAGTCTTTGTTCCCTGTGTCCTCTGTGGTCTCCGTGATCTCCGTGTAACTCTTCTCTAAAGTGCGATTGGTTTGGTAATAACCCCGGCTCTCTCTGCGCATTTCACCGCCGACCGCGCGATCCCCGCGGCATCCAGACCCAGCATCTCCAGCAGCTTCGCCCGCGTCCCATGCTCGATGAAGCGGTCCGGGATCCCGATTCTGGCGATCTTCCGCGCGTCGGCGCCGCACGTCTGTGCCGCTTCCAGGACGGCCGAGCCGAACCCGCCGAGCAGCTGGTGGTCCTCCACCGTCAGCACAAAGGGCTGCCCGGCGCAGAGCCGCTGCACCGCGTCCTCGTCGACCGGCTTCGCAAAGCGCGCGTTCACGACGGCGAGGTCTAGTCCCTTTTCCGCCAGGCGCCGCGCCGCTTCCAGCGAAGGGTAGACCAGCGCCCCGTACGCGAGGATCGCCCCCTGCTTCCCCTCGCGCACCCACTCCGCTTCGCCGAGCCGGATTTCCTTGCTGAACATCACCGCCTCGCCGTCCGGGACGCTCGAGCGCGGGTAGCGCAGGGCGACGGAAATGTCCTGTTTGAGCGCCCACTCCATCATTCGGAACAACTCGTGGCCGTCCTTGGGGGCGGCGACGCAGAGGTTGGGGAAGGGGCGCAGGTAGGCGATGTCGAAGACGCCATGGTGTGTAGGGCCGTCGTCGCCGGCGATGCCGCCGCGGTCGAGGCAGAAGAGGACCGGGTTCTTGTTGAGGCAGACCTCGTGCATGATCTGGTCGAAGGCGCGCTGGAGAAAGGTGGAGTAGATTGCGGCGATCGGGCGATTGCCGGCGAGCGCGAGGCCGCTGGCAAACGCGATCGCGTGCTGCTCGCAGATTCCGGCGTCGTAGTAGCGATCGGGGAATTCCTTCTGAAATTTCGCAAGGCCCGTTCCTTCGGGCATCGCGGCGTTCAGGGCGAGGACGCGCTTGTCCATCCGCGCGAGCTCGATCGCGCTCTCCGCAAAAACCTGCGTCCACGTCTTCGTCGGCGCCGGCGGCTTGGGCGCCTCAATCTTGCCGCTGCCTTCCGCGGAAGAGCCCGGCGCGGCCGGGCTCGCGAGCTTCATCGCCGGGGCGGCGCCGACTTTCGCCGCGTGCGCCCGCTGGGAGTCCGTCTCCGCGCCCGGATGCCCGTGCCCCTTTTCGGTCAGCACGTGAAGCAATACCGGCTTCTGGATGTCCTTGACCTGGCGAAGCGCCTTTTCCACGGCCACGAGGTCATGCCCATCGACGGGGCCGAAGTAGTCGAACCCGAGCTCCTCGAAGATGTTCACGCCGTGAATCGTGTGCTTCACGCCGTGGGCGACCGTCTGGAGAACCCGCTCCATCGGCGCGCCGACGAGCGGGAGTTTCTCGATGAGGCTCTTCAGCTCCTGCTTTGCCTCGCGGTACAGCGGCGCGGTGCGGATTTTGTCGAGGTAGGTTGCGAGGGCGCCGACGGTCTGGCTGATCGACCAGCGGTTGTCGTTGAGGATGACGAGGAGGTTTTTCTTGAGGCCGCCCGCGTTGTTGAGTCCCTCGTAAGCGACGCCGCAGGTCATGGAGCCGTCGCCGACGACGGCGACGACCTTGCGTTCGCGCCCGCGGTGCTGGTCGCCGCAGAGGACGCCCAGCGCCGTCGAAACGGCGGTCCCGGCGTGGCCGAACATGTAGACGTCGTACGGGCTTTCCGCGGGGCAGGCGAAACCCGACAGGCCGCCGAACTGGCGGAGGGTCCTGAAGCGGTCGCGGCGTCCCGTGACGAGCTTGTGCGGGTAGACCTGGTGTGAGACGTCCCAGATCAGGCGGTCGTCGGACAGGTCGAAGACGCGGTGAAGCGCGAGGGTGAGTTCGACGACGCCGAGGGCCGACCCGAGGTGCCCGCCGGTCTGGTGGGTGACGAGCTCGATTTCGTCGCGGATTTCCTGGGCGAGCTGCTTCAGTTGTTCGACGGACAACGGCTTGAGGTCGGCGGGGGAATTGATGCCGTCGAGGATCCGAGTCATGACCGGGCCCCTACCGGGAGGTGAAGCGCGGCGCGCCTGGCGCCGCCACCACGGCTGCGCGCCCCGTCCGCCGTAACCGTTGCGGCCCCAAAAGCTTGCAGCAACGGGCCGGTCACTTTACCCCGAAAATTGTTCGCGCGCAATCCATCGTGCCAGTGGTGAGCTAAGATTGAAGCCGTCTGTTGCCGAAGGTGAAAGGCAGCAGGCGAGGACTAACCGAAGTGATGGAATCAACCCTGTCGAACCACTAGCATAGCGAGTTCGGCGACAAAGGAGGCCGACTCGCCCTGAGCATCTCCGACAAAGTCCAGGAACTCATCTTCGGGAAGCCGAAGGACCCCACCGACCCGAGGGTATTCCACCGCCTCTCCCTCATCGCTTTCTTCGCGTGGGTCGGCCTCGGCGCCGATGGTCTGTCGTCCTCGGCTTACGGCCCGGAGGAGTCGTTCAAGGCGCTCGCCGAAGGCAATCACCAGGCCCTCGCGCTCTTCCTTGCCGCCGCCACCGCACTGACGGTCTTCATCATTTCGGCCACCTACATGAAGGTGATCGAAGTCTTTCCGACAGGCGGAGGCGGCTACCTCGTTGCGACGAAACTCCTCGGCTCCGGCGCCGGCCTGGTTTCCGGCGCTTCTCTCATGGTCGACTACGTTCTGACGGTCGCGATCTCGCTTGCGGCCGCCAGCAAGGCCATCTTCTCGATTCCGATCCTCCACCAGTGGGTGCATCTGAGCCTGTGGCTGACACTCGGCTCTCTGGCGGTGCTCACCTACCTGAACATTCGCGGCGTCAAGGAGTCCACGCTGGTCCTGACGCCGATTTTCCTGACGTTTCTCCTCACCCACGTCGTCGTCATCGGGTGGGGGATCTTCGGCCACTGGGACAACCTGACCACGGTCGTCAAGGAGGCCGGCTCCACCGTCTCCACGGCCCGTGACACCGGGACGCTCTGGCCCCTGTTCGTCGGTTTCATGCTCGCCTACACCATGGGCGCCGGCACCTACACCGGCATCGAGGCTGTCTCGAATTCCATGAACGTCCTTCGCGAGCCGAAGGTCGTAACGGGGAAGCGCACGATGCGCCTGATGGCCTGGTCGCTCGCTGTCACGGCAGGCGGCATCCTGCTCTGCTACGTCCTCTGGGGCGTCAAGCCCATGGGAGAGAAGTCGCTCAACGCCATCATGATCGAGGCCGTGGCAGGGAAGTGGAACTTTCCGCCCGGCCTCATCGCCACGTTCATCTTCGTCACGATCTTTTCGGAGGCCGCCCTGCTGATCGCGGCGGCCCAGGCGGGTTTCCTCGGTGGCCCTGCAGTCCTTTCAAATCTGGCTCTCGACTCCTGGGTCCCGCACCGCTTCGCCAACCTCTCCGACCGCCTCGTCACCATGAACGGCGTCGTTCTCATGGCCGCGGCGGCGGGCGCGCTCATCGTCGCGACAAAGGGAAAGGTCGAGATGCTGGTCGTGATGTACGCGATCAACGTGTTCGTCGTCTTCGTGCTCACCCAGATCGGGATGTGCGTCCACTGGATCAAGGTGAAGCGGCGCGAAAAGACGTGGAGGCGGAATTTCGCGCTCAACTCGATCGGCCTGGTTCTGTGCGGCACCATTCTCACCTTTACGCTGATCACCAAATTTACGCACGGTGGTTACAACACCGTGCTCATCACCCTGGGGCTGATCGTGTTCTGCATTTCGGTGAAACTTCACTATCGGAAAGTTTCTCGACTCCTGCGGCGCCTCGACATGGCCTTTCGTGAAATCCCGGAGGCCGCGACCGATCCGGGCCTGGTCAACCCTGGCGAGGACGCTCCGACGGCCGTGCTCTTTGTCGGCGGTTACGGCGGATTCGGCATTCACACTTTCTTCGCCATTCACAAGGCATGGCCGCGTTACTACCAGCGCTTCATATTCCTCTCGGTCGGCGTCGTCGACACCGCACATTTCAAAGGCGTTGAGGAAGTCGAGAATCTCGAGAAGGAAACCGAGAACACGATCCGCAAGTACGTGCGGCTGGCTCGCGGGCAGGGATGCTACGCCGTCGGCGAATACAAGATCGGACCCGACGCGGTCGAGCTGATGATGGACATGGCACGCAAGGTGAAGAAGGACTATCCGCAGGCTGTGTTCTTCAGCGGGAAGCTGGTTTTCCCGAACGAGAACTGGATGACGCGGCTGTTGCACAACCAGACGGCTTACGCGGTGCAGAGGGAGATGCAGTTCGAGGGGATGGCGATGATCGTGTTGCCGGTGAGGGCGATTTGAGAGGGAGACAAGATCAAATGATCTAATTTATAATTTAGAATTTATAATTATAAATTATGAATTTAGAAGTCAGAGCTCGAACGCAACGCTACTTGGCTCCCGGCTCCCGGAGCGCATATACCTTTTGGTCCGCGCATCCCACACATACGGCGCCCGTGCCTGTTGTCACTGCTGTCACAGGCCGGGCCGGAGCGCCCCACGTCCAAAGCTGCGATCCGTCGTTCGCCGCTCGAGCCACGATCTTCCCGTCCGCGTCCACCGACGTGACCCGCCCCCCTCTCAGCGTTCCATGCACCTCGACACTTCGCGTCTCCTTGCCGCTCGCCAGCGAGAGCCCGTGAAGCCTCCCGTCTTCGCCGAACGCCTGGACCAGCCCGTCTTCAATCACCAGACCGCTCCGCAGTTTCGACGCCGGCGCCGTCCAGCGCGAGTCCATGCTCTCGAGGTCGTACGCGAAGACGGTGCCCCGTTTGAAGAGGATGCACGCGGCGCCGCTTCCAAGCGCGATTTCCGCGATCGGCTCGTCGCCGATCGAGTTTGAATGAACGATCTTGCCGGTCGCAGCGTCGATCGTCAGCGCGTCCTTGTCGGTCCAAACGCACACGCGGCCGCCCGCGACGAGCGGCGCCGCCGCCGCGCGTCCAGGTGTCTCGACGATCCACGCTTCCTTTCCCGTGCGGATGTCGGCCGCGATCAGCTTTTTCCCGCGAAGGAAATACACTCTCCCGTCCGACGCAGCCGGCGCGCGCGGGGTCCAGTACTCGCCTTTCACTCCTGCCGCAAACGCCGACCAGAGCTTCTTTCCCGAAGCAGCCTCCAGCGCGACGACCTGCGTCGTGTCTCCGTCGAGCGTGACGTCCCCTTCCAGCGCCACCACGACGCCGGAATCCACCGCGGGAGGAAGCAAGGCGCTCTGCAGCGAAACGGTCCACGTCGGCTTTCCAGTCTCGCCGTCGAGCGCGAACAGCCATCCCTCGGAACCGCCGTCCGGCGGTGGCGTCCTGCGCGCCACGACGAACACGGTCCCATCCGCGACGACCGGAGTCGCAATCTGGTCGCCCTTCACCTCGGCAGACCAGAGAACGACGGCTTCCTCGGCACAGGCCGGGGCGCCGGCAACGATCGCCAGGACAAGCGCGCGCATCGGGTTCTTCTTCATGGACCACGACTCTACCGGCCAATCTCCGGTTTTCCTTTCACAGAATTGCGCCGGACCTAGACTCTGGCTCCATGCGCTTCGTCGTCCTCGCCTCGGGCAGCTCCGGCAATGTCTCCGCCGTCTGGAACGGCACGCGCGGCCTCCTGATCGACGCCGGCACCGGATCGTCCAGGTCGATCGAATCCTCGCTTCGCGGCGCCGGCCTTCGCCCGGAAGGAATCGCTGGAATCCTCGTCACGCACGCGCACTCCGATCACTTCGGCCGCCCCGCGCGCATCTTCGCGAAGAAATACGGCGCCCCCGTTCTCACCCACCGCGACACCTACGCCGCCGCCTGCCGCCGCGCCCGTGACTTCCAGGGCATGGAAACCCTCGGCCACGTCCGCTTCCTCACGGAAAACGCCGACCATCTCCACGACGCCTTCCAGATCCGCACTTACAGCGTCCCCCACGGAACGGAATCCGCCGGACGGCCGCTCGCGTTCACAATCCGGTGCAATGGGCGCACCGTGTTCTACGCGACGGACCTCGGGACCGTGCCGCCGTACCTGATCGAGGCGATGCGGGAAGCGGACTTCGTGCTGCTCGAATCGAACTACGACGAGGAGATGGAAGTCACTTCCGGCCGGCCGGATCACCTGATCGACTGGGTGACGGGGCCGACCGGCCACCTGTCGAACGACCAGGCGGCGGAAGCGCTGGCGAGGGTGTTCGAGCCGGGGCACGGGAAGTATCCGAAGCGGGTGGTGCTGGGGCATCTGTCCGAGGAGTGCAATCTGCCGGAGCTGGCGATCGCCGCGATCCGGCCGCGGCTGCCGGGGCATGTGGAGCTGCACATTGCGCCGCGGTACGAGGCGAGCGCTGTCTGGGATGTGTGATCTGAAAAGGAGAAACCCGATGCGTGCCGCCGCCGCCCTTGTGCTCGTCCTCGCTCTCCTCGCCCGCTCCGAGGAACCTAAGGACCCTTCCAAAGACGGCCCTTACCCCGCGGGCTGGCACGAGCTTTCCGTCCCCGACGACAAGGAAGGCGCGACGCTGGCCGCCGCGATCTACTTCCCGGCGATGAAGGCCGGGGAGGATGCCGCCCGGGCGGACGGCGGCCCCTGGCCTGTCTGCGTTTTCTCCCCCGGCGGGCCGGCTTCCTCCTGGCAGGGATACGAGGACTTCGGGAAGCGCTTTGCGTCGTGGGGTGTGGTGACGGTGGTGGTGGCGTTCGGAGACCGGCCGGCGGAGAAGCGCGCGCCACAACTCACCGTCGTGCGTGACTGGCTGGCGGCGCAGAACGGCGCGGACGAATTCGATCTGAAGGGGAAGCTCGACACCAATATTTTTATTTCGGCCGGCCACTCGCGCGGCGGGGCCGCCGCGATCCTTGCGGCCGCCGACGCGAAAAAATGGGCGGGCGCCGTCACCATCGGCGCCGCACTTCGAGAGCTGCCGAAGGGTTACGCGACCCCGACCTTCCTCATCGGCGCCCCGGAAGACAAGACTCTCCCCGCCCTCTACGACGCCCAGAAGAAGCCGCGCTGGCTCGCCGTGGTCGCCGGAATGGACCACTTCATGAAGCCCGCGAGCGCTCGCGCCACCGTCGTCGCCTACTCCATGGCCTGGCTCGGCGCGCGCTTCCTCAAAATCGCCGATTTCAGGTCCTGGACGTCCGGCGACCGGGGGAAGAAGGACCTGAAAGACGGCGTCCTTGCCGGCTTCAAGTCGGAAGAATGAAGCGACGCGCGTTGTGTTAGGCTGAGCGTCTCCGCTTCGGGTCCCCTGCACCGGGCTCACCCCAACCGGCGTCGTGCGACGCCCCCGCCGACCGCCTGCTCGCCTGAGCAGGCGACGACCGCGCGGTTCGTTTCATCTTCCGGCCCGCCGGGTTCACGGCGCGCCCGTCCGGAGAATCAAATGAATTTCCGCATTGCATTCGCTCTCGCCTTTCTCTCAGTCGCCGTCGCCGGTTGCGGCCCCGGGAGCATTACGGTCACGAAAGGTGACAGGAAGCTCACCCTGTTCGAACCCGAGTCGACGACCGTGAAGCAGGGGGAAACCGTGCAGGTGACGCTCAAGATCGCGCGCGACAAAATGACGGACCCCGTGACCGTTCGCTTCGAGGGTCTGCCGGCGGGCGTGACCGCCGACAGCTCGACCACGATGCCCAACGGGCAGGACTCCGCGAACATCTCCTTTACCGCCACGGCCGCGGCGAAGGCGGTCAGCAATCATGAGGTCCGCGTCATCGCCGATGCCTCAGGCGGAATGGTGGCAAAGACGGCGATGCAGCTGACGGTGAAGGAAAAATAGCGGGCCGCGGGCGAAGCGTGGGCGGCGGGCGCGAAGGCCCGCCCTCACGCGCTTGCCGGCGCCGCTCGCCGAAGGACGACTGTTTCTCGCGCGCTCAATCCCCGAAGCAGATCCCGAGGTCGCGGGCGGTTTTCATGGAGTCGCAGTCGAGCGGGACCGATTTCATCCGCTTCGTGGCTTCCTCGAGCGGGACGTAGCGCACGTTCGGGGGGTCGAGGGCGACCATGATGCCGCTGCGGCCATCCGCGAGCGCGCGAATGGCGGCGGCGCCGAAGCGAAGCGCGATGAGGCGGTCGAAGGTGGTGGGCGTGCCGCCGCGCAGGAGGTGCCCGAGGACGACGACGCGCGTTTCCTTGCCGGTCAGTTCCTGCAACTCCGCGCCGACTTTCTCGCCGACCCCGCCGAGGCGCTCGGCACGTCCGGCCTCTTTGGACAGCACGGTGAGGTCGCCTCCCATCGGCTTCGCCCCTTCCGCGACGACCACGATGGAAAAGGTGTGCCCGGCCTTTTCGCGCTCGAGGATCTTGTCGGCGACTTTTTTCAGGTCGTAGGGGATTTCCGGCATCAGGATCGCGTCGACCGTGGAAGAGATGCCGGTGTTGAGCGCGATCCAGCCCGCGTAGCGCCCCATGACTTCGACGACCATGACGCGCCGGTGCGCCGCCGCGGTGGAGTGCAGCCGGTCGACGCATTCCGTCGCGAACGAAACCGCCGTGTCGAACCCGAACGTGATGACGGTTCCCTCGAGGTCGTTGTCGATCGTCTTTGGCACGCCGATCACGCGCACGCCCTGCTTTGCGAGGTGATTCGCGATCGTCAGCGATCCGTCCCCGCCGATGGAAATCAGCGCGTCGAATCCATGCGCTCGCAGCCCCCGGACGACCTCGCCGGTCCGGTCGAGTTCCACCACGGTCCCGTCCGCCTTCTTCGTCGGGTACTTCATCGGGTTTCCGCGATTCGTCGTCCCGATGATCGTTCCGCCGAGATGCGTGATGCCACGGACCCGTTCTCGCGTCAGCGGCACGAGCCCTTCGCCGTGAAACCTTTCCGGGAAGAGCAGCCCGTCGAATCCCTCGCGGATCCCCCAGGGCTCCCAGCCGCGCTGGAGCGCAGCCACGACTGCGGCGCGGATCACGGCGTTGAGCCCCGGCGCGTCCCCTCCGCCTGTTGAAATTGCGATTTTCATCGGTGTTCAGGTTTGCTCATCGAGGGGATCCTAAGCTCCCGCAAGGGCCGGGCTCAAGCGGTTGCCACATTGCGGGCGGATCATCGTTTACGGAGGATACACGACTTTGAAGCCTCCCTGCACTGCGGCCAGCGCCTTCGCCGCTCCAGCTGCAGCTAAAAAAAAAGCGGGGAGAGTTTCCTCTCCCCGCTGAACGCGTCGTGATGCTTCTTACTCGCCGGTGACGATCGTCTCGAACTTCCAGTACAGGCCGCCGAGGATCTTCGTCGTCTTGTGCGAGCAGGTCTTGATCTTGGAGATGCCGCCGTTGGCAGCCGCCGTCTCGACAGAGGCGTCGCCCACCGCGATCAGGGCCACAATGCCCATCGCCGAGGACGTCCCTTCCTTCGAGCCCCGACCTTCGTTCGTCACGCCGGGGTAGTACGACGGATACTTCACCGAGCTGTACAGCCCGCCATCCGGCACCGGGGTGATGCCATACGAGCAACCGGCGAGAATCGGGAGCGCGAGCACGCAAGCGAGCAAGCCGAGTTTCTTCATTTCCCCTCCTAGAGGTAAGAAAAGTTAAAGGTCCCGGAACCGGTGACAGGCGGGGAGTAGATCGGAAGACCAAGTTCATGTCAACGAAATAGGAGTCCGTTTCCTGGAATGATTCTGCGGCTGAAGCACGTCGTAAGTCGCCCTTTAGGGATGGTTTGCGGCGACGGATTGACAGCCCGGCGGACAAGTCTCTACGCCGGATCTACGCCTTTTACGGCCTCCTGAAGCGCCGCCATCGCCTTTTCCGAACCGCCGGCCTCCGCGACGATCGAACGAAAGACCGTCCGCAGCGCGTCCGTGCCCAGGATCGTGTCGTTGAGAAGCCGGTAGAGCGAGGCGTTCTCGAGCGGCACGGCGTAGAAGATGTCTTCGTACTGGGTTCTCTCCAGCACGAGCCGCTGCGACCCCTGGACGATCGCGAATTGCCCCTGGGCGGTCCTCTCTATTTTCATGACCGGGATCGTAGCGGTCGGGACAGCGTGTCGGCAAGCGCGAGCGATCCTCTCACCTCGAAGGAGATTGCTGCCGGCACGCCTCTTCGAAAACTCCCATGAGCCGGTTCACCATCGACGGGAGGCTGTGATCGCGTTCGACCCGGTTTCGCGCATCCAGTCCTGCGGCTGCCCGGTCGCTGGAGAACACCCGGGCCACCGCTTCCGCAAGCCCCGCCGCGTCCCCCTGTCTGAACGAAAGATCCGGCGCCCACGCCGCGAACGCCGGGGCGCAAGCCACCGCGGGGCGGCCCGAGGCCATCGCCTCAAGAATCGCCTTGTCGAGCGCGGTTTCGCTGGCGGACACGAAGAGATCCGCCGCGTGGCACAACGCGGGGATCTCCGTGAACGGAACGCTTCCCAGCAGCGTCAACGGGACGGCGCGCTCCTTCGCCAGTCTTTCGAGCGCTTCGCGCCGGGGACCTTCGCCCGCCAGCGTCAGGTGCAGGTCCGGGAAGCGGTTCTTGAGAAGTGCGCAGGCTTCGATGATGACGTCGTGATTCTTGACGGGCGCGAGGCGGCCGACCGAGAGGAGGTTGAACCGGCCGGGTGGCGGCGCGGTGGCGAACCGCGCGAGGTCGATTCCCTGTCCGGTGATGCGGAGCTTCGGCGTCTTCATCGGGAAGAATTCGGGGGCGGAGGCGACGACGAGGCGCGACAGGCGGACGGCGATTCGGAGGCGGCGCGTCAGCGTATGGTGCGAATACCAGAGGACGCACGGCACGCGGGTGACGGGCGCGGCTGCGATGACGTACTCGGGATTCATGTGCGCGAAGATCACGTCCACCTTGTGCCGGTCGACGGCCTCCTTGAGTCCTCTATAGAAGCGGACAAGGCGCCCCAGCCGGCGCGTGCCGGTTTCCTTTCCGAGCGAACTTACTTCGACGTTCTCGGGGAGCGCGCACGGGACCACGCGACCCGCCAGCACAAAGAGCCATTCCACCCGCGCGGCGAGGGCCCGGACCCACAGCGGCACAAATCCCAGAAGGCCGTCCTGGGGGTCGATCACCTGCGTCATCATCAGGACCTTCATCGTCATCCCGGTCCGGGCTGCGAGAGGTAAGCCAGACTGCGGCGAAGTCCGTCGTCGAAGGCGACGGAGGGCCGCCATGACAACTCCCGCGCCGCCCTCGAAATGTCGAGGATGTTGACCGGCACGTCGAACGGCCGGGGCGGCCGGAACAGCGTCTCAACCGGATGGCCGAGGACCTTGCGGATCGATTCGACGACCTGCAGAAGCGACAGGCCCGCGCCGCTTCCCACGTTGAATGTCCTGAATTCTCCCTTGTATTCGAGCAACGCCAGGGCGGCGCGCGCGACGTCCGAGACGTGCAGGTAGTCCCTCACGACGCTTCCGTCCCCCCAGATCTCGATCGGTTCGCGTTTCATCGCCTTGTACAGGAAGACGGTGACGGCGCCCTGCGAAGCGTTGGGACGCTGGCGTTCACCGTAGGGATTCGAAATGCGCATCACGGAATAGTCGAGGCCGTGGAGGTGGCGGTACAGCTTGAGGTACTTCTCGATGGACAGTTTCTGGATGCCGTAGGACGTCAGCGGCTCCGTCGGATGGTCTTCCGGGATCGGCACGCGTTGCGGAATCCCGTATACGGTTCCGCCGGAGGAGAGGAAGAGGACTTTTCGGACGCCCGCGTGCACGGCGGCGTCCAGGAGATGAAGCGTCGGCACGAGGTTCGAGGAGATGTCGTAGACCGGGTTTTCGTTCGAGGATTTCGGCAGGGTCGTGCCGATGCAGTGGACGACGACTTCCATTCCCCTCAGAACCTCCGCGATCCGGTGAGGATCGGTGAAGTCTCCTTCGGTCCACTCCAGCTCGCGAAAAAAAGTGCGGACGTTTTCGCGCGAGACGCGTTCTTTCTCGAACGTGCGCACAGAGTGCCCGGCTTTCAGGAGCGCTTCGCAGATGTGCGAGCCGAGGAAGCCGCCCCCGCCCAGCACGAGGCAGCGCGTCATTCCGGCGTCCGCGCGGCGAGCGCTTCCCGGTTTCTCATCCGCGCAAGGATATCACCGGTGGCGGCTCACCTGCCCCGGAGGTAGTCGAAAATCACCTTCTGCCGTTCGATCGTCACGGCGAAACTGTAGCGCTTCCAGAAGTCCGCCCGGATCTTGCTGGAGAATCCGAGGGCGAGGGCGTCGTCGCCCGCGAGGCGGGCCACTTTCCCGACGAATCCCTCCAGGTCGCTCTGCTCCGCGACAAATCCGCTTGTGCCATCCTCGATCACGTTCGTCACGCCGCTCACGCGGGTGGTGACGATCGGCAACCCGGTGGCGGCGGCCTCCATGAAGACTCGTGGAAAGCCCTCGAAGCGCGAAGTCAGGATGAAGACGTCGTGGGTCGAATAGAGCCCGGGGAGCTCCTGGCGCGTGCATCTGCTGACGAGGCTGACGAAAGGCGCGAGACCGCGGCGGGCGACCTGGCCGTCGAGGAATTTCTTGTCGGGTCCGTCGCCGACGACGGTGAACGAGATTTTTTTCTGAAGCGGCTGCTTTCGCAGCCGGTCCATGACGTCCACGAGGAAGCGGACATTTTTCTGGGGGAGCATCCGCGCGATGAAGAGGACTTTGAATTCTCCGGGAGTCGTCCTGCGGGGGAGTTCGCGGTACTCCTCGATGTTCTCAGGCACGATCGGTTTCCAGAAAACCCGGTCGCCGTACCGCTTCCGAAGATCCGCTTCCGTTTCGAAGCCGTCGGTCTGAATGGCGTCGGCGCGGGCGAGGATGAAGGCGGCCAGGAATTTCAGGAGGCGGTTTTTCCAGGCCAGCCGCTTCCAGAGCGGGTCGAAGACGTTGGTGCCGTAGACGCTGACGAGGAGTTTTGCGCGGGCGGCGCGAGCCACGCGCCAGCCGGCGAAGCCGCCGAAGAGCGGGTCCTGGACGACGACGAGATCGAATTTTTCGGACTTTGCGAAGCGGCGGCCGAGGCGGATTGACCGCAGGAAATTCACGATCCTGTTGCCGCCCGCGGTCGGGACCAGGCGGACGTTTCCCGCGGTTTTCGGCTCGGACAGGTCGCAGGCGACGATCACGGTGAGGCTGTCGAGGAGGCTGCCGTACGCCGCCATGCGATGGAAAGAATCGCCGCCAGTGTCGAAGATCTGCCGGTCGCTGCTGAAGATCAGAACGCGCACCGATGCAGGTTCGGGGAGGAGTCACCATAAGTCAACTGAGAGCGCGGGCAACGATCGCCCGGAGGTTTGCGTCACCGGCCCAACCGGCGCGCGAGCG
>WSZJ01000076.1 GCA_009773755.1 Planctomycetota bacterium | reverse complement strand
CCGGGGCCGAGGTCTGGATCGCGCCCTACGAAGAGCGCGACAAGCGCCTCGTCGCGGGTACGGAGCGGCTGCTCGGGAAAACGCCGGTCGCCGCCGCCGAAGTCCCGCGCGGCTCGTGGCGCTGCACCTTGCGCCCTCCGGCCGTCGGCGGCCTCGCGCCCGTGGTCTTCCCCGTCCTCATCTCGCGCAGCGCCGACGCGGCCCACGACATCAACCTGTACGCCGCTTCCGAAATCCCCGACGGATTCCTCCTCGTCCCCGGCGGCACTTTCGGCGCCGGAATGGATCACCTGCGCGGATCGAGGGTGCAGGAGGCCGTCACCCGCGACGTCTTCGTGGCGCGCTTCCCCGTCACATGCGACGAGTACCTCGCGTTTCTCAACGAGCTGCCGGCGGACGAAGCGGCCCGACGGGCGCCGCGTGACGACGGCCGCCCGTGGTGGATCGCGGAGAACGGCCTCTGGCGCTTCCCCACCCCCGCCGAGGACGACCGCATCACCTGGAGCGGCGACCTTCCGGTGATATCGGTGAGCTGGCATGACGCGCTCGCCTGGCTCGCGTGGCGCTCGGCGAAGGACGGCCGCCCGTGGAGCCTGCTGCACGACCTCGAGCACGAGAAGGCGGCTCGCGGCGTCGACCGGCGGACCTGGAGCTTCGGCAACGAGTACGACGGCTCGTTCTCGCAGACCAACGTCTCCCTCGCCGGCAAGTCGCGCCCGCTGCCGGTCGGCTCCTTCCCCGCCGACGAATCCCCCTACGGCATCCGCGACCTCTGCGGCGGCGTCGCCACCTGGTGCCTGAACGCCGCGGAAGAACCCTGGCGCGATCACTGCAGCCTTCGCGGCGGCACGTGGCTGCATTCGTCCTCCTACGCTCATGCGTCCTACCGGCGCGGGGAGTTCCGGGCGCGCACCGGGAGAAGCATCGGGTTCAGGGCGTGTGTGAGGCCGGGGTGTTGAGCCGGACGTCGAACGGAAGTGGATATGATGGGAGCAATCATGAGTCAGTTTGACCTGTCCGATCTTGTCGCGAAGATCCACTCACGCCGGGTGAAGCGGTCGTTCTCGCCCTGTGCGTTCTACAGCGTCGAAGGCGACTCCCTTGAGGTCTATCTGACCGGGGATGAATTCGTCGCCCGTCGCGTCGACGGATTCCTGACTTTCTATGTGTCACCGGAATCGACCTCGGAGGTGTTCGGGTTCGCGTTGAAAGACCTGAAACGTAACCTTCGCGAAGCGGACATCCGCTGGTCGTCAAACAAGGTGCTCTCCGGCGCTTACCTGCTCTCCCTGGCCGTCTACCTCTGGGAACGGACGCATGCCGAGAGCGGTCGGAAGGACGGCCCTGAGCGCAGAACGCGCGAGTCCCTGCTGGAGCTCTATCGCGAGCATGCAGACGAACGGATTCAGTTCCGCAATCCAGGAGCCCTCGTAACGAAGTAGAAGCCCGATTGCAATTCGCGAGTGCGCTGGGGTTACTCGAGGGCTATCCGACCCCCGTAATCGCCTCCTCATCGCACACAACGTCCAGCGAATTCTGAATCCAGAATGCGTAGTTCCAGCGGGCCTCTTCGGGGTCGGAAGCGACCTGCAGGTCGGCTTGTCGACCGTCCATAAGCGTCACCGCTTTCTGTCCCTCTCCACGATCCGCCGGTGCAGAGCGCGGGCGAAAAAGTTGAAGTGGCCGCCCCATTCCTCGAGGTAACGGATGTGCGCGTCCTCGCGAATCAGCGCGGCGACCTCCGCGGCCGTTTCCCGGCCTTCGGGGCTGAGGGAGGAGTCGGCTGCGAGGCGGTCGAGGCGGGGCAGAGCTCTGCGGCCGCCGAATTCGACGGCCCAGTCGAGGGGCACTTTGAGGATGCGGGACTCCGCCTGCGGGGAGTAGTTGCGCCGGAACCCGTATTCCGTCATGCGGGACAGCACGCCGAGGGCCAGGTCGGCCCAGTTGAAGACCAGCAGAGCGAGCAGGACGGCGATCGCCACGATGCTGAAGGCGCGGCGGTGGCGCTCGATCCGTCCGCCGGCAGGTTTCGGCGGTGTGGCGAGACCATCGGCCATTTGCACTCTCCAAGATCCGCGACAGCGTCCGTCTCGGCCTTTCACCCCTTCAGAATCGCCTGCAGCTCCGGATCAACGTCCTCTTCGCGCGCCGTATATTCCCTCACTCGCTTCCGCAAGAGACGCCGCAGCGACCCGCGGCAGTACGCGAGATAGTGCCGCACCTGCGTTTCGCTCACCGCGAACCTCCTCGCGACGAGTTCGTAGGTGACGCCGGGCATGTCGTCGCCCATGACGATGGTTTCGCGCGTGCCTTTGGTGAGGCCGCCGGGCTCGAGGCAGTACATGCGGAAGACGTCGAACCAGACCGCCTTGCCTTCCTGGATCAGCTCGACGCGGAGGTCGTCCACCGCGGTGTCGAGCGTGCCGCGGAACCATTCGCGGTCGTAGGCGGCCTCGGGCTCCTCCCCCGGTGCGGCCGGCTCGAGGCGCTCGTAATCCGCTTCGCGCGCGTCCAGGCGGAACACCGGTTTTGCCGGCCTCCTCACGGACTCGTGGCGCTCCGCGTCGATGAGGAAGTGAGCGAGCGCGATCTTGAGATAGCCGCGGAAGGACCCGCGCTCCGGGTGCATGCGGGCGAGCGTGTCCTTTTCGAGGAGGTGCGCGAAGAACGCCTGCGTCAGGTCCTTGGCGTCCTCGTTCTTCTTGCGCCATGCGGCGCGGACGTAGGCGTAGACCGGCTTCCAGTAGGTGCGGAACAGGCGGTCGAGGCACTCGCGGTACTTCGGCGACTCCGGGTTGGCCGCGGTCAGGATGTCGGACCAGACCGTGGTTTCGAACGCGCGCGGCGTCCCGCCGATGTTGGTGTCAGGAGCCATAGGGACGGAAAGGGCAAAATGCAAAGGGCAAAGGGCAAGCAAGCGACAAGGGCCAAACGGCAATCCCTGGGAATGAGAGCGGGGACGGAAGGCCCGGCGGGCTCGAAAGCTGCCCGTTGTTGTTTGGCGTCTTGATTGCGGTTTGCAGTTTGTCGTTTGCCTTTTCGATACCTCCTCGCCCTACCCCTCCTTCGCCTGAAGCCCCTTCAGCCACATCGCGCCCAGCACGAGCATCGGCACGCACACGGCCGCCAGCGGCGCCCAGGCGTCGAAGACGGGCTTGCTCGTGAAGACCATCTTGACGCCGTCCGAATGCACGGCCGTGAGGAGCCAGAAGCCGCTGAAGACGCCGCCTGCGAGCATCGCGATCGCGCCGAGCTTGGGAGACTTCTTCGCGAGGAAGCAAAGCGGCAGGATCGCCAGCGGGCCCGCGATGAGGAAGATCGAGACGTTCATGAGCTGGGCGTTGGTCATGCCGTGAAGCGGCGATCCGCCGCCACCGCCGGTGCCGACGGCGCACCAGCCGAGGCCGCCGATGAACTCGGCGAGGCCGACGATGAAACCGAGGCCGAGAATGGCGCTGCGCTTCATGGAATCTACCCCCTGAAAGCTGATCGAGGGTCATGCTAGCGCGGGGGAGTGAGGAATCCAAGGGGGTTGAGTGGGATGGGCAGGGCCGCGGATGAGGCTGGATCGAGCTTGGCTCAATCGTGTGATCCGGGCCGCCTTGAGGACTGGATCAACTCTCCAAGCGAAGTTGATTTTATTTATTTGTATATTGATTTTATTAATTTAATACCGTAGTATTATGACCGTTAGCGAGAAACCCATGGACATCTCAAAAACCCGCTGCGCCAGCTGCTCCAGACCCATGACCATCGCCAAAATGGTCTGCGAGCCCTGCAACCTTTCCCTCGAAGGCACCTTCCAGATCCCCCCTCTCGCCTCCCTCACTCCCGAAGACCAACTCTTCGTCTCCGCCTTCGTCCGCCACCACGGCTCCCTCAAGAAAATGGAGGAGCTCTTCGACATCTCCTACCCCACCGTCAAGAACCGCCTCAACGCCATCGCCGCCGCCCTCGACAAGACCTTCCGCGCTCCTTCCCCCAACGCCGCCGTCCTAGAGCAGCTCTCGCGAGGCGAAATCACCGTCGAGGAAGCGCTGGAGCGGATGGGCGAATGATTCCCGAAGACCTCTTCATCTTCCTCGACCCCGATAAGGAGTCCCTGATGTCCACCGAACGCCGCCAGGTCCTCGACATGCTCGCGCAGGGCAAGATCACCCCTGAAGAGGCCGACCGCCTCCTCGAGAAACTCGCCGCCCCGAAGCCCGCCGAGGGGCAGCCCGCGGCCGGCGCGGCGCCGAAATACCTCCGCGTCACCGTCGATTCCGCCGACGGCGACAAGGTCAACGTCCGCGTCCCCCTCGCGCTCGTCCGCACGGGCATTAAACTGTCCGCGATGATGCCGAAGGAAGCGGGCGAGAAGCTGCAGGAGAGCGGGATCGACCTCTCGCACCTGAGCTCCCTCAAGGGCGAGGAGCTGGTCGAAGCGCTGCGAGAACTCACGGTCGACGTCAACTCGTCGGGCGGCGACAAGGTGAAGGTGTTCTGCGAGTAGGGATCTGCCCCTACCCTGAAAACCAGCCAAGCCATGAGCGCCGCGCCGAAATCAGCCAACTGGGAGAATTGCCGAGCCGAATTTGAGCCCGATGGCGGACTCGTCGACCTGATCGCTCCCGGAACGACGGCTGCTCACTGGGAGGAGTTCTGGGCAGGGCTTCGTTCCGGTCCCTTCGACCTCCGCGTGTGCCGTGACAATGCTCCGATTCCCGTTCCGGAAACCGCCGAGTGGTGCCTCAGGGAACAGAACACGGCGTGCGTCTACGCGTCCGTGCTGGCGGGCAACGTCACGGCCAACTGCCACTTCTTCGGTGGCGACCTGGAATTGGATATCGACCCACGAGAAGTGCTCAACGAGGCTGAGTTGAATTCGGTGCTCAGCCTGATGCGGTTGGTCGCGGCCGCAGTCCGGCTTCCGGTTCTGGCGACGCCAGAGGGCGGCGGGGCCGAGAGGGCGTTCCTGCGCGTTTTGCCTGAAGGTCGGGCCGAGTTCCTGTCCCCCTGAGGAAGCCGCCGCGCCTAGGCTTCTTCGAAAACCTCACTTACCTCCACGACCACGCCCGGCATTCCAGACGGTCGGATCACGTCTCCGGGCTTGAACATCCCCTTTTCGTTCCACGCCTTGCCGCCGTTTTCGAGCACGCGGATCGTCCGGGCGTCCGGGTCTCCGATCCAGTACTGGGGAACTCCGTGTTCGAGGTAGAGCTTCATCTTGCGCTTGAGGTCGTTGCTTCGATTGGACGGGGAAAGGAATTCGACCGCGAGGTCCGGGGGGCCGAAGAGGTGCCCCTTGATCCGCTTCAGAGTCGCATTGGACAGAAAGACGATGTCCGGGTGAACCACGGTGGTCCGCGAAAGTTCGACATCGATGGGCAGGCTCACCTTGCCAAATTTCAGCCGCCGGAGCTGGAGTTCGAGGATGCAAATCAGGCAGATGATGGCCCGCTGGTGGGGCAAGGTCGGCGCCGCGCTCACGACGAACTCTCCCTCGATGAGCTCGGTGAGGCGGTCGTCTCCGAGGGCGAAGTAATCGTCGACCGTTTTTGGGGGAGTGGCGTGCGGCATGAACGGGAGGATAGGCCGGTGTCGCATGGAGGTTCAACCCGAAAGCGGCGTCAAGTGCCTTTGTTGGAATAATAATGCTGTCGGCGCTACCGCCCTTCGACCACCCGCGCTTCGACCTCGACCGGCTCCGCCCAGACCTTCGTCCCGTCCGCACCCACCCACCAGGCCTGGAACACAACCGGAATCGCGACGGGCTCGCTCGCGGCGCGGTTCACGTCGACGGCGCCGGCAGCGACGCCTTTCGATTCGTCCAGGACGAGTGCAGCGTCCTTCATGGAAGCGGCCGCCGGCTTCCATTTCCCGTCGGCGCCCGCCGCGGGCGCTTCCCGGAGCGCATCGCGCCGGATCCACGACACGCCCCACGACTGGAGTTTGCCGAGCGGGTCGAAGACAGGCGCGGTGATTTCGAGGCGGGGCTTCACGCCGCTCGCGGCGACGGATTTCGCTCCGACCTTGAGCACACGTCCCTTAAGGATTGCGCGCAGCCCCTCCGGCGGCACGAGGAACACCATCTCCGTCCCCGAGATCCGCGAGGTCGCGATCCCGACGAGCCGGCCGCGGCCGTCGATGACCGGGCCGCCGGAGTTGCCGGGGTTGACGTCCCCGGAAAGCTGCACGACGACGCACTCCCCCGCGTCGTCGCGCCGCACCGCCGAGACCGAGACCTTCGTGACCGACGGCGCCGGGTTGTCCCCCGCCGTCGAAAGCGACGGCCCGAAAGGAAACCCCGCGACGTAGACGCTCTCCGTCTCCTTCACCTCTGTCTTGAGCGCCAGCTCGACGGGCGAGGGAATCTCGTCCGCCTTGAACCTCAGGCACGCGACGTCGCGCTCCTTGTCGACGAAAACGACGAGCGCTTCCACCTTCAACTCGCCCTCGCGCCCGCTCTTCAGCACCACCGTCGCCGTCTCCGTGTCCCGCACCACGTGCTCGCAGGTCAGCACCCAGCCGGTCTTGCCGTCCTTGCGGAAGAGGTAGCCGCTTCCCGTCTCGAGCCCGCGAAAGCCCACGTGTTTCACGTAGACCGTCGCATCCTTCAGTTTCGCCAACTGGGTGCCGGAGAGTTCTTCGGCGGCGACGGGAAGGGTGAGCAATGCGAGGAGGGGCATGGCGCGCATGGACACCAGAGTCTAACGCAGGGGACGGGCCGGGGATCGGCGCAAAGTCTGTCTGTTCCCGGCGCGGAGAAACGCTAACCTTGGGGGCATGGCAACCGAGCAGGTGACGGTCCCCGGAGAAGGAAAGAAGCCCGCTGCGGCGCCGCGCTCCGCGGAAATCGCGGCGCACCCGTACCTGAAAAACAGGATCGCGCGCATCATTGAGCACATCGACCGCGGCGCGTTCGGGGCGGTGTTCCTGGGCGAGCTGGAAAACCTCTTCGGGCTCGTTGCCGAGCGCGTCTGGCTCGGCGAGTCGGCGCTGGCACCGCTCCTCGGCATCCCCGTCGAGAGCATCGAAGCGCGCCGCTCCGACCCCGAGCTGCGCCACGACCTGTATGTCGCTTCCCACGAGCGCTGGAGTTCGTACCGCCAGCTGAAATCGCAATCGGCCGAGGCCGCGGAGGACAAGTTTCACGACATCCTCCAGATCATCGACCCGTCCCTCCTCAGCCGCCAGGTCGCCATCAAGGTCCTGCGGCCGGCCCTCGCTTCATCCGGCGACGCCGACATCGAGGCGCGGACGGCGGAGATCGTGAAGAGCCAGTTCCTGCGGGAGAGCCGGCTCTTGAGCGCGCTCAACCACGGCAACATCGTGAAGTTCTTCGGGCTGGTGGACGACCCGCACTACGGGCTTTGCATGATCCTGGAGTACCTGAACGGGGTGACGCTGGACGAAGGGCTTTCGCGGGGGCGGATGCCGCCGGAGAAGGCGGTGGAACTGGCGTTGGGGATCGCGGAGGCGCTGCGGTACTGCCACGAGGACCCGAGCCACCCGCCGGTGCTGCACCGCGACCTCAAGCCGGGGAACATCATGATCGTGAGCGGGGAGTCCGGCATGCGGCCGGTGCTCATCGATTTCGGCATCGGGAAATTCGCGGGCCCCGCGCAGACGCAGCTCACGATGCCCGGCGCGATCTCGGGCACGCCGCGCTACATGGCGCCGGAGCAGTGGGAAGGGGATTCCTCGAAGATCACGACGGCGACGGACATGTTCGCGCTGAGCCTGGTGCTGTTCGAGATGCTCGCCGGCGAGCCCGCGTACAGCTCCGACGACGACATCTCGGCCCTCCGCGCGATGGCGCTCAACCAGCGCCTGCCGCACCCCAAGGGGCTGCGCGACTACGAACATCTCCGTGGAATCTCCCGCCGCCTCGAGGACCTCGTCGAGATCGGCCGCCGCAAGGATCCCGCCCGGCGCTGGTCGATGGGAGAGTTCATCCTGCAGGCCCGGTCGATCTTCCAGACCCGCATCTACGAGCAGCCCCCCGAGGAGCCGAAGTCCCTCACCGAGCTGCGCATCGAGAGGAAGATCCACGACTGGCGCTCCGAGCAGATCGACACGCGCATCCACTTCCTCAAACTCGAAGAGGGCGTGGACGAGGCGTCGGGACTCATGCGCTCGGGGCGCTTCGAGGACGCCGGCGCGCGGATGAAAGCCCTGGTGAAAGAAATACTCCCTCTGCCGAAGCGGTACATTCCGCTCAAGCGCGACCTGCTGCGCCGGCTGCTCGTCCTCGCGTGGGTGGAATACCGCGTGGGCCTCTTCCCCGCGATCCCGGGCGCGCTCGAAAGCGCCGGCGCGCTGCTGGGCGCGGTCCGTTCTGACGACTACCCGGTCCTTTACACGCGCTTCCGGTTCGTGGAGCGCCTGTTCGAGCCGCACAAGGCCGTGGTGCTGGCGCTCAACGTCATCCAGGCGAACTTTGTGAACGACGTGCGCCTGGCGCTCACGGCGCTGGGCGCGCGCCCCGACCCCGCGAAGATCCGGGAACTGCTGGGGCGAGTGGATACCGGCAAGGCGATGTTCGCGCCGCTGGACGCGCGGCGTGTCGGGGCGGCGGCGCACAAGAGGGCCGCGCGCGAGCTGGACGAGCTTGCGAACGCGCTGGCGAATCTGCTTGGGGCGGAATAAGGCGAACCCGACGGACCCGGCGGCGTTCTGACTCCGTATGGTAATGACGCTGCCCACCGTGTCGGCCGTGTTCGTCTGCCTTTGCGGTGCCGTGGGGAACGCGGAGGTCTACCTGACGACCGACTCCGGCGAAACCTGGCAGGATCGTGGCCCGAAAGACTTCGAGGTGACGCAGCTCGTTCCCGATCCGAAGAATCCTGCCGTCGCGTGGGCGATCGCGATGCCGACGGTCGCAAAACCGGGGGAAGACCTGAAATTCGCTTCGCCTGCCGTTCTCCGGACCGGCGACAGCGGAAAGACCTGGGATGCGATTGAGTCGTACAAGGGACCTGACCCGTTCTGCGTGGCGGTCGATCCCATGAATGCCGACATCGTGTACGTCGGGGCGACTTTCGGGAGAATCCAGAAGTCTTCGGACAGCGGAAAGTCATGGACGCTGCTCAGCCTTCGAGATTCCTGCAAGAAGCTCGACGGCAAGCCTGCGGAGCCGCAGATGGCCGTGCATGCCGTATTCGTCCGTGGGGACCGGCTCCTTGCCGCCGGCAATGTCGCGCGTCACAGCGGCTTTGTCGCACTGAGCGGCGACGGCGGAGTGACCTGGACCCTGATCAGGGAGGACTTCCAGTCGAGCTGCGTCTTCGCCTGCGACCGAATCCTCGCGGCCAACGACCTGGGTTGGGCGGTCAGCTCCGACGACAACGGCAAGACTTGGACGCAATTCCGCATGGGCGGAGGGTGAGGGGTGTCGGGCCGCGCCGGGTCCAGCGCGTTCTCGATGTCCCCCGACGGAAAAGAGGTCGTCTTCTCCTGCGGCGGCGAAACGAAGTCGAGCGTGGAAGGGGCAGACTGGAAAGATTGGCCGGGTTCATTCAAGGACGCCTACGCCGAGTGCATTTCCTGGTGCGGGACCCGGGTGCTCGCCATTTTTCAGCACGGCGAGCCCCCGGACGATCACCGTATGTTCCGCGCGAGCATGAAACGCTCGCTGCGTGTCCGCGACGCAGGCGGTGAATGGACCCTTGTCTCGACCCCCGGCGAAAAGTCCCCGCGGTCGCTCGCGAACGCGCCCGGCAGCCGGACGGTCTGGCTCATCGCGAAATAGCCTCGCTCCGAGCGTAGAATCGCCCCGTGAACCACGACGTCGCGGTGGCGTGGAACTGGGAGCACGACGAGGCGTTCGTCGCGGACCTCGAGCGCGCGTGCGGCCACCTCGGGCTGACGTTCAGGTCGGTGACGCCCGCAAACGTCGAGTCCTTCCTCGCGCCCGCCGCTGCCCGCGACGTGCGCTGGAGCGTCCTGCTCGACCGCGCGTGGGAGAGCGACGAGCGCTTCCTCCGGCTGAACGGCCTCGTCGCGGCTTCCGGGACGCGCATTCTCAACCCGGTGGAGCGGTCTCTGCGGATGGGGAACAAAGCCACGGTGCACGCTCTGCTGCAGGAAATGTGCCTCCAGGTCCCGCGCCTCGTGGAGTTCATGCCGGAGCAATACTCGGAGGAAGAGCTGGCGCTGGCGACGCGCGGCTGGAAGCGACCGCTCTGGCTGAAGCCCGCGAGCGGCGGGGGCGGCGACGGCGTGCTGGCGCTGAAGGAGCTCCCCGCGCGATTCCCGCATGAGACGGAATGGCTGAAGGAGCGCTTCGTCTTGCAGGAAAACGCGGAGCCGCTGGTCATCGAGGGGCGACCGGCGTGGTTCCGGGTGATTCACGTCTTCGGCACGATCCACCCCTTCTGGTGGCACCCGACGACGCACATGTTCGCGCCCGTGACGCCCCAGGAAATCGGGGACTACGGCCTTGCGTGCGTCTCGAGCGCGGCCGCCGCGGTGGCCGCCGTCGCCGGCCTCGAGATTTTTTCCAGCGAGTACTCGCTCATCGCTCCCGGAGTCCCGCTGGTCATCGACCCCGTCAACGACCCGGTGGACTTCCGCCGGCGTTCGCAGGCGCCGGACGCGATTCCCGACTCATCACTCGTGGCTATGATCGAGGCCCTTACCTCCGGAATCGCCTCGCTCCTCGGCCGGGTGAAGCCGGCGCCCGCGTGAACGCCGAAAGCGAGTACTTCTTCCGTCACGCCGTCATGCGCGATGCGGCTTATCAGCTGCAGCTTCCCGGCGACCGCGCGCGGCTTCACGCGCTGGCGTTCGAAGTACTGGAAGCGCACTGCGGGGGACGCGCGCCCGAGGCGCCGCCTCTCATCCCGGGCGACGATACGCCGATGCCCCCGCACCCCTCAGACGCGTTTGCCCTCGAGCTTGCGGATCACGCCCGGCAAGGTGAGTCTGCGGAGAGAGAAAAGGCTGCGGGTCTGCTCTACCTTCGCCGCGCCGCGGTCGGAGCCACGAGATTCTTCCGCGGCGAAATCGCCCTGTCCCTCTGGCAGCAGATTGCCGGGGAGTCGGAGGGCCTGGACATGGGAGAAGCCCTGCGCCGGGCAGGCGAGGTCGCGATCCTCCTCGGCCGGAATGCGCCCGCCGGGGCGCTCTTCGAACGGGCGATATCGCTCTTCCGGGCCGCCGGGGATCGCCGGGCGGAGCTGATTGCCCTTACCAGCCTGGCGGGGCTGCACCGGCAGACCGGGCGGATGGAGGAAGCGGAACGTGCCTTCGGAAGCGCGCTTGCGGCCTTCCGCACCGCCGGCGACCGGCGGTCGGAATGCAAAACCCTGGCGAATCTGGGGCACATCTACCTGGAGACGGGCCGGAGCCGGGAGGCTGAGAGCGCGCTGACTGCGGCGATCGCGATGGCGCGCGAACTGCAGGATCGGACGATTGAAGGCATCACTCTCATGGGACTCGGCAACGTCCTCCATCGCACCGGCCGGTCCGAGGAGGCCGGGCGGCTCTTCGAGGCGGCGCTCGTCATCCACCGTGAAGTCTCGGACCGGATCTCGGAAGGGATGGCCCTGACCAATCTCGGCACGATTGCCCAGGAGACCGGCAGGCTCGAAGCCGCGGAACAATCGCACCTCGCGGCGCTGGCCCGGTCGCGCGACACCGGCGACCGGCGAAACGAGGGAGTTGCGCTCGGCAACCTGGCGGGAGTCTACATGATCAACAATCGGGACGTTCTGGCCGATGCGAGCTACCGGGACGCGCTCGCCATTCACCGCGAGGTCGGCAACCGGAAGTCGGAGGGAATCACCCTCGCAAATCTGGCGAGTCTCCTCTGCGAGACCGGACGGGCCGAAGAAGGGCTCCAGACCTACCAGCAGGCCCTGGCGATTCTCCGGGAGGCACGCGACCCGCGACCGCTGGGGTATTTCCTCTGCCAGTCCGCCACGCACTGTTTCGGCAGGAAGCCGTTCGCCTCCATCGCGGCGAGCTGGTGCGAAGGCGCGCGGTACCTCCGCGAGTTCGGCGACGAGGCGACGCTCGCGAGAGTCCGCAAAGCGATGCGCGAGCGGTGCGCCGAGGCCGGCGTGCCGCCGCTCGAGGAGACGCCCGCGGCAGGAAGCGAATGACGGTGGCCGATCCCTATTCGGTCTCGATCCAGATCTTCTCCATGACGCGCGCGATCCGCGCACGCTGCTCCGCGTCCTTCGAAGTCTTCGACGCCTCGACCAGCTCGCGAATCGCCTTCATCCCCGCTTCCGTCAGCCGCTTCTCCGCAGCTTCGCGCGCCTCCGCCTCGTCCGCCGCGAGCTGCGCGACCAGGTCCTTCATCTCTTTCGCTTGCTCCGCCGTCATTTCCGGCGCCTTCTCCAGCAGCTTCCGGCTCATCGTCGCGAAGTCCGGGATCTTCGGCGCGGTGAGATGCACCCACGTCATCTTCAGATCAAATCCGTCCATTCGCTCGAACCGCACGTGCGCATAGCCGCCGTCGCGCGTCAGGAGCCGCAGGACGACCGGCTTCTCGAGGTGGTGCGGAATGTAGATCGTCGTTTCCGGCCCGTCCCGCTTGAAGCGCGCCGCTTCTTTCCAGTCGAAGCGGCCGAATTCGCCCGGGATTTCCTTCGCGATCCCGGCGTCGCAGACGAGCGGGATGCCCTCGCGCCCCGCGCCCATGCGGTCAAACCGGAAATCGGATTCGACCGCGTTGTTGCGGCCCATGCGGTCGGTGGCCTTGAACGTCCTGAAATCGAAGCTCCCGTCGATCCAGCGGATCGTCGCGCTCCCGCGCGCGTACTCCGGCGGCCACGTCTCGACCACCGCGATCGCGGGCGCCGATCGGACCCCGTCCGCGTCGATCCAGCAGAGGCTGTACTCGACACTGCGGAGCGGAAGCGCCTTCTCGTCCACGAACGCCAGCGTCTCCGTCTCGCCGAGTTCCGCTTCATCGCAGTCGCCGTCCCGGCTGGCGATGACGTACCGCGCGGCGTCTTTCGCCCTTCGCCATTGCAGCACCACCCGCCCGTCTTTGAAGGTTCCCGCGAATCCCTCCGGCGGCGGATTGGACCCGCGTCCGCCGCCCAGCAACGCCAGCCCGTGCACCTCGATGATCCGGTTCCGTTCCCGCGACTGCCGGTCCCAGTCGAACCAGACTTTCGCGAAACGCCCGTCGCGCATCCGCACCGCGAAAACGCCGCCCTTCTGCGAAATCATGACCCGCGAGCGGTAGCCGAATTCGGGGAGCTCCTTGTTGTCGGTAAAATCCGCCTTCTCGTCGCCGAGCCACTGCACGCCGCCGCCTTCGGGCGCGCGCACGAATGTGTAATCGAACGTGCAGTCCGCGCGGGCGCCTCCTTCGCGCCCCTCGCCCAGGTCCACCCCGATTCCCTGCGCAGCCCCTTCGAGATTCGACTCGAAGCGGAACTTCCGCAGACCCTGCTCGGCCGCCAGCAGCGGGACCGAGCGCGGTTCTCCGTCGGCAACGCCCTCACCGACGGGCGTCACGACGACGCGATAGATCTTCCCCTCCTCCAGGCCGTCCAGCTCCGCCCTCCCGCCCTCGACCACGACGCTCCCCTCGTGCCGCTTCACGCCGTTTCGGAACCACTCCACCCGCCAGGAGCCTTTTCCGGCGTCGCGCCATGTCACGATGCCCTTCCCCTGGCGGCAATGCGCGCGAATGTCGCGCGCGGCGGGTCCGGCCGAATCGCCTTCGGGAAACAGCGCGAAATCGACCTGAATGTCGGAGCCCAGGTGACGGCCGAGAATCCCGGCCCTGTTCGAAAAGGACTCCGGCCAGGGCGGCGTGAGCAGCGCCTTGAACAGGCGGCCCTCGCTCGTCCTGCCCGCGATGGACAGCGGGCCCGTAACTGTTACGGGCTTGTCCAGGAACGCCGCAGGATTCGGTTCCGGTCCGTCCGTCCCGAGCCGGCCGTCCCAGCGCGCGAGTGTCGCGCCCGGGCAAGGGACCACCCTGAGCGAGTCGCCATCTACTTCAAGCTTCCATTCGGCACGCACCGACTCCAGCCGCGCTTTCGAAAGTACGGTCCCGGTATCCACATCGAAATACTGGCTCTCGTGCACCACTCCGGCGCCGATTTCAACGCGGGCCTGCGCTGCGGCGAACCCGGCGCAAAGGAACAGAATCGCGAGGGGGCGTGAAGCGGTCATCGGGGACTCCGGGAATGCGGCTCCCAAGCAGTCTACAGACCCGGGGCGGCTCGACAGCAGCGCGAATTCGCCGCAACCGCCCGCTACTTCCTCTTCTCCGCAATCCGCACCAGGAACTCCGCCGTCGCCCAGTCCTCCCAGGCGACCTGCGTGTACTCCCGGCTCTCGAAGAACTCCAGCACGTACGAGCCGTGGACGAAGTACGTCCCCGCCTTCTCGAACGCGAACCACTTCGCCAGGTCGATCTCCTGCTCGTGCACGTCCCCCGGCTTCAGCTCCCGGATCACCGACAAGCCGCCGAGGTGCGCGTCGGAGCCGACGTCGGGAAGCGGCTTGTCGCCGTTGGTCGCGCGGAACACGAATTGGTTGTCGCGAGCAGCGCGGTTGCGGCCGCCGACCTGGAAGAAAACGGTTTTCGCGCCGACGTTTTCGATGCGAAGCGTCACGGTTTTCGGATCCCCCGCGTCGAATTCCTTCCGCGACGGAATGAAACTCACCGCAAGCTGATGCCCCGGATGCGCGCGTAGCGCCGGCTTCGTCCCGAAATGCGCCGCCACGGCCTCGGCGTTTTCTTTTCCGGACACGGGAAAGTTGATCCATGAAGCGGTGTTCGCTTCCGAGCCCGATCCGGACTGACCGAAGGCCTTTCCCTTGACGACCAGGACGTGCTTGAACGAGTCCAGCCCCTCCTGGAACGGCACCTTGAGCGACACCCAGAACTCGAGGTTCGCGTTGTCCTGTGACGTGATCCGCGCCTGTTTGATTTCAAAGGCGCACTTTTCGCCAAGCCCGTACTCGCGCCCGTCCGTCCCGGCGACTTTCTTCGCCTCGGCCGCTTCCGATCTCAAGTAGATCCCGTCTTCGGTAGTTTCGCCGAGCGCGGCGCAGGCCAGCGCGAGCGACAGGAGGATGGTTTTCATGCCGGTTGGACGCCGCCTGGGCGCGGGCGGTTCCCTCCAATCCGTCGCAAGTCCTTCCCCGGCAAGCGTTCGCGCCGGGACGGAATTCCGCTGATGCCCACGAGAGCGGCCCGCACTGTTGCTGCACCCGCATTCTGGAGACCACTATGAACCCCTCCGTCCTCGTCGCCGGCCCTTCCCCTGAACGTCGCGCCGAATTCATCGAAGCCCTCCGCGACACGCCGCACCGCCTCGCCGCCGAAACCGGCCGCGCCGACCTGGTCCTCCCGCTCATCGACAAGCACCTGCCGTGGTGCGTCGCCCTCGACCTCGCTCTGGCCCCTTCCAGCCTCGTCCAGCAGATCCTGCAGAAACACCCCGGGATCACCGTCCTCGCTCTCCACGACGCCGCGACCGCGCCCGGCATCCCCGAAGCCCGCCGCGCCGGGGTCTCCGAAGTCCTCGCCATGCCCGTCGACGCGCCGAAACTGCTCCGCGTCATTTCGTCGCTCTCCAACCCCAAGGGCCAGTCCGCGTCGCGCAAGTTCCTCGCCATGCGCCACCAGACCACCCTCGCCGCCACCTACAAGGCCGCCAACGACGGCTTCCTCACCCGCCGCCGCGCCGCCATCGCCCTCGAGCTCGGCCTCACCGACGTCGTCCTCCAGACCGAAGAAGCGTTCGCCGCGGGCCGCGAGCTCGTCGCCACCTTCCAGATCCCCGCGCAGGGCGCCCTCAACGCCCAGCTCCGCGTCGTCCGCGTCGAGCCCGCGCCGGTGTTCGGACGATTCCTGATCACGCTCGCCTGGCACGACATGAAAGAGTACGACCGCGAGCGGCTTAAAGTGTTCTGCAGGCAGCTGCTGGCGAAAGTGCCTTCGGGGGTGCCGGTGGTGGCCGGCATGGCGTAAAGGAAGAGCCGCTCACCGCGTCTTGGTTGATTTCTCCAACTCCGCGCGGACCATTCGCCGGAATTCCGTCCACTCGGCCGGGCGGCGCAAGTCCTCGTTTCTGCCATCGTGAAGCTTCAGGACCTGGCCCGCAGAGGAGGCCGCCATGTTCCTGACCGTCGGCTCCACCCACGTGGCTCCGGCGTCGGGGACCATCGTGGAGGTGTGCAGGTCTGAAGACACCCGCGATGCCGGGTCAGGCGAACGCCGTGTCCGGCGCGCGGATGCACTCCTCAAACGGCATGACTTCGATGCCCGCGTCATGCCAGCGCCGGTCTCCAAGGTAGAGGAAATTGGCCTTCGCCTTCGGGTAATCCCGGAGGAAGAGCCGAAGAGCATCCAGGTCCCCGGATCGCACTCGGTCCGAGGCTTTCACTTCAAACGCTCGCAGTCCCCGATGCCCGTGCACGACAAAGTCGACTTCCTGCCCTTCCGGCGTACGCCAGTAGTGAAGGTCCCAGCCGAGATTGCCGTAGTCGTTGGCGGCGCGAAGGTGCTGAAGAAAGAGCGTCTCCAGCGCGGGGCCGCGGATTTCCTCGGGCGAGTCCAGCGGCCCGCGCGGGCGGATCGCCTGGAAGACACCGGCGTCGAAGAAATAGAACTTCGGGTGGAGGGCGACGCGCCGCTTCGCCCGCCGGGCGAAGGCGGGAAGGCGATAGCCGATCAGGAGGTCCTCTAGAATACCGAAGTAGTCTTCGACGAGCTTGGCGCCGATCGCGCAGTCCCGCGCGACGGAGGCCATGTTGAGGACAGCTCCCTGGGAGAAACTGGCCGCTTCGAGGAAGCGGCTGAAGGATCCGAGATTTCGCGCGAATCCTTCCTGCTGGACCTCTTCGCGCAGGTAGGTCGCGACGAATCCGCTGAGGTAATCTGCCGGATCTTCGGAAGTGCAGGCCAGCGGCAGGCCGCCGAATCGCACGGCGCGACGGAGGTCGAAATCCCGGCCCAGTTCCGAAGCCGTCAAAGGGTGCATTCGCCGCGTCACCGCCCTGCCTGCCAGGAGGTTGACGCCTTTCCTTCGGAGCTTGCGCGCGCTGGAGCCTGTGAGCGCGAACCGGAGTCGCCGCGACTCGATCAGACGGTGGACTTCGTTGAGAACTTCGGGCGCCCGCTGGACTTCATCCACCACGACCCAGTCCTTGTGCCTCGCCGGAATCATCTGCCCGAGTCTCTCGGGCGCGGCGAGGAGAGCTGTCCAGGTCGGGCGGTCAAGGAGGTCGAAGAAGAGCGCCCCTGGAAGCCGTTGGTGCAGCCACGCCGTCTTGCCGACGCCGCGCGGTCCGAAGAGGAAGAAGCTGCCCTTGGGAGGGTTCAACAATCGCGAGTACATAACTCAGACATATAGCATATTTACGAGATTACGACTCGGAATTGTCGGAGCGTCACAGTCGGGAAAGCGTCGACTCGGCCTGCCTTCTCACCTCGGGATCGGCGGCGCGACTCTTTGCTGTTTCGAGGTCCGCGCGGGCGCCTTCGAGATCTCCGATGGCAGCCAGTAGATCTCCGCGCCTCCACGAAGCCTCGCCACAGTTCGGGTCGAGGACCAGCGCCGCGTTGAACTCTCCCACCGCGTCGTTGTTGGCATTCGCTCCGCCGCGCAGCCGGATGGCCGCACCGCGCCGGGCGCGGGCAACTGCGTTCCGCGGGTCGAAGGCGAGGGCCTGGTTGGCGTCGGCGAGGGCGGGGCCGTGGGCGCCGCGGGCGAG
>WSZJ01000075.1 GCA_009773755.1 Planctomycetota bacterium | reverse complement strand
CGTTCGCGGGAACGACTGTTCTCTTCCGCCTGCGCGTCGAAGGTCCGGAGCGCGAAGACGCCCTGGTCGCGGCCTTCGTGTCCAAAGACGGCGCCGCCTTCGAAATCCCGGCGGACGCGCTTCCCAAAATGGCCGCCGCCGGCAATCCCGCCACGCTTTCTCCCCTCGCTCCCGGCGACCGGACGAAACTCCGCGAAATCTCCCTCGACGTCGCGCAGCGTGAAGGCGACCGCCGCGCCCGACTCGCGGAGAAGCGGGCCGCTCCGAAACTGGCGAAGGAAGAATCGCAGGTGAAGACGTACTTTGAAGCGCTCTCCGGCGAGCTGAAAGAGCAGAAGTCGGAGTCGCGCGGCGAGGACGCCAAGAAGGAAGCGGCGACGCGGCTGCGGAACCTCGAGCGCGAGCGCGAGCTGCGCCTGCTCGAAGTCGCCGACCGCTTCCGCGCCTCCGCGCACGTCGACGCCGTCGCCGCTCTTGCCGTTTCCGGAAGCGCCGCGCGCGTGAAGCTCCTCTTCCAGTCCGGCGCCCGGAAACTCGAACGCGAGGTTGTCTGGTTCCCGCCGACGGGAAACGTGAAGCCCCCGGTCTGCGACCTCTGCGGGGGCGCGCTCGGCGAAGCGGCGATCTGCGGCGACCCGCAGCACAACGTTCTCCTCTGCGCGAACTGCCGCCGCTACTGCCAGTCGTGCGGCGCGGGGCTGTGCGCCGAGCACACGAAAGCGTGCGGCTGCGGCGCGATCGCCTGCCCGGCGCACGGCGCGGCGTGCGAAGCCTGCGCGCAGTACTGCTGCGAGAAGCACCTCTTCAAGTGCGTCCGCTGCTGCCGCGCGTTCTGCAGGCAGCACGCGTTCGAGTGCGGCGTTTGCCGGTTGATCAGCTGCGTGGATCACACGAAGCGGTGCGGGTCGTGCGACATCGAGTTGTGCGGCGAGCACCAGCGGCTGTGCGACGCGAGCGGGAAGGCGGGGTGCCCGAAGCACATGGTCAACTGCCCCGAGTGCGGGGACGAAGTGCTCGACGTCGCGGTCTCCGGCGGCAAGTGCACGACCTGCCGCAACCGCCAGCCCGCAGCCGCGGGCGACCCGGCGGTCTCGGCGGCGCTCCTTTTCGTCCCGGCCGCGACGGGCGCCGCATGGACCCGCTCGGACACGAAATCGCGCATCCGCCTCGACGGGCGGACGTTCCTGAACAAGTACCGCGTCTGGCTCGGCAAGGACCTGAAGCCTCTCTCAGCGTTCGGCGGGTCAAAACTGTTCGGGATGAAGAAGCTGCGCTAGATCTCTTCTCCCGGTTCTTGCGGGATGAATTGCCGCCGCCAACTCCCGTCTCCGAACTCCCGTCTCCCGACTCGCCCCGCGCCAGTCACCCTTCCCACCCGCTCTGCTCCGTGGCAAACTCTCCCCCCCATGCTTCTCCGCTGCAAAAAGTGCAACAACACCTACGACGTCTCCGGGAAACAGCCCGGAGAGACGTTCAAGTCGCAGTGCGGGGACATCCTGGTTGTGCCGATGCGCGGCGAACACGCGCCGGCGCTCGTCGCCGGGTATGCGGAGCGGTACGCGAAGGAATCCGGGGTGACGCTTCAGAAAAACGCCGAGTCGTGGTTCGCGAAGTTCGGGTCGGCGCAGGTGACGATCACGGTGCTCCCCGGCGAAGAGATCCGGATCGCTTCGCCGTTCCTGAACCTGCCGAAAAAAGGGACGCAGCTCGCGCTTCGGCGCGTGCTCGAGCTCAACCTCGCCTCGACCGGCGGGGCGCGCTTCGCCCTCGAAGGCGGCCAGCTGTTCGTGGTGTGGAGCCGGGGGCTCGAGGGGCTGGACTACGAGGAATTCGTCGACGGGCTGCGGAGCGTGTCGCGCACGGGGGACGATTTCGACGACGTGCTGCGCAAGGAGTGGGGGATGGCGGCGGCGGAGCAGGCGCAGGACACCGAGGAGTACGTGCTCCCCGCGGAGCTGCTGGAGGAGGAGAAAGGATGAAGCGCGGGATTGCGGTGACGGGGCTGGTCGCGGTGCTGGCGTTCGCGGCGGCCGGGTGCTCGAACGGGCCCGAGGAGGACGGCGGCGGAGCGCCGAAGGCAGGCGGCGTCGTGCTCAAGAAGTACCCGAAGGCCGGCGACTGGGACGTTGCCGGCACTCCCATGATGTACAAGTCCGGCGATACCGGGCTCGACATGTACGCCGAGGACAAGATCATCGCGCAGGTCCGCGCCAACCTTCTCGATACGCTCCTCAGCAACCAGTACGGGCATTGCGACCGGGACAAGGCGGTCGACAGCAAGGGCCGGCCCAAGCCCGACGTCCGCCGCGTTCGCGTCGAGCTCTGGATCTTCCAGGCTCCGTACGGCGCCGCGAAAACATTCCAGGAGTGGCGCCGGGGCCAGTCCATCAACGACGTCGGCGAGGCCGCCTTCGCCGAGTCCGACGCCGTCATTTTCCTGCGAGGGGCCGTCGTGGTCCGGCTGGTGCCGCTGAGGTGGCCGCCGAAGACAGCGGGCGACGCGACGATCCAGATCGGCAAGGCGATCGACGCGTGGCTGCAGGGAAAATGAGCGGGGCGGGCGCGGAAAAGATCGCCCACCTTCAGCGCGCGGTCGAAGCGGCCCGCGCGCGCGGGCCGGCAGCCGAGGGGCTCGCGCTTTCGACACTCTCACTGGCGATCGCCGGCGAGGGCGAAATGGCGCGGGCGCGCGAAACGCTCGCGCAGGCCGAGGCGCGGGTGCATGCAGCCGGAGAAGCAACCGACGAAACAGGGAAGCGCGACTGGCTGCGCCTGCGGGCGGCGATCGCGAACGTGCGAGGACGCATGGAAGCGAGCGAGGACGCCATCGGGCGCGCAGCGGACTCCCTGGCCGAAGCCGCGCACCTCGCCTCCGAGGCTGGAGACCGCGAGCTCCGCGCCGAGGCGCTTCTGATCCTCGCCACCGTCAATTCCAGCCTGGGAAAGATCCTCGACGGCGCGCTCCAGGCCGAGGAGGCCGAGGATCTCTTCGTCGAATCCGGCGCGCGCACCAGCGACGTCGCGGCGCGCGCGACGGCCGACCGGCTGGCGGCGATGATCGCCGGCAGCGATGAGCTCTGCGCGGCCGCCGACGAGGACCTCGAGGCCGAGCGCAAGGACGGCAAGAACCCGCGCCGCCTCGGATGGCGGCTGCGTTCCGCAGCGGTGTCGTTCATGACGATGGATGACGAGGACGGCCTCGAGAGCGCTTACGCGCTTCTCGAGGAAGCCGGCGCCGCCTTCCGCCTCGCGGAATCGTTTTCCGGCGAAGCGCGCGCCATCCGCTCGCAGGGCGCGTGCCTCGGTGCCCTGGGCGAAGCGACCGAGGCGGCCGACGCGTACCTCGAGGCGTCGGCGATCTACGCCGAGCTGGGCGCAAAGCTCCCGCAGGCCAGGGCCATGATGGAAGCGGGGCATGCGTCGCGGGATGCAGAGGACGCGCTTCGCGCCGCGGAATGTTACGAAGGCGCGGCGGCGATCTTCCGCGAGCAGGAATCGGCATTCGAAGAAGGGTTCGTGACGGAGGCGAGCGCGGATCTCCGGCGCGACCAGGGGAAGTCCGCGGAATCGCGCCCGTTGTACGAGAAGGCGCTCGCGCTCTACGACGGCTCCGGCCTCGAACTCGACGACCAGCGCGCGGGGTGTCTGCTGTCGCTGGGGATCGCCTGCCGCGAGGCGGGGGACAAAGAGAAAGCGCAGCAGCGGCTCGGCGAGGCGAGGGCGATCTACGACCGGGTGGGTGAAACCGAGATGGTAAAGGAGTGCGATCGGGAGTTGCGGAAGGCGGGGGCAGTGGGTAGGAGGTAGGAAGGACCGTAGCAATAATGCTGTTCCTACCTCCTACCCACTACCAACTACCTCCTGCCCCCTGGAGCTGAACAGGCACGCGCCCACCAGCCGGCAGCTCCCCGAACAGCGCCATCGCCGCCCCCCTCTGCGCCGCGGGCGAATCGCTCCACGCGCACAGAAAACTCGGCGCCGGGATCTGGTTCGCGAAGTACGGATTCCCGAAACTCACCGCCGTCGCTCGCCGCCCGGTCACGACACCGCCGCAGAATTTCTCCAGCTCCTCGTGCAGCCCCACTCGCCCCTTCCATGCCCTCACCCGCGCGTACACCGCCACCACCAGCGATTCCCCCTTCGGCACCTCCGGAAGCGGCTCCCCCGGCTTTGCCGACGCAAACTCCACCGGCGCCCGTTCGCGCAGCGCCGCCAGAAACGGATCCGGCCCCGCCGCGAAATCGTCGTCGCGCACGATCAGCACCGACAGCTTGCGCCCCTTCTCGAACACCGCCCCGTCCCCCTTGCGCGCCCACGCAAGCGCGTCGTGCGCGAGTTTCTCGGCGGCGCGCGTGTGATATTCGTGGGCGGGAATCGCTTCCATGGTCTCGGCCGAAACGGAGCGTTCGTCGAAGAGGCGGCGGCGTTCTTTCAGGGCGAGGACGCGCTCGAGGGCTTCGTGAACGCGCGACTCCGGAATCTTCCCGGACTCCACGGCTTCGATGCAGTCGCTGAGCGCCACCATGGGATTCTCAGGGTAGAGCAGCACATCCGCGCCCGCCGCGAGCGCGAGGGCGGCCGGCGACCCGAACGTCGACAGAGCGCCCATCATCAGCGCGTCCGTGACGATGAGTCCCTTGAAGCCGATCTCCTCGCGCAGGACGCGCATCGTCGCGGGCGACAGCGAAGCGGGGAGCTTCGGGTCGAGGGCGGGAAGCGTGATGTGCCCGACCATGACCGAATCGACGCCGGCTTTCGCGGCGGCGACGAATGGCGGAAGCGCCTCGCGGTCGAGCCGGGCGCGGTCGTGATCGACCGTGGGGAGAACGACGTGCGAGTCGAGCGGGGTCGCGCCGTGGCCGGGAAAATGCTTCGCACACGCCGACACTCCCGCCGACTGCATCCCCTTCGTGTACGCGACGCCCAGCTTCGACACCAGCGCCGGCGCGTCCGAAAACGCGCGCGTGTTGATGATCGGGTTGCGCGGCTCCGTGTTCACGTCCATGACCGGCGCGAAAACCCAGTGGATCCCGAACGTCTTCGCTTCCAGCGCCGTGACTTTCCCCGCGAAATGCGCGTGCGTTTCCGAGCCCGTCGCGCCGATCGCCATGGGCGGAGGCAGGTCGGTCGCGCCCTGGATCTGCTGGCCGGCGCCGCGTTCGAGGTCGGCGGTGACTAGGAGGGGGAGCTTTGAGAATCGCTGGAGGGTGTTGATCTGCATCGGCGTCTCGTAGATCGATCCGCCGAACACCAGAAGCCCGCCGAACTCCCCGTCGTCGAGCAATTGACGCACTGTGTCAAATTCGGCGCCTTCGCGCGGGCGGGAAGGCGAGCCGGAAGCGGCGATGAAGATGAGCTGGGCGATTTTCTGGCGGAGGGAGAGGCCGGTCGGTTTCGGCGGGGGCACGCGGGGAGATTATCACCGGGGGGGGAAAACGGCAGGGGAAAGGGAACGGCGGGAACGGGATGGGGGCGGGATCGGGATCGGGATTGGGATCGGGATGCGAAGCACCGAACAGATGCGGTTGGCCGTGATCCCCATCCCAATCCCCATCCCGATCCCTGTCGTTTTTCCTGCCCTCTGCTAACCTCCGCAAATGCGCCTCACCGTCGCCGGTCAGCTCGTCGACCCCATCGCCCGGACCATCTCTCCGGCCGCGGTCTCCGTCGAACACGGCCGCATCGCCGCGATCGAACCGTACCCGCAGGCGCCGCAACGCTTCATCATGCCCGGATTCATCGACGCGCACGTCCACGTCGAAAGCTCGATGCTCGTCCCGTCGGAATTCGCACGCCTCGCCGTCCGCTTCGGCACCGTCGCGACCGTCTCCGACCCGCACGAAATCGCCAACGTCCTCGGCGCCGACGGCGTGCGCTACATGATCGAGAACGGTCGCACCGTGCCGTTCAAGTTCAACTTCGGCGCGCCGTCGTGCGTTCCCGCGACGGCGTTCGAAACGGCAGGGGCGGCGATCGACTCGAAGGGCGTCCGGGCGCTTCTCGAAATGCCCGAAATACGCTACCTCTCCGAGATGATGAACTGGCCCGGCGTCCTGTTCGGCGACGCCGAAGTCGGCGCGAAAATCGCCGCGGCGCGCGAGCTCGGCAAACCCGTCGACGGACACGCGCCCGGACTCAAGGGCGAACAGGCCGCGACCTACGCCGCAGCCGGGATCTCGACCGACCACGAATGCTTCACTTACGAAGAAGCCGCCGGGAAGGCCCGCCTCGGCATGAAAATCCTCATCCGCGAAGGAAGCGCCGCGCGCAACTTCGAAGCGCTGTGGCCGCTTCTCAACGAGCGTCCGGAGCTGTGCATGCTCTGCAGCGACGACAAGCACCCGGACGATCTCGTCGCGGGACACATCGACCGGCTGGTGGCGCGCGCGGTGGCGAAGGGCGTGCCGCTGTGGAACGTGCTGACCGCCTCCTGCGTCAATCCCGTTCGCCACTACGGCCTGCCCGTGGGGCTGCTCCGGCCCGGCGATCCCGCCGACTTCATCGAGGTCTCCGACCTCAAGGACTTCCGCGTCCTGCGCACCTGGATCGACGGCCGCTGCGTCGCCGACGGCGGCCTCACATTGTTCGATACGAAGCCCGCGGCGATCGTGAACGCGTTCCGCTGCGGGCCGAAAAAGCCGGGCGATTTCCGCGTGGAAGCGAAGCCCGGCAAGATCCGCGCGATCGTCGCGATCGACGGCGAAATCATCACGAAGGAGGAGCACCTCGCGCCGAAGGTCGACGGCGGTGCGGCAGTCGCCGACCCTTCGCGCGACCTCCTCAAGATCTCCGTCGTGAATCGCTACGCCGACGCGCCCCCCGCGGTCGCGTTCGTGAAAGGGTTCGGGCTGCGCTCCGGCGCCCTCGCATCCACCGTCGCCCACGACTCGCACAACATCGTCGCCGTCGGCGCCGATGACGCGTCGCTCTGCCGCGCCGTGAACGCGCTCGTCGAGGCGAGGGGCGGCGTCGCGTTCGCCGATGCGAACGGCGTCCGCGTCCTGCCGCTTCCTATCGCGGGGCTGATGAGCCCCGACTCCGGCGAGATGGTCGCCGCCAAGTACCAGGAAATCGACCGCGCCACGAAGGCCGCCGGAGTCACTCTTCGCGCGCCGTTCATGACGATGTCTTTCCTCGCCCTCCTCGTCATCCCGCAGCTCAAGTTGAGCGATAAAGGCCTCTTCGACGGCGCGGCGTTCAAGTTCGTCGAGGGCTGGGTGTAGGAATCGTCAGGCGTCCGAGCACCGCCGGCCGCCCGCCCGTCGCGATGTTTGCGGGGACTCGCCTCACGAACGCCCACGCCAGAAGCGCAAACGCCGCGGCCTCGCGGGCGTCCCAGGGGACGCCGTAATCGTCGGTGGGGCGAAGCGGGACACCGAAGAGGGTTTCGAGCCCCTCGATGAGGAAGCGGTTTCGCCAGCCGCCGCCGCCGACGAGGATTTCGGCGGGGCGGCCGCAGGCGAGGGTCTGGGAGGCGAGGGTGATGGCGGTGAGGCGGGTGAGAGTGGCGAGGACGTCGGCGGGCTTGCCGCGCTTCGGGATCCAGTCTTCGCCGAAGAGTTCGCGGCCGGTGGATTTCGGCGGCGGGGTTTCGAACCACGGGTGGGCGAGCCACTCCTCGAGCCGGCGGAAATCCACCTTGCCGCGCTTCGCGGTCGCGCCGTCGCGGTCGTACGGCTTCTTGAGGAAGCGGCGTGCGGCGGCGTCGAGGAGGCAGTTGCCGGGACCGGTGTCGAAGGCGGCGACGCGGCCGTCGCGGCCGAGCCAGGTGACGTTGGCGATGCCGCCGATGTTGAGGACGGCGATGTCGATGTTTTTATTTGCGAAGAACAGGCGGTCTGCGAAGGGCACCAGCGGAGCGCCCTGGCCCCCCGCTGCGATGTCCGCGGGGCGGAAGTCCGCGACCACGGGCTTTCCCGTGAGCGCGGCGATGACGGAGGGCTCGCCGATCTGGAGCGACGCCTTCCCGGGGACGTGCCACACGGTCTGCCCATGCGACCCGATGACGTCCGCCTTCTTCGCGAGCGTCCTCGCCGCCTTCCCGAACGCCTCGCCGATCGCCACGTTCGCTTCGCAGATTTCCGCCGCCGTCGCGCCGGGAAGCGCGAGCAGCCGCCGCCGGAACGGGGCAGGCCAGGAAACGCTTCGGTGCTCGAGGACCCGCGGCCGCCCGCGCCCTGCCTCGACGAGCGCCATCGAGAGGCCGTCGCAGGACGTGCCGGACATGAGGCCCAGCACTCTCATGGGCGAATCGCCGCTTCGATCGAGCCACGCTTCAGCCGCTTTCGGGCTTCCCCCGCGCCGCAGCCGAGCCGCGCCATCACGATCGCCTCCTTCGCGCTCGCGGTTTCGCGCAGGAGGCGCGTCGCCTGCGAGGCGGTCACTTCTCCGAGTTCCTGCACCAGCCGCTTCGCCCGGTCGCGCAGCTTCGCGTTGGTGGCAAGGACTTCGACCATCCGGTTGCGCCAGGTCTTGCCGGCTTTTGCGGCGGCGGTCGTCGTGATGGCGTTGAGGGCGATCTTGGTGGCGGTGCCGGCGTTCATGCGGGTCGAGCCGGCGAGGGGTTCCGCGCCGGTTGCCAGGGCGACCACGACGCCGGCCCGGATTTTCGTACGTGGGTTGCAGGTGACCAGGATGGTCGCGGCCCCGCGGCGGCGCGCCATCCGGAGCGCGCCATCGACGTACGGAGTGACGCCGCTTGCGGTGACGCCGACGGCGACGTCTCCGCGGCGAAGGGCGGAAGCGGCCATTCCGCCGGCCGAGGCGTCGTCCTCTGCGCCTTCGACCGAGCGCACCAGCGCCTTTTGCCCGCCTGCGAGGGCCGCGTCTGCCTTCACTCGAAAGGTCGGCCAGAGCTCGGTCGCTTCCAGCACCGCGAGTCGGCCGCTGGTGCCGGCGCCGAGGAAAAGCAGGCGCCGTTCATTGCAAAGCGCTGTGGCGACAAGGGTTGCGGCGCGATCCACCGCATTTGCCACCCGTCCGACCGCCATCGCCGCTTCAGCCGCCGCCTTCGCCAGCGCTCGGACGGCGCGCGGTCCGGACTCAAGCGGAGGGAACGAAGCGCGGACGGATTCCGTTGGAAGGGAGGAGAAGCGCATGGAGTCGATGCCCTACTATCGGCCTGCTACGCGGAGGAGCTATGTCCGTTCTCGCCGCGCAGGATCGCCAGCAGCTGGTCCTTGATCTTCTCCAGCACATAGACGATCGCCATCACCCGGTGGTCGCGCCAGCCCGGCGCGTGCCGCATGCACCATTCGCGGGCGATCTGCTGGCGGTCCAGCTGCCCCTCGCCGCGCTCGCCCCGGTACCAGACTTCCTGCTCGATTTCCTTGAGCTGGTCGCGGATTTCGCCCTGCGGCGAGATCGAGCGCACCTGCAGGATGTACATCCGGATCGCCAGGTCGTCCGTCACCTGCGCCCCGCGCAGCTTCTTCAGGTGCGCTTCCCGGTAGTCCAGGATGTCCATGCGGTGATTGCGCACGAACTCGACGAGATCCCGGGCGATCGCCGAGAGGCGACCCGATTCCCACTCTGTCTTCAGCTCTTCGAGTTCAGGCATGGTGTGCGATCTTCGAGGTGAGACCTGGTAGTTTACCGCTCCCGGGGCAGGTGGCCAAGCCCCCGGGCGGTTGCATTGTTATCGGTCGGTGAGGGGGGCGGGCTGAAGTGTTAGCCGAAAGGAAGCCTCACGCACGCTGAGACTTCTCCGCCGCTTCAGTCGGAATCGCAGGCGGCGGCGCGAGCTGGTCCTCCCGGTGCACGGGGAGCGTGACCGTGAACGTCGTCCCCACGCTTTTCTGGCTCGTCACGTCGATGCGGCCGCCGTGGTTCTGGACGATGTTGTAGACCACCGACAGCCCGAGCCCCGTTCCCTCCGCCCCCTTCGTCGTGTAGAACAGGTCGAACGCCTGCGCCAGCTCCGATTCCGTCATCCCGCACCCGTTGTCCGTCACGCAGGTCGCAACCTCCCCCTCGATCCCCTGGTAGTGCACCCGGATGTGCCCTTTTTCCCCCTCCGTCGCGTCGATCGCATTCAGGATCAGGTTCAGGAAGATCTGCACCAGCTCGCTCGGGTCGCAGAAGACGTTCGGAAGCCGGTCCGGCGCCTCGTGCGTCAGCTTTACCCGCTTCTTGTCGAGCTTGTACTGCGCCAGGCCGATGGCGCGGTCGAGGATTTCCCTGAGTGAAGCGGCCTGCGGGTTGACTTTGCGGGGGGAGAACTGGAGGACTTTTTTCACGGTGTCCTGAATGCGGAGAAGCGACTCGATGATGAGGTCGAGGTATTGCTCGCGCTTCGGGGCGGCGAGGCCTTCGCGCTTCAGCGCCCGCGCCGCGTTGAGCATGCCTCCCAGAGGGTTGTTGATCTCGTGTGCGATGCCGGCGGCCAGCGTGCCGGTCGCGGACAGCCGCTGCGCGACGATGAGCCGCCGCTCGGCGCCCTTGACCTTGTTGGTGGCCTCGGCGACACGCGCTTCCAGAGTTTCGTGGTACTCCTTGAGCCGCTGCTGCATGAAGTTGAACGTCCGGAGCAGGTCGCCGATTTCGTCCTGGGTTCCGGGATCGGGGACCGGGGAGCCGTAATCGCCGAGGGAGAGGCGTTCGGAAGCGCGGGCGAGGGTTTCGAGGGGCTTCACGACGAGCCGTTCGAGAACGATCGTCATGGTGAGCGTCAGCAGGCCGGTTCCCAAGAGCATGAGAAGCAGGACCTTCTGGAACGAATCCCAGACGGTGTCCGCGGTCGCGGGACCCTGTTTGATGAGGGTGCGGAGGACGAGGTACCTGCCGGGGCCGATCGGGGCCGGTTCGAGGGTGTCTTCCGGGGCGTATTCGATGCGCGTCCAGAAGACTCCGTCCGTGAGCGTCGACTGGTCGTGCTGGGAGGCCTGGACGAAGTGCGAGTCCTTTTCGACGGTCGCCTGGGCCATGTCGGCCGGCTGGCCTCCGCCCTTGCGTTTCTGGTTGGCGCCTGAGTCGAAGAGGTGCCAGTCCCGGAAGATATCGATGCGGTTCAGGCGCTGTTCCAGTTCCTGGAGCTGGTCTTCGCGTGTGGTGAAGGGAGTCAATCCGCTGACGAGGTCCTGGGTCATGACCCGGACGAACTGGGCGAGGTCCGCCTGGTGGGCGTCTTCGCGGCGCTTTTCCTCGAGAAGGAGGTTGACCGTGAGGAGGGCGAAGACGAAGCCCATCGTGAGGAGGACCCAGGCGAAGACCTTGGTTCGTAGTCGCATGAAGGGGGCGCGAAGGCGCGTGGTCATGATACGCGAGGTTGGTTACGCCGAGGGAGGAGTCGGTAGGGGGTAGTGGGTAGGGGGTAGGAAAGAAACGGACCGTCATGTTGTATCTTGTACATAGCTATTGACATTACAACACTGTACAGTATAATGGTGGCATAACACTTAAGAGAGGAGGAAGTGTCATGGGCGCGGAATTGAGCGGGTACCGGAAGCTGATTGCGTGGGAGCGAGGGCTCGATCTCGTGGACGCGGTCTACGACGCCGTCAGGTTCCTGCCGCCGGACGAGAGATTCGGGCTGAGCACCCAAATGCGCAGGGCCGCGGTTTCGGTGCCGAGCAACATTGCCGAAGGATATTGCCGGCAGCCGCGCGCCAACGTGAACCATCTGGGCATTTCGCTCGGAAGCGCAGCCGAGCTCGACACGCAGGTGTGCGTCTGCCTGCGAAGGAAATTCCTTTCCGCCGAACAGACCACTCCCATCCTGCGTCTCATTCTCGAGCAGAGGAAAATCACCTACGGCCTGATTTCCAGCATCGAACGCAGGTTCGGCCTGGAATCGACCGACTCCCCGCCCTCAACGCGCCGCCACCCCGCATGAACCCTGCCTGGCCGTTCCTACCCCCTACCAACTACCCCCTACCCCCTCCCGTGCGACAAAAAAAGCCCCCGCCAGGTGGCGGGGGCCGATGTTCAACCGTAAACCCTACTTCATCGTATTGATCAAGCTGACGAGCGGAAGGAACAGCGCCACGACGATGAACCCGATGGTGAGACCCATGCCGATGATCATCATGGGTTCCATGATCGACATGAGCGCGCCGACCGCAGCGTCCACTTCGTCGTCGTAGTTGTCCGCAACCTTGATCAACATCTTGTCCAGTTCTCCCGTTTCCTCGCCGACGTCAATCATGTTCACGACGATGTCGTCGAATACCTTCGTCTGCGCCAGCGGCTCGGCGATCGATTCTCCTTCACGGATCGAATCGTGCACCACCTGCACCGCGTTGGCGATGACCTCGTTGCCGACGGCGTTCCTCACGATCGACAACGCTTCAAGAATCGGCACGCCCGACGCGATCAACGTTCCGAGCGTGCGGCAGAAGCGGCTGATGGTGGACTTCTTGATGATGTCGCCGAAGAGGGGCATGTGCAGCTTGAACTTGTCCAGCGCGATCCGGCCGCCCTTGTTCTTCACCGTCATCTTGTAGGCCATGTAGAGGACGAACGGCACGCCGGGCAGGAGCCACCAGAACGCGACCAGGAAGTCCGAGAGCTTCATCAGGATCATGGTCGGGATCGGCAGCTCGGCGCCGAGGTCGTCGAACACGACTTTGAACTGCGGGATGACCCAGATCAGAATGCCCGACACGATCAGCACGGCGATCGAGATGACGGCCGCCGGGTAAATGCTGGCGCCGATGATCTTCCGCTTCAAGGCCGCGGCTTTTTCCATGTACACCGCAAGACGCTGCAGGATGGTGTCGAGCACGCCGCCTGCCTCACCTGCCTTCACCATGTTCACGTACAGCCGGTCGAACGCCTTCGGGTGCTTGGACAGCGCTTCCGACAGGCTCGAGCCGGATTCCACGTCTTCCGAAACCTGCGCCACGATCCCCTTCAGCGCGCACGGCTTCATCTGGTCGGCCAGGATTTTCAGCGACCGGACGATCGGAAGGCCGGCGTCCTGAAGAATCGAAAGCTGCACAGTGAACTGCGTCAGCTGCTTCTGGGAGACGCCGCCGCCGAGCCTCAGACCCTTCTTCTTCGTCGCCGCCATCCCGCCCTTCGCGGGCTCAGCGCCTTTCTGCTGCACGTTGGTGGGGAACAGGCCCTGGGCGTGAACCTTCGTCATCGCCTCCTGCTGGTTCGCGGCGTCGACCTCCGCCTTGATCTTCTTGCCTTTGTTGTCGACCGCTTCGTACGTAAAGATCGGCATGGCGCGGGCCTCCTCAGGATTAGTTGAACAGCGTCTCGCGGACGACTTCGTCAATGGTGGTCACGCCATCGTAAATGGCGAGAAGCCCGGATTCACGCAGAACCTTCAATCCCTGCTCGCGCGCCGTGCGCCGGATCTCGTCGGTCGAGGCCTGCGTCATGATCAGGCTCTTGATCCGATCCGTGAGCAGCATGATCTCGAAGATCGCCTGGCGCCCCTTGTACCCGGTGTTGTTGCAGTGGTTGCAGCCGGTGCCATACATGAAGCGCTTCCCCTCGACGTCCGCGGGGCGCAGGCCCAGCTGCAGGAGCATATCCTCGGTCGGCTCGAATTCCGACTTGCACTTGACGCAGATGCGGCGCACGAGCCGCTGGGCGACGATCGCTTCGAGACACGCGCTGATGAGGAAGCTCTCGATCCCGAGGTCGAGCAGGCGGGTGATGGCGGAAGGGGCGTCGTTGGTGTGCAGGGTGGAGAACACGAGGTGCCCGGTGAGCGCCGCTTCGACGGCGATCTGCGCCGTCTCGAGGTCCCGGATTTCTCCGACCAGGATGTAGTCCGGGTCCTGTCGCAGGATGGCGCGCAGGCACGCGCCGTACGTCACGCCGATTTCCTCGTTGATCTGGATCTGCACGATGCCGTCGAGGTCGTATTCGACGGGGTCCTCGGTCGTGATCGTTTTCCACTTCACGTCGTTAATGTAGTTCAGGCACGAGTAAAGGGTCGTCGTCTTGCCGGAGCCGGTCGGACCCGTGACGATGAGAATCCCGTTGGGGAGCTCGAGCAGCAGCTTCATGAGCTTGAAGTCTTCTTCGCGCATCCCGATGTTGTCGATGTCCAGCGACACGACCGACCGGTCCAGGACGCGCATGACGACCGACTCGCCGAACATCGTCGGGAGGGTCGAGACGCGCAGGTCGACGGGCTTGCCGCCGATCGCGAGCATGATGCGGCCGTCCTGCGGGAGGCGCGTCTCGGAAATGTCGAGGTTGCTCATGACCTTGATGCGGGAGATGAGCGCGATGGCGAGGTGAAGCGGGGGCGGCATCATTTCGTAGAGCACGCCGTCCACGCGGTAGCGGACCTTGAATTCGGTTTCGAAGGGCTCGAAGTGAATGTCGGAGGACTGGTCCTTGATGGCCTGGAGGAGGATGAGGTTGAGGAGCTTGACGACGGGGGCGGCGTTGGCGGCCTCGGCGACGTTGGAGAGGTCGACCATCCCCTTCTGGCCTTCCTTGATGATCTCCGCGTCGGCGGCCGCGTCCTCGCCGAGTTTCGCCAGCAGGTCTTCGACGGTCGCCGTCTGCCCCGCGTAGTAATGGTTGATCGCGCGGGTCACGGCTTCCTCGTTCGAGACGGCGCCCTGCACGTCGCAATTGAGCATGAAGCGCAGGTCGTCGAGCACGCTGACGTTCAGCGGGTCGGCCATGGCGACCGTCAGCATGTTGTTTTCAAATTTCACCGGGATGATCTTGTAGACCTTCGCCATCGTCGGTGAGACTTTTTCGAGCGTCCCGCGCTCGATCTTCATGTCGTCGAGGTTGACGACCTCCATCCCGACCTGCGCGCCGAGCGCGAGCAGCATTTCCTCTTCGCTCACGTACCCGAGCTCGACGAGGATGCTGCCGAGGGCGCCGCCTTTTTCGCGCTGAAGCGCGAGGGCTTCCTGAATCTGCCCTTCGGTGACGAGCTCCATTTCCTTCAGGAGCTGGCCGAGAGGTTTCTGCGGGCCGTTCAGGGCCATCCGGGGTGTCTCCGTCGCGGGGTGCCGTGGGGGGGTGAAGGGTGCCCGATTCCGCAGAGGGCGAACATGTTTTTTACGCCCCGCGGGGGGTGTGGGTCAAGGGGCATTCGCTGGCATTCGCGGGCGCGGGTCGCCCCGGCCGCTGCGTCGGCGGTTGCGGCCGGGGGATGCCGGGGCGAAGCGTTGATTTGCGGCAGCAACCGCACGACTCCGCGGCCGGAGCGACCCACACCCGCGAATGCAGTAAGGGCCAGGACTGCATCACCTTCGACGCTTCGCGCTTTCCGGTACCGCGAAGAGGGAATCCCCGGGCTTCCTGCTTTGTCAGGTTTCGAACAGCTCTTGAATCTCCGCCACCAACTCCTCTTCGCTCGACGTCCCGTCGCGCAGGAACCCGAGCACCGTTTCGCGAAATCGTTTCCGCATGGACGACAGCCGGTTTTTGACGTCGTGGGCGCCGAGGCCGAATCGCTCCTGGAGCGACTCGTAGCCGGCGCCGGCGGCGTCTTCGAGAATGTAGTAGGCACGGAAGAGGTCGAAGTGGGCTGAGTTTCCCGCGAGGGCGCAATCCTGCTCGACCTTCTTCATGGACTCCTGGAAGACGGACCGCATCAGGTCCCTGTCGAAGCGGCGCTCGGGAGACTCGCCTGAGCGCACGGCTTGCGCTTCCACGCCCGCGAGGTCGTCGAGCGGCCCGATATGGACGCGGCCGCCGCGTTTTGCGGTCTTTCGGGCGCGTTTGCGCATGAGCATGAAGTTCTTGAGCGTGGCTCTGACGTAGGAGCGGAAGCGCCCCTTTTCCCGCGCGACCTGGTCGAGGAGTTTTTTCTCGAGAAAGACGGCGAAGTATTCCTGCGTGAGGTCCCGCGCTTCCTCGGGCCCGGCGTTCCAATCGGTACGGAAGGTCCAGTAGACGGGGAGCCAGTAGACGGAGATGAGCTGCCCGAGGGCGCGGGAGCGCCGTTGCGGGCTGAGGGTCCGGGCGCTGAGGATGAGGCTCCAGGCGGTCGGCCGGAATCCGACGGGGCCCGGACCGGTGAGGGGGTCGCGGCGGCTCACGCCCGTGGCTCCGTCGGCTCCAGGAAGGCTCGGGCCAGCGCGTGGTCGGCGGAGCCCGGGGGGGCGGACTCGAGCACCTTCTGATGGTCCTCGACGGCGCCGGCGCGGTCGCCGAGAGCAGCGCGGACGGCCCCGCGGTGCCGGAGCGCGCTGGCGGATCGGGGGTCGAGGCGAAGGGCCGCGTCGAGATCGGCGAGAGCTTCGCGCAGGAGGCCGGCGTGGAGCCGCGCCTCACCGCGCGCGGAGAGGATGTCGGCCTCCTCGGGCGACAGCCGCACGGCTTCGTCGAGGTCGGCGAGCGCTTCCGGTATCCGGTCGAGCCGCAAGCGGGCGAGTCCACGCCTCAGGTGAGCGTTAGCGTAGCCGGGCCGGAGGCGGAGCGCCTCGGAGGCGTCCGTCTCCGCGGCGCCGGGGTCGCCGAGGGCGAGCCGCGCCCGGGCGCGATTCTGGAAGGCCTCGGGATAGTCCGGACGGAGCCGGATCGCCTCGTCGGCGTCCTCGACGGCGGAGGCGAATTCACCGAGGAGATTCCGCACAAAGGAGCGATTGTTCCACGGATAGGCGTATCCGGCGTCCAGTGCGATCGCCTGGGAATAGGCCTCGCGTGCGCCCGCCGGGTCGCCGAGGCCGGTCCGCGCCATCCCAAGGTTGTTCATCTGGTAAGAGGTCATCGGGCCCATGCGCGCCGCCGCCTCAAGATCCGCGCATGCCTCCTCCGGCCGGTCGAGTTCCAGGAAAACGGTCGCCCGGTTCGTGAGCGCCATGCGGAATTCAGGGTCCAGCTTGAGCGACCGGGTGAAGTCCGAGAGAGCGCGCCCCGGGTCGCCGAGCGCGCATCGAACGGTCCCCATGTTGCACCATGCCGGCGCGCACGCCGGGTCCAGCGCCACCGCTCTCTCCAGCGCCGCCAGCGCCTCCGAGTGCATCCCCTGCGAGTAGCAGCAAGTCCCCAGCGAGATCCACCCGATCAGAAGCTTCGGCTGGTATCTCACCGCTCGGCGGAAGTCCTCGAGCGCCGATTTCAGGTCCCCGGCGTTCCTGAATTCGATCCCCCGTCCATAGCAGGCCAGGCCGAAGCGGGGCCGGATTCGAAGCGCTTCGTCGAACTCGCTCCGCGCGTTCTCCCCCTTCCGGGCCAGCCCGAGAATCCAGTGAAAATCTTCCCGCCCCTCCGACGACGGAAACTGCGCGAGGCCCTCGGCGCAGATCCGCTCCAGAGCGGGAGTGTCTTTCCGGATCAGCGCGGCCATCGCCTCCGCGACGCGGCGATGAAGCGCGTCGTCGAGGCCGCTTCCGGCGGACAGAGAGGTGTCGAAGCGCCGCAGGGCTTCGGCGTTGAGGGCGGCGCTTTCGGCGCGGCGGCGCTCCGGGGTCCCCGAAGTCTGGCCGAGGAGCCCGATCGTGGCCACGAAGGCCCGCACGACGAAAAGCCGCCCGAGGCGGTAGTGCGCGGGTCCGAAGTCCGGGTCGAGTCGAAGTGCTTCCCGCCATGATGTGTCGGCCGCGGAGTCGTCGCCGCTCAGGTCATGGGCGAGGCCGAGGAGATAATGGGCGAGCGGAATCTGGGGCGCCCGGCGGATCGCCTCCTCGAACTGCCGGCGCGCCGCATCGACGCGAAAGGTGAAGTCCGCGTCGGTCGAAGCGGGGTCGTAGAGGGCGCGGCAGGCGCGTTCGAGCGAAGGGCGTCCGTACTCCAGGAGCCGCAGCGCCTCGGTCTGGGCGCGGGCCTTCGCGGGGGTGGGCGCGAGCCGGCGGCGAGGCAGCGGGGCGCGCTTGCCGTGACGCGGCAG
>WSZJ01000074.1 GCA_009773755.1 Planctomycetota bacterium | reverse complement strand
AAGGAGCCTTTTCCAACTCCAGTAGTGCGTTCACAAACGCCTCCGGCTCAAAGATCTCGACGTCCTCGATCTGCTCGCCGACGCCGACAAATTTCACCGGCAGCTTCAGCTGCTCCTCGATCGCGATCACGACGCCGCCCTTGGCCGTGCCGTCGAGCTTCGCCAGCACAAGGCCCGTGACCTGCAGGACTTCGTTGAACGCCTTAGCCTGGTTCACCGCGTTCTGCCCCGTCGTCGCGTCCAGCACCAGCCACGTCTCGTGCGGCGCCTCAGGAAGCTTCTTCTGGATGACCCGCTTGATCTTCCCCAGCTCCGTCATCAGGTTCTGCTTCGTGTGCAGCCTCCCCGCCGTGTCGATCAGAAGTACGTCCGCCTTCCGCGCAATCGCCGCTTCCACCGCGTCAAACGCCACCGCCGCCGGGTCCGCGTTCATCTGGTGCTTCACGATCTCGACGCCCAGCCGCCCCGACCAGATCGTGAGCTGCTCGATCGCCGCGGCGCGAAACGTGTCGCAGGCGCCGAGGATCACCTTCTTCCCCTCGGCGTGGAACCAGTGCGCCAGCTTCGCGATGGAAGTGGTCTTCCCCGTCCCGTTCACCCCGGCCACAAGGATGACGGTCGGACCTGACGCCGCATAGCGCACGTCGCGGGGAATCGACTGAAGCTGCTTCAGCAGGCTCGACTTCAGATATGCATGCACCTGCGGCACTTCCATGATTTCCTTGTGCTTGTATTTGAATTTCAGGTCTTCAATGATCCGCGTCGCTGTCGCCACGCCGATGTCCGCGGTGATCAGCGTCTCCTCGAGCTCATCGATGAACGCTTCGTCGAGCTTACGCGTGAGGACAAAAAGGTCCTGGATCGGCGTCGTGAGGACCCTTTTGGTCTTCGCGAGGCCGGCTTTGATTTTCTCGAACGCTTTGCCGAAGAGGCCCATGCGGTAACGATGTTAGCAGGAGGAGAAAAGCTGAACAGGCCCGCCGACCGGGCCGGTCCTGCTCCTACTCCTTCTCCTGCTCCTTTTCCCTGTCTTTGACGGTGCTTTCCATCTCCGCCCGGATCTTCTCCCTCTCCGGCCGGATGCGGTCGAGAATCCCGTTCACAAAAGCGCCGCTGTTTTCCGTCGAGAACGCCTTCGCGAGTTCGACGGCCTCGTTCAGAATCACCGGCCCCGGTGTCTCCGTGAAAATCAGCTCCCACGCCGCGAGCCGGATCACGTTGCGGTCGATCGTGGCCATGCGACTGATGTCCCAGTTCTCGGCGATGCGCGAAATCTCCGCGTCGAGCCTGGCCCTCCTGGCGACGACCCCCTCGACGATCTGTCGCCCCAGTCTCCGTACCTCGTCCGGATCGCCGCGCAGTCCGAGGTAGGTTTCCAGGTCCGTCGTGTCCCAGTCCCCGGTGAGATCGGCCTTGTAGAGCCACTGAAGCGCGAGCCTGCGGGACGGGAGGACGTCGGCCATTTCGAGCGCGGCCTCGGCGGCCTCGGCGCCCCGGTTGATTTCGGCGCCGGCGCGGTCAAGGGCGTGCTGGCGTGATGGCGCCGTGATGACGCCGAACGCGCACGGCACGCCGGTGTCGCGCGAGACGTCGGAAATGCCGCGCGCCGCGGCGTCGCAGACGACATCGTCGTGGCGCGTCTGTCCCTTGATCAGGACGCCGAGGCAGATCACCGCGGCATAGCGGCCGCTGTTCGCGAATTTCTGCGCGGCCAGCGGCAACTCGAACGAGCCGGGGACCCAGGCGATCGAGATGTCGTCAGTCGCCACGCCGCGCGCCTCCAGCGTCTTCACCGCGGCGTCGACGAGGGACTTGACGATCTCCTCGTTAAAGAGCGCGGCGGCGATTGCGAAGCGTTTGCCTTTGCCGTCCTGCGTCGGGCGAAGTGTGGTCGGCATGGGGCGCGGATTATGGGCGTGGCGATGCTCAAGGGTCAACCGGGAAAGAATGCCGAGCCGGGAGTTGAAACCTCTGCCGACTTTTCTGCTTCACCTGATTCCATCTGCGTACAGGTCGTCCTCGCTCATCTCTCTTCTGGAACCTCGTATCGATTCTTCCCCGAGGACGCCTTTTTCATCATCAACCGGAACCCGATCACGCCCACGATCAGCAACAGTCCGATCGCCACCGCGACCCACACCTTCTTGTCCTTCCACGCCGGCGGCCCGACCGGCGCCTCCTTGAAGAGCGGCGCCGCGACCGGCTTTCCGTCGAGATATCGCTGCAGGTCGTCGGCCAGATCCTTCGCGTTCTCGTACCGCAGCTTCGGATCCTTCTGCAGGCACTTCACGACGATCCCCTCAAGATCCTTCGGAATCCGCGGGTTGAGCGACCTCGGCGCCGCAGCCGGTTTCGTCACGATCGACCGCCGGATCTCGATCGCCGTCTCCCCGCCGAACGGCCGCTTCCCCGTCAACAGGACGAACAGCACCGCTCCGCACCCCCAGATGTCGCTCGCGACCCCGACCTCCTTCGCCGCGCCCTTGGCCTGCTCGGGCGCCATGTAGAGGAGCGTGCCGAGGACGCGCTTGGAGTTGGGGTCGCCCTTGTTGAAGCGCACGCCGCGAGCCGCAGAAAAATCTGAAAGGAGCGCCTTGTTGCGGCGGTCGATGAGGATATTGCCGGGCTTCACATCACAGTGCAGCAGGCCGGACTGGTGCGCGTGCTGAAGGGCGAGCGCGACGTCGCGCATCCATTCGATGATGTGAGGCAGCGGCTTGTCGGAATTCTCAAATGCGAGCGGGCGGCCGTGGTCCTGTTCTTCCTTGATGAGCGCGGACAAGGGAGCGCCGTCGATGAAGTCCATTGTGAAGTAGCCCGAGCCTTCGGATTGTCCGACCTCGTGGACGGCCACGATGGACGGGTGGCGCAGCTTCGCCGCGGAGCGGGCTTCCTGCAGAAACTGGTGCCGGCGTTTTGCGCTTTCGTCGGGGGTGCCTGCGGCGTCGATGAGGACCTTGATCGCGATCGGCCGGCCGAGGGCAGGATCGTGGGCCTTGTAGACCAGTCCCATGGCGCCGCGGCCGAGTTCTTCCATGAGCGGGTACTTGCCGAAGTATCTCCCGCGCAGCGACCCGACAGCCGGCGCGGGCTTGTCCGGCCCGGCGTCGTCGACCTTCGCCATCGCCGCATTCCCCGACACCGACAGCGGCGCTTCCGGCGGCGCGAGATCCAGATCCCCCCCGCACGGGCAGCGGCCGCGCCCCGCCGACCAGTTGCGCGCGTTGTACTGCTTGCCGCAGAAGCGGCAGCGGACGAGCGCGAGCCCCTGTTTCTCGAGAAGTTCCCGGACCTGCGAGGGCTGCAGGAGCGTGCGGCGCGCGAGAATTTCGCCGACCCGCATGTAAAGATCCTGCGCGCGGAGGTCGGCCTGGATTCTCAGCGCGGCGTCGCGCTGTTCTGCGGTGATCAGTCCCTGTTCGACGGCAATCTGGCCTACGGGATTCTCGGGCACGCGGACAGTTTACGCGACGACGCCCCGGGATTCCTCTACCTGGTCTCAGAAGAGTACTTCCAGGAGCGAAGGGAAGCTCCGTGCTTCCGCTGGAAATCGAGAAGCAGTTTCTCGAATTCGTCGGCCGCGTCGCTGGCCGGGCCCTCGAAGTCGATCGTGAGGGCAAAAGCGCCGCTGACAGAGGGTTCCGAAGACTTGAACGTGCCGGGCCACTTGCTGAAGAGGTCACGGGCTGCGTCGCGAGTGCCCGCGTCGGTCGCGCGAAGTTCGAGGTGGCCGTAGTGGGTCCGCGCCGGGCGAGGGGGCTCATCGGGGACTTCGGGAGGCGGCGGGCGCACGGGCTCGGGATCGGGCTTCACGGAAGAGGAGGTCTTCTCGGCCGAAGGGGACGCGACCGCAGGACGGTCAGGCCGCTTCTCGCCGCGTCTCGAAGATTCCCACGCGGCCCAGCCTGCCGCGGCGGCGAGCGCCAGCGCGGAGAATCCTGCAGCAGCCCAGGCGATCCTTCGCGCGCTTCGCTCCGGCGACGGCGCCGGTTTCGTCCCGAGGAGGCGGCCGTGGATGGCGGCCATCACTTCCCGCCCCACGAACGCGCTCAGCCCCGGCGGCTCGTCTCCGTCGTCGATGCCTCGAAGCAACTGGCGCACTTCCGCCATCTCCGTACGCCACGCGCGGCAACCGGCGCACGAAGAAGCGTGCGCTTCCGCTTCGCGCGCTTCGTCGGAAGTCAGCGCGTTGTCGAGAAGCGCCGAGAGGGCATCTTTGGCTTCTGTGCAGTTCATGGAAGCGGTCCGCTGCGGAATGCGGCGAGGGCGTTGCGCAGGTGTTCGCGCCCTCGCGCGAGTCGGGAGCTGACGGTTTTCGCGGGGACGCCGATGACCTGGGCGGCGTCGTCGTAACTGAGGCGCTGAAGGTCGCAGAGGACGACGGCCTCGCGGTACGGCTCAGGGACGGAGCGGAGCGCCTCGTCGAGTTTCGCGAGGAGTTCGAGGCGGGAGGCTGCGGCGAAGGGAGTGGTCGCGTGGTCGGGAATCTTGCCCAGCAGCGTCGTGGTGCTGCCGGGAGCGCCGACGGCATTCAGCGCGCGGTGTAGCGGCTTGCGATTGCGATTCTTTGCGCGATCGGCCGCGAGATTGCGGGCGATCGAATGGACCCACGGCGAGAAGCGCGCGTCGCGGCGGAACGACTCTCGCGCGGACCAGACGCGCAGGAACGTTTCCTGGAGGAGATCGTCGCCGGCATGCGGGTCGCCGGTGAGGCGATAGAACAGGCCCGCGAGGCGCGGGGACCAGCGCTGGATCAGGAGCTCGAGCGCGCGGGTGTCGCCGGACTGGACGCGGAGCATGAGTGGCTCGTCGGGCTCGGAAGCCCAGTCAAGGGGGACGGTTTCGCCGCCGGGAACGAGTTCGGGCATCACCGGAAATGTATACGCCGGAGGAGGAGGAACGCCCCTGCATGGGAGCGCGTACCGGGAATCCGGAACCTGGATATCACTGCAAACCATTGTGGCTCAATAAGTTAGGAGAATGCTCGTCCGGCTCGATTTCTTTCCAGATTCCCGGGAGCCCTCCTCCTTCCCCGTCGTATTCCCAAACGCTCCAACGACAGGCACCGGAAACCCAACCAGGAGGATTGACATGCGCTTTGCAATCGCTCTCGCCGTCGCCGCCTTACTCGCCGCTTCCAACGCCCGCGCCGAGGAAAAGGTCGTCCGCAAGGAAGTGAAGAAAGAAGAGCACAAGGAAGCCCACGACGAGGCGCACCAGGAGGCGAAGGGGGACGCCAAAGCCGACGCGAAGGCGGAAGCGAAAGCCGAAGCCTCGGCCGAGGTGAAGGTCGAAGTCAACGGCGGCGAGGTCAAGGTCGGCGGCGGCAAACCAGCGGCCGGTGGAGGCGTCGACGCGGAGGCGTTCAAGCGCGATTTCGAGAAGAAAGTCGCGGACATGAAGAAGCGGATGGACGAGTTCAAGGACAAGGCCGGGAAGGACGCCGAAGATATGAAGAAGAAGATGCAGGAGGAAATGGGCAAGCCCGGAAAGGGCGCGAAGGCCGGCGTCGCGCCGGTGCGTCCTCAGGGCGGGAAGACCGAGCGCGGAGGGACGCTGAAGGCCGGCGACGGCAAGGGCGCGGCCCCCAAGGCGGGAGCGGACCGGAAGGAACGCGGCGGCGCGGTGGCGCCGAACGGAGGGCGCGGCGACGCTGAAAAGAGAGAGTGCGGAGGAGAGAAGTCAAAGGAGACCAGGGAAGACGGGCTCGAGGATCTGAAATAACCAGGCTTCCGGACGCGGGCTTCCTCACGGAGGCCCGCGTTTTTTATTTTCCGGGGCTCATGCGCGACGCGTGGGCGCTGGAGCAGTCGGGGAAGCGCGACGAAGCGAAGCCGCTGTACGAGGCGCTTGCGGCGAGAGAGAGCGAAGACGGCGGAAAGAGCGAGTGGCCGGGAGCGGCAACGTACCGGCTCAAGTGGTGGTTTGCGGCAAAGTGAACGGGAATGGGGCCGCGCCGGCGGGCAGGGACAGGACCGAGGCGAGGCGGATGGTGGACATGATCTGGGGATTGTGCCAGGGAGCTCCAGCGCGATACGCGGCGCGCGTGGCAGCGGCGGGATTGACCCAGTTCCCGCCCCGCACGATGCGCCAGCTTTGCTGCACGGCCTCGCCGGGGTCGTTCAGGCACCAGTCGCGCGCGTTTCCTCCGAGACCTCGCACGCCGTAGGGGGACTCGTCGAGGGGGTACGACGTAACCGGCACCGGTCGCGGCCCGCCTTCGTGGGACGCATTCGTGTTGCAGACGCGTTCGAGGAGGTGATGCCCCCACGGGAATGACCTTCCGTCGGTCCCGCGCGCCGCCTTCTCCCGCTGGACCTCGTGCGGAACGAAGTACAGCCGCCCCTCGCGCAGCGACCGCCAGCGGGCGTACGCACAGGCATCGGACCAGGAAATCCCGAGGATCGGCCAGGACTCTTCCCAGTCGACGGGCGCTCCCGTCAACCTCGCGGCTCCCCGCACGCGGCGCGCCGCGGAGGGCACAACGTACCCTTCGCCGGGAATTCGCGGCCAGAACGGGACGCCGATCGCCTCGCGCGGGACCCTCGCCTCCGCCTCAGCCGCGTTCGAGCGCGCGAGATCGTTCAGGAATCCCGCGTACTCGGCGCAGGTCACGGGGAACTTCGAAAGAAGGAACTCCTCGATCCGCCGCAATTCCCCCTTCAAGGATGTTGAGAGCTCCCTGTCTCCCTGCCACACGAACTCGCCCCCCGGCACGCGAAGGAGCCCCGACGGCACAGCCCCCGCGCCGGTGGCCATCAGCTCGAGCCGGAGATCCTGCTGCCGCCGTACCGTGAAGGGGGCTCGAAACGGCGCGCCGTCCACGGGCGCGACCACCAGCAGCCACGAGCCCATCCCCCACGGGCGCTTCGCGATCGGCGTCGTTCCCAGGTAGAGCCCGCCGCCTCGGGGGCGGAAGGGAGAGTCGCCGAAGAGCGCCGTCAGGGTGCTCTCGTCGGGTCCGGGAACGTTGGCGCCGGGCGTCATCGGCACGAGGGTCCGGTCCACCTGCTCGATCCGCCACGCCCAGACTCGGGCGCCGGGCGCGTTCACTCTGTTGCAGTCGGCGCGATGGACCTTGAGGCGCACTGCGCCCGACGGTTCCAGGGATTCCCCCGCTTCCAGCCGGCGTCCGTCAAGCGACCGTCCCGACCACGGATGGAAACCCAGGACGGCGAACTCCGCGGGAGCGACGTCGCGGCCAGCCTCGAGGCAATCGCAGGTCCACTTCTGCGTGACAATCTCGAGCGTTCCGTCCCCGCCCAGGCGGGCATCGAATGCGCCGTCGTTGAAACGTTCCACAATGTGTCGAGCGAGGATCATGCGGTTCACGTCGCCTTCCCGTTCCGCTTCCAGAAACTTCTCCCAGTGCATCTCCGCCTTCATCTCCCGCGCGTGCCGCGACTCCGGGTCCAGCGTCAGCGCCGTGTCCAGCGCTCCCTCGGCTGCCGCCCACGCTTCGACGCCCTCCCGGCGCATCGCATCCGCCCGGTCCTCGTGCTGCCAGAAAACGCGCGCCTTGTCCATCCAGGCGTCGGATTTCACCAGCTCGGCCTCAGCTCGCGCCCGCGACAATTCGCGATCCGCGTCCGCCTGCTTTTCCTTCGAACGTCCTAATTCGGCGACGCTGCGGACCAGCTGCTCGTCCGCCTGCCGCTCGCGACGCTCGCGCTCCTTAGTCCCCTGCAGGTACTCCTCGATCTCGTGGCCGAGCTCAAACACGCTCCCGTAGCGGTCCTCGCGCTGGCGCGACATCGCTTTCAGGCAGATTACTTCCAGCTCAGGAGAAACCTGGCGGAAGGACGAAGGCCGGATGGGTCCGCCTGCGAGGACGAGCTCGACTACCTGAGCGACGGTGGGCGCGTCGAATGGCGCCTTGCCTGCGAGGATTTCGTAGAGAGTCGCTCCGAGCGAATAGACATCGCTGCGCTCGTCGACTTCTTCAGCCCGGCCCGCCGCCTGCTCCGGCGACATGTAGCTGGGAGTCCCCATGACGCCGCGGGAGGCCTTGCGCGTGGAAGCGCGGCCAGGGCGCATGGCGGTGTCGACGCCGACCACGTAAGCCTGCCCCGGCGCTTCTTCGGGGCCACCGTCAACCATCGGCTCCCCGACGCGGCGCGCCAGGCCCCAATCCACGAGCAGAACCTCGCCGAAGTTGCCCAGCATCACGTTGGCCGGTTTGAGGTCGCGGTGCACGATCCCTTTCGAGTGTGCATAGGCAACCGCCCGGCAAACGTCCCGGAACGCCTCCACGAGCCGGCGCGGACTCCAGCTCCCGTCGCTGATCACCTGCCTCATGTCCCGGCCCGCAATCCGCTTCATCGCAAAAAACACTTCGTTCGACCTGGTCAGCCGCCCCACTTCGTGCACCGGCACGATGTTCGGATGCTCAAGCTGACCCGTGATGCGGGCCTCTGCGAAGAACCGGTCCACGAGCGCGGGGCCGGCGTTCGCCGCGAGGATCTTGAGCGCGACGCGCCGGCCGAGCTGCTCGTCCTCCGCCTCGACGACGCGCCCGATCCCGCCCCGGCCGATTTCGTCGCCGACCTTGTAGCGCTCCGATGAAGCGGGCGCGGGCGTGGCCGGCACGAATTCCGGGGGCGGCATCTCGATCGTCGCGCCCGCGCGGGGAGTCTCCGCCGCTTCGGCCCCCATCCTGGTCCGCATCGCCCGGAATTCCTCGGCGGCCGCCTCGAGCGAACGGACATCCTCTTCAGCCAGGCCGCCGATGCCGCGCAGAAGAGCACGGACCTGCCCGCCGGCGTCCGCTGCATCCGCGATCCGCAACGCCGCCTCGCGACTCAGCGCACCATGGCGCACGGCCAAAGCCAGCAGCAGATATCCCGTTCCCGTCGGCACGCCCACCTCCTGATGCCTGGGAAGGCGAATACTATGCGCTTCGCCGCAGGAGTCCAAGCACGTTCGCGGAAGTCACCGCGCCCCCTCGGGCCCCTTCCCCGCCAGAATCGACTGGATTTTCGCGTCAAGCGCCGCCGTTTCGTCGGAAGTCAGTTCGCGCTTTCCCGGCGCTTCGCGCTCGATCCCGCCGGGCAATTCAACGAGGAAGCGCGACGGCAGCGACGCCGCGGTTTTTCCGCGGCTCGTGCGGTGCTCCGGACGCGTCAGGATGAGCTCTTCTTTCGCGCGCGTCATCGCGACGTAGAGGAGCCTCCGTTCCTCTTCCAGCCCTTTCTCGTCGGAGGCCGATCGGCGGTGCGGGAAGATGCCATCGGTCATGCCGACGACGAAGACGACGGGGAATTCCAGTCCCTTGGCGGCATGCGCTGTGAGCAGGGTCACGGCCTCCTTCTGGTCGTCGTCCGGTTCCTCCTTGTCCAGCAGAGCCACTTTTTCGAGGTACCCGCGCAGGTCGCCGCCGCCGCGCGCGTGCGCCGCCAGGTCGTCGAGGACGCTCTCGATGGAGCCGACGCGGGCCTCCGCGGATTCCGTGTTTTCGGTTTCGCGGCGTAGCTCGCCGAACAGGTCCAGCTCCTCCACCATGACGCGCGCGCCGCGCGCCGCGTCGTTGGTCACTTGGCTTCTCCAGCCATCGACTTTCGCCGCGAGCCTCCTGGCGGATTCCGCGGACCCGGGCGCCAGCCCGGCCTCACCCGCGCGGCGGAAGGCGTCAAGCAAAGGCAGGCCTTTCGAGGCCGCGAAAGAGTCCAGCTTCTCCATCGAAGTTTCGCCGATCCCGCGCGGAGGGACGTTGGCGATGCGGGCGAGCGCGGCGTCATCGTGCGGGTTGGAAGCGAGCCTCAGGTAGGCAAGGACGTCGCGGACTTCGCGGCGGTCGTAGAAGCGCTGGCCGCCGACAACGGAGTACGGGACGCGGGCGAGGCGGAGCTGTTCCTCGAACGGACGCGTCTCCGCATTGGTGCGGAACAGGACAGCGAACGCGGAACGTCGCCGCACCGATGTTTTTATTTGTTCGGCGACCCAGAGCGCTTCCGCCCTTTCGTCGTACAGCAGCACCGTGCGCACCGGCGTCCCGGCGCCGAGTTTCGAGTACAACTTCTTCGCATGCCTCGCCGCGTTGTGCCGGATCAGCTCGCTCGCAGACTCGAGTATCGCCCCGGTAGAGCGGTAGTTCTGCTCGAGCCGCACGACCGCAGCGCCCGGAAAGTCCGCTTCAAACTGGAGGATGTGCGCGTGGTCCGCTCCGCGCCAGCCGTAGATCGACTGGTCGTCGTCGCCGACGACGAAGAGGTTCCGGCGCTTCCCCGCCAGCGACTTCACAATCTCGTACTGCACCGCGTTCGTGTCCTGGTACTCGTCGACCATCAGATAGCGGAACTGCTTCCGGTACTTCTCGAGGACGGCCGGGTGCTCGCGAAAGAGCCGCACGGTCAGGAACAGCAGGTCGTCGAAGTCGACCGCGTTGCGCGACTTCAACCCCGCCTGGTACTTCTCAAACGCCCTCGCCGCGACGATGTCGATCTCTTCCCCGGACTCCTTCGCCATCTCCTCCGCGCCCCACCCCCGGTTCTTCGCCTGCCCGATCCGCCACTTCACCGCGTCCGGCGTCGCCTGCACCCCGGGAACGCGCAGTTCCTTGAGCACGGAGCGCACGACCGACTCCTGGTCCGAGTCGTCGTAGATCGCGAAGTCCTTCCTCCACCCGAGGGCCTCGATCTCTTTGCGCAAAATCCTCGAGCACAGCGAGTGAAACGTCGACAGCCATACCTCCTTCGCCGACGGCCCCGCCAGCTTCGCCGCCCGTGCCCTCATCTCGCGCGCCGCCTTGTTCGTGAACGTCACGGCGAGGAGCGAAGCGGGCTTGTGGCCCTTCGACATCAGGAGCGCGAGGCGCGTCGTCAGGACCCTGGTTTTCCCGGTTCCGGCGCCGGCGAGGACGAGCACGGGTCCTTCAATCGTCTCGGCGGCTTTGCGCTGCTCGGCATTCAGGGAGGCAAGGGAAACGCTCATGGAGGCGGATATCATCGAGACGTCGAGGAAGCCGGGCAAGCGAACTTGCTTCAGCCGCGATCAAACCGGGGCAATCCCGGCCGGCGCGCGTAGAATGGCCGACCATGGGTCAGGAATCGCCCGCCCAACCTGCGAAGGATTCACCGGATCAGGGCGCGACCTATCATCGCGCGCCTCCATCGGCACCGGAGAATTCGCGCGTTCTTCACCTCCTGCCGGGGGCGCTTTTCCTGGGAGCGGCGGTGGCGTTGTTTCTGCGAGGGGAAGAGCTTTTCGAGGGAAAACTTCTCCTTGGAATCGAGCTTCGGGCAGCCGAGGCCTTCCTCGCACTTTTCGGAGCTGTCTTCCTCGCGCAGGGAAGCGCGGCGCTTCTTCGGGGACTCACGCGGGGCCGCGGGACACATTTCAGGCCACAAGGCCCATGGCGGTGGGAGTGGCCGTGGAATCCGGAAGGAGTCGGCGACCGGCTGGCGGTGCGGGCGCGCGAGCGGCTGATCTCCGTGCCGATCGCACTCGCCGCTATGGTCCCCGCCGGGTGGATTCTGTGGAGCGCCGGCCTTCATACGGACAGGCGCTTTGCGGGACTCCTGTTCGCGCCGGCGGCCGTTGAACTCCTGCTGGCGCTTTATTACGCGGTCCTCCTCAAAATTCGGGGCCGCGGCCGGCTCCAGTTCCACACGTGTCCCTTCGCCGCCGGAGGCACGCTTCAGGCCCGCTACTTCCCCACCGCCCGCATGCTTGGTTACGGCCCGCGGATGAGGGCGACGCTGCGATGCCTCGAGATCGTGGGCCGGGCGCAGGGCGGCCGGGTGACGGTGCGGGAGTTGTGGCGCTGGACGGAGGACGCCGAAATCGTCGGCGGCGTCGTCGAGATCATTCTCGAAATCTCAGCGCCGCCGTCGCTCGCGACCCGATTCCGGAAACCGGTCCGCTTCTGGGAACTCGAAGTCGGTCCGTGGGCACCGGGCGCGGCCGGGAATGCGACGTTCGTCGTCCCGGTGTATGCGGATCCTTCGTTGAAGATCCCCGAGCGGACTCCCGCGCCGGCGGCGCCCGTGCGCCGCCCTGTCACAGACCGCCCGGTCGCGGCGGCCCGCCGGCCTGCATCGGCTGCGCCTGCGCACACTCCGGGCAGACAGGCCGCGTCGAATCCGCCCTCCGCTCCGCTGCCCGCGCCGGCCCCGCCACGACGCACGCCGTCGAGTCCCCCGGTTGCGCCAACAGGCGTCACCCCTTCCGGCCGCTTGCCGGAATACCCGCCCGTGCCGGTGCCGCGCATGGAACAGCCGGGCGCAAGCCCGACCTCGAATCCGACGCCTGTCGGTTTCGCCGTCGAGAAAGTCGGGGAGCGCTTCCGCTGCGAACTCCTGCTCACGCCGGCGCTCACGGTCGAAGAACTCTCGGACCGCGTGTCCAAGGCGTTCGAAGTCACTCTCGAACCGCTCCCGGGCGCCGAGGAGGGGACCTTCTTCGGGCTCGTTCAGGGCCTCGATGTCGCGCTTCAGGCCGGCGGCGAAAGCAGGCGGCTCGTTCTGGGCGGCACGCGACCGATGGACCCGGGTCCCGGCGACGCGAGCGAACGCGCCGCAGATTGGGCGATCGCGAAGCTGATGATGGCCGGTGTCGCCGCGCGCAAGCCCAGCTGAGCGCGTGAGCGACGATCGTTCGGAGGCTCCCGTCACCGGCCCAACCGGCGCGCGAGCGATGCGGAGACAATGACCAGGATTTGGACGCGCGCCGGGCGGGCCGGCGCCGCGACCCTCCGAACGATCGTCGCTCACGCGCTCAACGCCTTCGTCGATCGGCTCTAAGGGCTACTTTTCGTCCTTCTGCAGCCCGTAGGCCTCGATCTTCGCGTCCAGCGTCACCCGCGAAATCCCCAGCACCCGGCTCGCTTCCGTCTTCACCCACCCCGTTTCTTTCAGCACCTGCACGATCGCTTCCTTCTCGACCGCTTCCGTCACTTCCTTCACCACGTCCTTCAGCTGCTTCCCGCCCAGCGCGGGCGCCAGCGAGCGTCGCGGCTCGGCCTGCCGGATCTCGGGCTTGAGCATCGCCGCCGTCACATGCCCGTCCGCGCACATCGCGCCCAGCCGGCGCAACTCGTTCTCGAGCTCCCGGATGTTCCCCGGCCAGTTGAACGACGCCAAGAGACGCATCGCCTCCTCGTCCAGCGTCGGCCGCGGCTGCCCCGATTCCTTCGCCAGCGTCCCCAGGATGTGCTCCACCAGAATCGGCACGTCGTCGCGGCGCTCGCGAAGCGGCGGGAGCGTGATCGTGACGACGTTCAGGCGATAGAAGAGATCCTCGCGGAACCTGGATTCCTTGATGAGGTCCTTCAGGATTTTGTTGGAAGCGCTGATGATGCGGACGTCGACGTGGATGGTGTCCTTGCCTCCGACGCGGCGGAGTTCGCCGGATTGCAGGGTGCGCAGGAGCTTTTTCTGCATTTCGAGCGACATGTCGCCGATCTCGTCGAGAAAGAGCGTTCCTCCGTCGGCGAGTTCGAAGAGGCCCTTTCGATCCGCGGTCGCGCCGGTGAACGAGCCGCGCATGTGGCCGAAGAGCTCGCTTTCGAGCAGCGTCTCCGTGATCGCCGCGCAGTTTTCGCTCACGAAGCGCGCGGTCTTGCGCGGCCCGTTGAAGTGGATCGCGCGCGCGACGAGCTCCTTGCCCGTGCCGGATTCTCCCTGGATCAGGACCGGGACGTTTGTGTCGGTCACCCGGTCGAGGAGGTGAAAGACGTCCTGCATCGCGGCATTTCGCCCGATGATGTTCGAGTAGTTGTATTTCAGTTCCAGCTTCTGCAGCGACCGCGTGAGGTCCGCCTTCACCTCGGTCAGCTCGGTCTTCTGCCGTTCCACTTTCTCTTCCAGGAGCTTGTTGAGCTTTTCGACCTGCTCCTTCGACGTCCGGAGTTCCTCGAGCCGCTTCTGGTTCTCCTCCCAGAGCCGCGCATTTTCGATCGCGACGCTTGCCTGGTCGGCGAAGGCCTCGAGCAGCCTCTGGTGGCTTTCGGTGAACAGGCCTTCCTCGAAGCGGTTGTCGATGTAGAAGCAGCCGACGACTTTGTCGCGGGCGCGCAGGGGGACGCAGAGGAGCGACCGGAGCTTGAGCTCGGTGACGCTCATGAACGCGTGGAGCTCACGGTCGGTCTGGGCGTTGTGGGCGCGGATTGTGCGGCCCTGCGTCACGGCGGCCTCGGCGATTGAATGGGAGATCTTGTCCTCGGGCTTCTTGACGTCCTCCCGGTCGAAGTTTCTCGCGACGCGAATGGTCGTGGTGCCCGCTTCCGCGAGGATGATGAATCCGCGTTCTGCGTTGGTGAGGCCGATGACGGCGTCGATGATCGTCTCGAGCAGGCGCTTGATGTTGTGCTCCGTCGTGATCGCCTTGTTGATTTCCATCAGGCGCAGGAGAGAGTCCCGCATTTCGACCAGCTCGCCTTCCCGCGGCTGGCCGCGGTGCGCGCGCCAGACCTCGTCGAGAATGGTCGCGGCCGCTTCGAGTCCCTCGTCCGCCCAGACGTCGAGGCACTGGTCGATCGCATCGCGCAGCTTCTGCTCGGCCTCGGGTGCAGGGTCCACGGCGCCGGCACCCGTCGCTTTCTGCCGCGGCGCCGGGAGCCGGCGGCCGGTGGCGAGGGAACGGCGGGTGAATTTCGGGACCCGGTGCGACCCGGTTTCCGTCGTCGCGTCGCGGTCGCCGGGCTCGCGCTCGAACGCGATCGCCGCCGAGCCGATCTCGATCTTGTCCCCCCAGCGGAGGAAATGCTGGTTCGTGCGAAGCCCGTTCACCTGCACGCCGTTGGCGGACTCGAGGTCCACCAGCTTCCATCCCTTGTCCGTCCGCGTGATGATGCAGTGTTCGCGCGACGCCTTCGTGTCCCGGATCGCAATCGTGTTCGTCGGCGCGCGCCCGACCGTCACCGCCTCTTCGCCGAGGCGGAGCGTGCGCGTTTCGCCGGTTTCCGTGATGACGAGCTTCGGCATTTCAAATTCAGCGATCGACCATCACGAACCGCACCGGCCCGGCCGGCGCGATGGAGTTGGAGACCTCCACGCCTTTCACGACGGCCCAGAGCGGCGTCCTTGCGTCCATCGGGTGGATCCCGATTTCCGTGATGCCTGCTTTCTGAAGTGCGGAGACGGCGGAAGCGACGTCGGTGTGGACCGTGCCGTTGACGGTGATCTGCAGTTCCTTCCCCTTCGCCGCTACATCCACGCGTTTAGCATTCGCCGGGATCGCTTCGGCCGCATTCCAGTTCGCGGGCAGCTTCGCGGGGATCCCCGACAATCCCTGGGGCTTGTTGCTGGTCGCGAAGAACAGCCGCGTCATGTTCGCCTTCGCCATGGTCTCCAGGACTTTGCGGACCTGAAGCCACGGGGCTTTGTAGTCCCCGTCGAGCATGACCGGCTCTTCGCACGGCGGCGACGTGGCCGTAAAGGTCGAGCCGCGCAGCATGTCGAAGACGCCGCCCATCGCGCGCACCTCGGGGGGATCCGTCGCGGTGCAGCACCCGCTGCTCGCCGATGCCCCGCCCTTCTCCGTGCTCTTGAGATCGCCCATGACGAAATTCAGCTTCGAGCACTCGATCACGCCGTCGCGACCGACGCGAACGAGCACCACGGACGGCCGCTGCACCACGGCTCCCCCGCCGGACGCGGCTTTGACCAGCACGTGCCCGTCTTCAGGCGGTTCCGGCCGGACGACCGGGCCCGCGTTCGCCGCCGCCTTGCGCCGCGCTTCTTCCGCTTCTTTCTTCTTCTGCGCAGGCGACCGCATGTCGCACCCCGCAAGCAACAGCGCCGCCGCCGGCACCACCCACCACGCGCGCTTCATTCGCTCTCTCCTTCTTCCGCATCCTCGTCCTCCCACTCGTCGTGGTAGAGGAAGAGCTGCAGGCAGACGCTGCACAACGGGACCTTGGCATCTTCGTGGAAACGGACCTCGATGGTATACGCCTCGCCCGAATCGTAGTCGTAGCATTCTTCGCCGTCGACTCGCGAGCAGACCCAGCAGGCGAGCTCTTCCTCGCCCTCCTCCGCCGCCTCGGTTTCTTCCTCCGCGGCCGCGGCCTGCTCGAGCTTGAGGTACATGTTGTCGGCGACGACGGGGTCGGTGCGAAGCGGATGCGCGCGGTAGACGGATTCCTGGAAGCGGGAGACGTCCTTGAGCTCGAGGGCCTCGAGGCCGTCGATGAGGACGTGGATCCAGCGGTTGCCGGTGAAGGGGCAGGTCCCCTCGTGTTTCTTGATGAGGGTTTTGGCCTTGGCGTTGCCGTCCTTGTAGAGGAACTTCGCGTAGGCCTCATCGACGGCCTTCTTGAGTGGGTCGACGTGATCCTGGGGGATGCCGAAGATTTCCATGGAGAGGCGCATGTGCCGATCAGTCTAGTCCGGCGGGAGAGGTGTCGGCAACGAGAACGACTAGCGGGAAAAAGGCCAGGACAAATCCCAAATTCCAACTCCAACCCCAACTCCAAGAAGGACACCCTTGGGGTTGGAGTTGGGATTTGGGATTCGTCCTGGCCCTTTTTCCTAAGCGATGGGTCCCCCGCACGCCGTGCAGAATTTATGCCCCGGGACATTCGAAGCGTTGCACTTCGGGCAGACGACCGCGGCCTGAAGCGGCGCGACGCCCTGGAATGCAGGAGCGGGTCCGCGCCCGACCGGCGGAAGAGCCCCTTCCAGCCCGAACATATCGCGGTGGGCGATGGCGATCATGAGGGTCTGGATCGGAAGGCCGATAAGGACCTGCCCGAAGGGAATCATGCCGGCGACGAAATTCACGCCGACGATGAGCAGGATGAGAACGACGACATCCCAGAACCCCTGCTGGACTTTCTGCTTTGACATCGCCATGGCGTCGGTCGCGCCCAGGCCGTGGGAGACGCACAGTGGAAGCGCGAAGTACCACCAGACGGCGAGAATCAGACCGGGAATGATGCAGCAGAGCGTGCCCAGGAAGATGCAGAAGCCGGAGATGATCATCAGGAGCGTGGTCGGACCGAACCATTGGAATCCTTCGAACAGGTCGCGCACTTCGGGCGTCTGCCCGCGCAGCTGCTTGAAGGCGGCGACGTACAGGCCTGCATGGAGGGCGCCCAGCAGGATGACGCCGATGCAGGTTGCGGCGAGGACCAGCGCCATCAGCATGAAGCAGAGGCCGATGAGCAGCCATGCCTGCCACTGGCGGGTAAACAGCTCCCAGGCTTCCTTGAGGATCCCCATCGCGTCGATCATCGGGGCGCGCTGCTGGACGGGAACGGCCATGGTCGGATCCTCCTCGGTGGGAAGAGCAGATGTTAGCACGAGCCTTCCGGCCGGAATCAGGTACGACGGGACCGATTCCTTTGGCGGAAAAGAAACGGGCCGGGGAAGCGATTCCCCGGCCCGAAATGTATTTCTGCCTGGGCTTACCTCAGCTCAAGCGCCTTCGCACGATCGAGAATGATCTTCTCCGCGATCGCCGCCGGAACGGGCGTGTACGCGCAAGGCTCGCTCGAGTACGTCCCGCGGCCCTGCGTCATCGACCTCAGCGTTGTCGAGTACTGGAACAGCTCGGCGAGCGGAACTTTCCCGCTTACGATCCGGTTCACTCCCGAATAGGAAACCTCGTCGACCTGCGCGCGGCGGCTGTTGAGATCGCCGATCACGTCGCCCACGTTCGCTTCGGGAACTTCCACTTCGATTCTCATCATCGGTTCGAGCAGCACGATTCGGACGCGGTCAATCGCTTCGCGGAAGGCGAGCTCCGAGGCGCTCTTGAACGCGAGCTCGCTCGAGTCCACGTCGTGCGCCTTGCCGTCATACAGAATCGCCTTGATCCCGACGAAGGGCCACTTGAGCCGCCCGCCGCGCTTCCCGAATTCCTTGAGCCCGTCCTCGACCGCCGGCACGTATTCGGTGGGGACGCGTCCGCCGACGACTTCGCTTTCGAATTCGACGCCGCCGGTGAGAAGCGGGTGGAGTTCGAAGCGGACCTTGACGACGCCGTACTGGCCGTGGCCGCCGGTCTGTTTGACGTGCTTTCCTTCGACCTCGACTTCGCGGTCGAACGTCTGGCGATAGGCGACCTTCGGCCGGCCGACGTCGACCGACACGTTCTGCTCGCGCTGAAGGACGGTGACCTTGATGTCGAGGTGCAGCTCGCCCATGCCGCTGATGACGACTTCGCCGGTTTCCTCGTCGGTATGCCGGTGAAACGTCGGGTCTTCCTTCACCATCTGTGAAAGCGCTTCGCCCAGCTTCTCGCGGTCGGCCGTCGTCTTCGGCGCAATCGACATCGAAATGACCGGGTCCGGGAACGACATCGCCCCGAGAATGATCGGGTTGTCGCGATCGCACAGGGTGTCGCCCGTGAACGTCAGCTTCAGGCCGACCGCCGCGCCCATGTCGCCGGCCGACAGCTTTTCGACGGGCTCGCGCTTGTCCGCATGCATCTTGTACAGGCGGTTGATGCGCTCCTGCTTCCCCTTGCGCGCATTCCAGACCACCGAGCCGTTGAGAAGCTCGCCGCTGTAAACGCGAATGAAGGTCAGGTCTCCGTTGCGGTCGCTGATCGTCTTGAACGCCAGCGCCGCCAGCGCGCCGGCCGGGTCCGGAAGGCGCTCGACTTCTTCTTCCGCCTTGCCGGGAATCTTTCCCTTGATCGGCGGCATGTCCAGCGGACTCGGCAGGTACTCGCACACCGCGTCCAGCAACTGGTGCACGCCCTTGTTCTTCAGCGCCGTCCCCACCAGCACCGGCGTCGCTTTGCAGGCCATCGTCGCCGCGCGCAGCCCGCGCTTCATTTCCGCAGCCGTGATCGTCTCACCGGCCATGAACTTCTCCATGATCGCGTCGTCGAACTGAGAAGCGGCGTCAATGATGACCTCGCGCGCCTTCTCCATCTCCGCGACCAGCTCCGGCGGGACCGGGCCCTTCGTAAAGGCGTCCTCGTCAGCGTCGTTGAAATAGATCGCCTCACCCGCGATGACATCGACGACGCCGATGAAGTCCTTTTCCCTGCCGATGGGGATCTGAAGCGGCACGGCGTTCCCGCCGAGTTTTTCGCGGATCGATTTGACGGCCTTGTTCATGTCGCCGCCGATGCGATCGATTTTGTTGATGAAGGAGATGCGGGGGACGTGGTAGCGATTGGCCTGGCGCCAGACGGTTTCGCTCTGGGCCTGCACTCCGGCGACGGCGCAGAAGACGCCGACCGCGCCGTCGAGGACGCGAAGCGACCGCTCGACCTCGGCGGTGAAATCGACGTGGCCCGGGGTGTCGAGGATGTTGATCTTGTAGCTGTCCCACTCGCAGGCTGTCGCGGCGGACTTGATAGTGATGCCGCGTTCGCGCTCTTCGGGCATGTAGTCGGTGACGGTGTTCCCGTCGTGGACTTCGCCCTTCTTGTAGATCTTCCCCGAGAAATAGAGGATCCGTTCAGTAACCGTGGTCTTGCCGGCATCGATGTGGGCGATGATGCCGATGTTTCGCGTTTTCTGAAGGACGTTGGTGGTTGTCGTTCCCATGGGGCGGATCATGTTGCGCATTTCCTGAAAAACGGCGCGCCCCCCGGACATGGGGGGCGCGGAAGGGGCGGCAGGATAAGGGTTTATCGGCGAAGGTCAAGGCAAAGTTCGGACGGACTTGGGGAGGGTGGCTGCTTTCCCTCGAAGGTGCCGTGTGAGAACGACAAATCCCAACTCCAACTCCAACCCCAACTCCAAGCCACAAGTCCTGTGTCTTTTTGGAGTTGGGGTTGGAGTTGGAGTTGGAGTTCCCGCCGATCGCCGCTGTTAGACCACTCCCTGGTCCACCATCGCGTCCGCCACTTTGATGAACCCCGCGACGTTCGCGCCCTTCACGTAGTCGATATGCCCCTTTTCCTGTCCGTGCTTCACGCAAGACGCATGGATCGACTTCATGATTCCGTGGAGCCGCGAGTCGACCTCTTCCCGCGTCCAGCTCAAGTGCTGCGCATTCTGCGACATTTCGAGCCCCGACGTCGCAACGCCACCCGCGTTGGCCGCCTTCCCCGGGCCGAACAGGATTTTCGCAGCTCGGAACGCGTCGACCCCGGCGGGATCCGTCGGCATGTTGGCCCCTTCACTGACGCAGTAACACCCACCGGCGAGAAGCGCCTTCGCGTCCTCGGCGTTGATCTCGTTTTGCGTCGCGCTGGGGAACGCCAGCTGGCAGGGGACGCTCCACGGCCGCTTCCCCTTGAGGAACTGCGCCTTCGGGTACTTTTCGACGTAATCCTTGATGCGGCCGCGCTTCACGTTCTTGAGGTCCATGACCCACGCCAGCTTCGCCGCGTCGATACCTTCCTTGTCGACGATCGTCCCCTCCGAGTCGGAGAGGGTGATGACCTTCGCGCCGAGCGAATCGAGCTTTTCGACGGTGTACTGCGCGACGTTTCCCGACCCTGACACGGTCGCGGTCTTCCCTTTCACGCTGTCCCCGCGCGTCGAGAGCATTTCCTGCGCGAAGTAGACGGCGCCGTAACCGGTCGCCTCAGGCCGGATCAGCGATCCGCCCCAGTTGAGCCCCTTCCCCGTCAGCACGCCGGTGAACTCGTTCTTCAGCTTCTTGTACTGGCCGAACATGAAGCCGATCTCGCGCCCGCCGACGCCGATGTCGCCGGCCGGCACGTCGGTGTTGGCGCCGATGTGGCGGAAGAGTTCGCTCATGAAGGACTGGCAGAACTTCATGACTTCGTTGTCGCTCTTGCCCTTGGGGTCGAAGTCCGATCCGCCCTTGCCTCCGCCCATGGGGAGAGTGGTGAGGCTGTTCTTGAACACCTGCTCGAAGGCGAGGAATTTGAGAATGCCGATGTAGACGGAGGGGTGGAAGCGGAGGCCGCCCTTGTAGGGGCCGATGGCGCTGGACATCTCGATGCGGTAGCCGCGGTTGACCTGGACTTCGCCCTTGTCGTCGACCCAGGGGACACGGAAGGTGATGGTGCGCTCGGGTTCGCAGAGGCGATCGAGGATTTTGAGCTTGCGGTACGCGGGGTTGGCTTCGACGACGGGGTAGACGCACTCGACGACTTCCCGGACGGCCTGATGGAATTCAGGTTCGCCCGGGTTGCGGGCGGCGATCTGGGCAATGAAGGCGTCAGCGGCGGCGGACATGAGCATCTCCTGATTCGGGGTTCGAAGGGCGACGTCTGGCCTGGCGGGGAGGCAATAGTAGGACCAGAGGGTTCAAGAAATGAAGGAGAAAGAATCGGGCAGGAGGGGCCATGAACGGAAAAGGGTCGAATTCGGGAGTGGGGGCGGCGGCCTGGGACGAAATTCCAACTCCAACTCCAACCCCAACTCCAAGAAAGACCTTTTGGAGTTGGGGTTGGAGTTGGAGTTGGGGGTTGCCTTTCCGGGACGGCCCGGTTTGAAGCGGAGAATTCGAGCGTTTCCAACCAGAAAAACATGAATAGACATAAACTATTGAGCTCCATGCACTTCCGATGAGCTGTGAACTCCACTTCCCCCCTCTCCCCTTCCGATAGATACCGACGTAGCCCTTCAACTATCCACCGGAGAGAGGAGAACCCCGCCATGCGCTTCATCCCGCCGCCCGCCGTTCTCGCGCTGGCGCTCGCCCTGTCGGGCGGCGCGCTTGCAGACGAGCCGGCAAAAACGCCCGAAAACGTCCCTGCCGCAGCCGCTGAAGAAAAGCTTGTTCTCGGCGAAATCGCCGCGGCCAACGTCAACGTCCGCGCCGGCAACACGATGAACCACCGCATCGTGTGCGTCGCGAACAAGGGCGACAAAGTCCTGATCGCCGGCGAATCCGGCGACTTCTTCAAGATTCTCGCGCCCAAGTCCGCTTCCTGCTGGGTTTCAGCCCAATACGTCGACCGCAAGGGCGACGAGGGGACCGTCAAGGGCGACAACGTCAACCTGCGCCCGACCCCCGATACCTCTCACCCCGTCATCGGCCAGCTTCAGCCCGGCGACAGCGTCAGGATCGTCGGTCAGGATTCCATCGGAACTTACTTCAAGATCGAGCCGCCGAAGGGCGTCTTCGCGTTCGTTTCGAAGAAATTCGTGACGGTGAAGGGCGACTACACGGAAATCCAGAGCGAGGAGGCCCGCAAGGAAAGCGACCGGATTTCGGGCGAGGAAAAGTCCCAGGCTCGGGTCACGGCGTGGGGCGCGGCCGAGGCGCTGGTGAAAACGGCGAACGAAGCCGCTCCCGCCGATCGCGACTACACCGCCGCGATCGCGGCATTCGACGAAATCGCCGCGGCGGAGGGCGTCAACGAAAAGTCGGCGACGCGCGCAAAGGAAAGAGCGGACTACCTCCGCGGTCTCCAGGAACTTTCGGGCCTCGTCAAGTCGCTCGACGAGACCAGCCAGCTCCAGAAAGCGGAGTACGAGAAGCGGATCGCGGAGCTCGAGCAGAAGTGGCAGGCGGAGCAGGCGACGAAGTCGGTCAAGAAGGGGTCGGACAAGAAAGGGATCGCGCAGGGCTGGGTCGAAGAGGTGGGATCTCTTTTCGGCCGTCCCGGCACGCACAAGGTTGTGGAAGCGGGAGTGACGTTGTACTACCTGCGGAGCGACTCGCTGGACCTTCGGCGGTACTGGCACAACCGGATCAAGATCACGAAGGGGACGATCAACGATCCGCCCGAGGGGTGGGAGGACGGACCGAAGGTCATCGAGGTAGAGGAGCTGGAAGT
>WSZJ01000300.1 GCA_009773755.1 Planctomycetota bacterium | reverse complement strand
ATCACCGTGTAGCCCATGGTCTTCTCCGATTGAGTGTTAGTTTCTCCAGTGGTGAAGCGAGGCCGCGAGGACGCCCTCGCCACCCGCTGTGTCGCTTGCTTCGTAGAAAAGCCTCACGAACCGGAAGCCGATGCCGCGGACTTTGGTGGTCGCGTAGCCGATCGTGGTCTTGCGAAACTGCGCTGCGTCGAGCCAGCCGACGGCGTCATTTGAAACCTGGACGCGGAAGGAAATCGAGCTGAGCGTCAGATTCGCGACGAGGATGTCGACGCGAACTGCATTGCTCCCTTCGATGCTCACCGCCTTTGAGGCCGTGACTTCGCTCTCACCCAGTCCAAGATCCGCCGCGACGCGGACCGTCCCCGGGACGAACGCGGGAGTCGGCGCTTCGAGATCCGTGGCGGCCGCGAGGTCTTCGTCGAAAGGCGTGACAGCCAGGGCCGTCGGGGTGCCTTCGAACGCGTGGGACTTTTCGCAGCTCTCGCACGGACTCACGGGACTTCTCCTTTTTTCCTTCTCTGCCTCAACAGGCGTGACGAAGGTGCGGATCGTTACTGAAAATCCGGAATCCGGGGCTGGCCGGGATTTCTCACCGGATTCACGGAGACGCCGAACGCCCGACCGATCAGCTTCTTCCTCATTCGATGCAGAAGGACGCGCACGGCGCCTGTTCTCTTGTTCAACCAGGCGCCGATCTGTCGCGGAGTTCCATGCAGGAAGTACCGCAGATAAAACACGCAGCGCTCCTCCATCGGGAGCTTGAGGAGTTCCGCAAAAACCGGTTCCAGGGTGGCCTGCGCTGAAGCGGCCCCTGCGGACTCTTCGGCCCCGGCGGCGATCAGACTCTCGACGTCGTCGGGGTCCGCGCGGGGAATCGGCCTCGTGGAGGGGGAGCGGTAATAGTCCGCGGCGGCGTGAATCGCAACCCTGTACAGCCAGGGCCCGGGCGGTCCGTCGCGACGCGAAGCCCAGTCCTTCAGGGCGCGCACCGCTGTTTCCTGCGCGATGTCTTCGGCGTCCTCGTCTTGTCTGGCATGGTTATGGTTGCGGAGCCACGAAGGAAGTCCTGGTGAAAACGAGGCCCAAGCCTCATCGAATGACTGCATATCGGACTCCCGTCGAATGACTGAAACGAACGGAGAATCGGAACGCCCCCAGGCGCGAGGTCAGTCGGCTCAGATAAGGCGGGAGGAAGCCGGGAGTGTTACACGAATTCCGAAAGACATTTTTTTGAATTGTTTTTTTTGGGGGGGGGGGTAACGACATAACTCATTATGAGAAATGAGTTTGTGGACATTATTTGCGCGCCGTTTGCGATCAGGAACAGCCAGTCGGCGGCCTCGCAATTCCGAAACAAATCCCGGCTCCATTCGCTTTGATTCTCTTTTATTCGCGACCAGTTTTTGTTGCCGAACTTTCACGTCAAGCCCCCGAAAAAAAACAAAGACGGGTCGCGAATAAAAGCGAATAAAAGAGAATCACTTCTTCCTGACTTCATCCACATCCGATAGCGCCCCCGCCTCCAGCGCCATGCGATACAAATGCACCGCGTCTCCCCTCACCAATCCCCCGCGCAGTTTCCCGCGCACTCGCTTCGCCGCCGCGAACCGGTCGAGTTCCCAGGCCATGCGAAAGACCGGGATCCATACGCCGCCGTCCGTACCGGTGCGGACGGAGTCGTTGCCTGCGCTGGGGCTCACCCAGTGGCGCTCGCTCGCGACGGGGAGCCATTGCTCGGCGCCGTCCTTCTCGAAGAGCCCCTCCCACTCGAATGTCCACGCGCCCCACTCGGGGATCCTGCGCCGCGACGCGAGCACTTCGAGGATCAGCTGCTCGCCTTCCTTCGGCGCCTCCGCTTCGACCAGGATTTCACCGTCCCCCGGCGCCTGCCACACGCCGCTGATCGTGCGGTCGCCGTCTGCGGGGAGGTCGACGGTGCGGAATTGCCAGCGGCCGCAGCGGTAAGCGGGGACGTCGCGGCCGGGGCGGACTGTGACCGTGTGCGCGCCTGCGGTCAGCGACGGGACGGAGAGTTCGCCTCTGGTGCGGAAGAGCGTTTCGCTGAGCACGAGTCGTCCGTCGACCGTGACCTCGACCGTCGCGGCGCGCGCGCCCTCGATCGCGACGTCCTCGAACGCCAGCCGCACCGAGCCGAATTTGGCGCGGCCCATCGCGTCGCCGACGACGCAGGGCATTTCCTGGCCCAGCGGGAGACGCCGCCAGAGCGGGCCGGGTTTCTGGTTGGGTTTGCGCCACGACGCGGCGCGCGAGAGTTCGATCTGCTCCGTTGCGCCCAGGAGCGTCAGGTCCACGGGAATGAGCGGGAGCTCGGGCAGATCCCTTGAAGCGCCTTCCGAGTACTCCCACGGCGTGGTCCAGGTGGCGCGCGTCGGCCACAGATAATCCGGGCGCGGTTCCTCGTCCCACAGCCCCGTCGCCCTTCGCGTCCGCGTCAGGAAGGCCGTGTACGGGAACGCCTCCAGGGAGCCGACCGTGTGCACCGCGACGTGCGCGGGAGGGCCCGCTTTGCGCTCCCACGCGATCCAGAAACCGTCGCTCCACGCCCTCACCGCCGCGTCGCTGCCGCCCACCGGAATCGCCAGCTCGATCGAGCGCGACGTCCAGAGCACGGCGCCCGGCCGGTCGGCATCGAACGTCCGCGGGTCGCGCGTCCACTTCAGCGCGATCTTCGCGCTCGTCCGCCCCCCGGGCCCCCCGACGCTCGCTTCCAGGAATTCCGACGGCGGCGTCGCGTTTTCGTCCGGCGCCTCCCACATCAGGCGGAAGCGCGCGAGCTCTTCGTTGAGTCCGGGATTCCGGTACGTGTCGTCGATCGCGGGGACCATGCGGCGCCAGTCGTCGCGCGCTTCGGTGACCGAGAGCGGAAGCGGTTTCGGCGCGCCGTAGCGTTCGAGGGTGACGAGGATCGGGCCGGGACCGGCGGTGAGGACTTTTGCGCGAAGGGCGGCGCAGTCGGCGGGGATGGCGACGGTCCAGTGGTCGAGGAGCGGCTCGAGCTTGAGGCGCGCGGGGCCGCGGCCCGGAACGATCGCGTCGAAGACCATGTCGCGCGAGGGATCGCGGCCCGGGGTGTCGATGCCAAGGCGCTTGCCGCCGAGTCCCTCGGTGCGCCAGGTCCAGGTCGTGCCGTTGAGGATCGCGCGGCCGCCGAGGCGCGACACGCCCATCGAGAGCCACGCGCCGCCGGCCTGCGGGCGGACGCGCACGATGTAGTCGCCCGCGGAGAGGTCG
>WSZJ01000073.1 GCA_009773755.1 Planctomycetota bacterium | reverse complement strand
GCAGGCTTCGCCGCCGCGGCCGGCTTTGCGGCCCCCGCAGCGGGGGCGGGCGGCGCCGCGGGCTTCGGAGCCGGAGCCTGCTTCGCCTCCGTGAACGCCACTGCGCCACCGAACTTTTCCTTGAGCAGATTGAAGATCTCGTTCGGCGTCACGCGGTCCCCCCGGGGGTCGGAGCCGTGTTCGCCACCGACGCCGCCAGCGCAATCGCTTCTGGCGACCCCGGCGCTACGCTCTCTCGCGACGCCACGGGCGCCGGAGGCGGCAGAATCGGCACCGGCTCCGAAGGCAGCCCCAGCGACGCTTCCCCTTCCTTGCGCTCGCGATACCGGAACATCCGGTCCGCACGGATCTTCTCCTGCAGCTTGATGATTCCCTGGATCAGCGCTTCCGGCCGCGGCGGACACCCCGGTACGTAAATGTCCACCGGCACGACGTTGTCCACCCCCTTCAGCACGTGATAACCGTGCGCCCAGTAAGGCCCTCCGCACGTCGCGCACGATCCCATCGAAATGACGTACTTCGGCTCGGCCATCTGGTCGAACAGCTTCCGCACCCTCGTCGCCATTTTCAGCGTGACCGTCCCCGCGACGATCATGACGTCGCTCTGGCGAGGCGAAGCGCGGAAAGCGCCGGCGCCGAAGCGGTCGAGGTCGAATCTGGAGGCGCCGACGGCCATCATTTCGATGGCGCAGCAGGCAAGGCCGAAGGTCATGGGCCAGAGTGCGGATTCGCGGGCCCAATTGAGGAGGGCGTCCGCGTTGGTGATAATGATGTTGTCGCCGACCTTGCCTTCGAGCATGAGAACCTCCGGGGGCTTGCGGACGGCCGGTGAGACTTTGTCCAATGAGGAGTTTATTTTTGCATGGGGCGGAAGCGACGTCAAATGTTGTCGGAGACGGGGGTTACGGCGCGTGAAGTTACAATGGGCCGGCTCATGTCTACGAAAAAACGGCTGAGACTCGGGGCGACCCTGGTGGCCGTTGCGGCCGTGCTGCTCCTGATCCTGCTCCTGCGGCGCTGCGGACACGACGCTTCGCCGCCGGTCGCGAAACACGGCCCGATTCTCGTGCCTGCGGACCTGGCGCACGAATACGACGTCGCGGGGATCCTTGATTACTGCCGCAACACCGTGCGCCACGACGACACCTATGAAGGACTGCTCCGGGGCGCGCACGGCACCCTTTGGGCGGGCTCGGGGAACGCCGTGGATCGCGCGTGCCTCGCCTGCACTGCCCTGTCGGCTGAGAAACTCGACGCTCGATATCGGGGCGGAAACGTGATGTGGCAGGAAGGGACCCGGTGGATGGTCGCTGACTTCCACGGCAATGCCCCGCCGCGCGGAATTTCACAAAGCGAGGTCGACGGCGCAGGCAACTCGCCGGCGCTTCCAGCTGCGGACGACGGCTCCCACGAAATCACCGCAGCGTTCGTGCTCGAGGGCCGCGACGGATCGCTTCGCCGCGTCGAGCTCGCGCCTCCGGCTCCCGGCAGCGCAGGGACCCTCGCGTACTGGGTGGCGGAGGCCCCGGTAATCCGCTGCGGAGGACGAAAGCGCGGCTACACCCTGCGCGTGGGCGCCTCCGACTCGATGAATTCCGGACCGCTCACGGGCGTGAAGCGCGCTTCGATCGAGTTTGCCCTCACGTTTCGCGCGACGAAGACCGTTCTCACCCGCGAACTCTTCGACGAGGCCAACGCCGCCCCGGAAATCCCGGGCAACTCAAGCCCGCGGCGCGGCGACCTCTACGCCATCGTCGTCGCGCCGGGCCCCTTCCTCCCCGTCGCCTACCAGGCCCGCGCCTTCCTCGCCGATCGGAGTTTCCGCGACGCCTCGCGGCTTGCGCTTCTGGGCGTCGAGTATTTCGTGGCCGCCGACGAGCGGACCGGTCTCCTCGCGAAGAAAACCGGCGTGCGGGTCGGCTGGCCGGAAGCGCGCGTCGCGATCGCATCCGTGCACGGCAAGAAGAAGGGACGTCGCGGCCTCCCGTCGCTTGACGTCCTGCTCGACCGGGTCGAGGCGACCGGCGACGACGCCCGCGCGTTCCACACGGCACGAGGCCTCGCGAATGACCTCGTCGAGACGCGAATTCTGCACGGGGCCGTGAAACGCCCCGTGATCAGCGCTTCGACCGTCCTCTCCCGCCACGCCTCCCCCGAGCCCGCGACGGCGGAGCGGCGTATCGCGCTGCTGACAGCGGAAGGCGAGCGGTTGCTGGCCGATGCGCCGTTCGGCACGCGGGTCGGATTACGCGCGGGGCCGCAGCGCGAAGCGACGCCGCGGCCGGACCGGCCGTGGGCGCCCGACACGAATTCGTGCGACCTTCTCATCGAGCGCGGCGAGGCGGGACTCGTCCTCGTCGGCGCGCGTCTCGACCCGGCCGCCACGGAAGGCTGGCGGCACTTCAATCGCGACCCGAAATTCCGGCTGCAAATGAAGAACGCCGGCGATCTGGCCCGCACGGCGGAGGCCATCCTCGGCGCGCGGGTGGCGAAGCGATCCGACTACCTCCTCGAGCTGAAGGCGTTCCCGGCGCTACCCTCGGGCGCACTCCCCGTTCACGAGCGCTCCGTCCTCACTTACCGGGCGACGACCGAAAGAGGTGACTTCCGGATTGCGGTGCTTGTCACGCAGAAGAAGGGGAAGATCGGCGCGGACTGGGTCGATCTGGGAACCCGCCGGCGCGGCAAAGTAGACGGAAGCTGGGAAGAAGCGCTGAAGGGCGCGGACGACCGGCCGGAGATCAAGGCGATCTTCGGGCCGGTGGTCGAACCCGGGGACACCCGGATCGTCCGGGTCTCAGTCGACAAGGCCGCCGTCGACGCGCACGGCCGCGATCTCGCCGCCGGGGACGCTTCAGCCCTGCTCTACCCGCTCGGCGAGCGATCGCTGATCCTGGAATGGAAGCGCGGCAAGATGGCGCTGGTCCTCGAATCGGCGAGCCCGGTGACACGTGGGGAAGTTGTCGATGCGGCGACGGGGCTGCCTGTGCCCGGCGCTCGCGTCTCGCGCCTGGACGGCCGCGGCCAGGCCGCCGCCGCGGCGGACGGCACGTTCGCGCTGCCGCTGCCGCCGCCCCTGTTCCGCCGCCTCATCCTCCTGATGGATCTCTCCGGGAGCATGAAGTTTTCGCTCGACCCGAAATCCGACGGGCGCGACGATCGCCCGGGGCAGCCGGACCGAATGGGCGAGGCGCGCAAGGCGGTGACCGCGCTCCTCGAACAGCTGCCTCCCGGCGTCGAGGTCGGCGTCTGGGGCTACGGCCAGCTCCCCGGACGCGATCCGTCGGCGGACCCCGCTTCGACGCGCTACACGCGCGTCATCTGCCAGTTCACGGAGAATCTGAAGACCGTGAAGGAGTCGGTGGACAGGGCGGAGCCGTTCGGATTCACGCCGCTCACCGGGGCGCTGAATCTGCTCTCGGAACACGCGGAACAGAATGTCCTGTCGCGCGATGCCATCGTGCTGCTCCTCGGTGACGGCGAGAATTCGGACAATGAGACCACCGCGGCGGCGGCGTACCTCGCGGGCGGAAGCGGCTTGACGGTGCACTGCGTCGGCTTCGCGATCGAGAAGGGCGGCGCTGCTGAGAAGCAATTGTCCGAGCTCGCGGCGGCGGCGGGCGGCAGCTACCGCACCGTGCTGGACGGCGCTCAGCTCACGCGCCTCTTCCACGACTTCGGGAAGTCGCTCGGCGACGTCCGGTTGCGCGCGACGGCGCGCGGATACGATTTTGCGACGGCGAAGGTCGACGACGCCGACTTCGGCAAATCGGTCCGCATCGCGCTGGTGCCATCGGGCGACACGGGGCTTCTGACCGTTCGCCGGGAGAACTTCGGGGATCTCGCGAAGTGCGCCGGCCTGTCGCCGAAGGCGCGGGCGACAATCGAGAAGCGCGTTTCCGACGGCGGATGGGCCGTCACGCTTCCCCGCTCCCGCACGAACGTCGGCCGTATTTCGGCCTACGCCTGGTTCGAGCGCGAGCTCGCCACCGGCCGGATCACGGGCGTCACCGAGGATGGGCTGCACGGCTCGGCCGCCGACGAGGAACCCGGCGAAGAAGGTGACGGAGAGGGCGGAGACGACGACGGCGACGACGAGGAGGACGGCGACGAGCCTGATTCCGGATGGCCCCCGTTCATCCCGCACGCCGACGACATCCCTTTCGTCTCCTGGATGCAGGGCATCACCGCCTACACCGCGGGCTCCGTCGTGTCGGCGATGAAATGGCACAACGAACCGGGCTTCTTCGGAGCCACCTCGACGGACTTCCTCCTCTTCGTCCAGGAGAACGCGCTGGAGTACTGCTACACCTGGTGGGAGGAGGTCGGCTCCGGCGAACAGAATGAGCCGTTCTACTGGAGCGGCGTCTGCCTGAACTTCGCGCTCCAGTCCATGGCGCTCCCGGGCGGCACGGGCGACGGCTGCCTCCGCGCCTGGGCCCGGTCCATCTGCAACCGCCTCTCAGGCGAACTCGCCGATAAGGGCATCGAGCTCGGATCGGATGCGGCCAAGGGGTTGATCAAGGAAGAATTCGGCGAAGAGTGGAACGAGATGCTCGAGGTGGCGAAAGACCAGAAACTGTTCGAGTTCGCGAAGGACTTCGAGGAGGAATGGAAGCGGCTCGTCGACGAAGGAATGGGATGCGAGCGGCTGCAACACGGGAATGCCGCGCCCCGATAGATACGGCGCCTAGAATACCTGCGCGGGGACTACGAGCCGTTGCGCCGCGCGCGCCGCGATCGCCTCAAGCTCCGCGCGCGCCACTTTCTTGAGCCCCTTCGCAGGCGGCACGCGATCCAGCGAGTACACCTGCACTTCCACCGGCTGAATCTCGTCGAGCCGATCGAGCCACGCGACGATCGCCGCTTCGGTCGTGTTGTCCACCGCGCCCTGCGTGAAGAACGACTGGATCGTCACGTCGCGCAGCTTCGCGCAGTTCTTCACGAGTCCGTCGAGCGTGAACGGCACCAGCGGGATGTCGATGCGCTTCAGCGTCTTCGCGTCGCCCGCGTCGAGCTTCACGCAACGCTCATCGAGCCGGTCGCACGCGCGGCGGATGTCCGCGCGGCCGAGCTCCGTGCCGGCCGTGAGCACCATCGTGCGCGTCTTCGGGAACCACTGGTCGCGACCGGCGAGGACGAGATCGACCGCTTCTTCGAACTGCGGATACAGCGTCGGCTCTCCGTTGCCGCTCACGACGATCGCGTCGGGAGCATTCCCTTCCGCGAGCAGACCCGCGAAGCCCTCTTCGATCCCTCTTCGGACGTCCTCCAGCGAGGGGCACTTTGCTTTCCACTCCCCGCTCCGGAACACCTCGACCGGCGTCCACCCGCACTGGCAGTAAACGCAGTTGAAGGTGCACGCCTTGTCGCCGGGCGGCAGCAGATTGACTCCGAGCGCACGCCCTTTGCGACGCGTCGGGAACGGCCCGTAGAGGATGCCTTCCGGAAGCTTCCAGGGCTTCAGGCCGGCGTACTCAGGAAGGGGTTTTGCGAGTGCGGGCAAGCGTGTCGAACCACTAGGTGAGCGGCTTCCGGCCCGTGAAACCCTCCGACAGGCCGTGCCAGAACGCGATTTTCGCTTCGTCGAATTTCCAGCACAGGTAGGCGATGTCGCCGCTGACCTTCGCCGGGAAGTCCACGAGGCCGAGCTGGCAATCCTTGATCTCGATCCCCAGCTTCTCCAGCTCCATCGCCGCTTCCGCGATCCGCTTCTTCACGACGCCGACTTCGTCCTCCAGCGTCTGCTGGAAGCGCAGATCGTCCTTCGTCGGCTTCGCGGCCATGCGCGCGGTGATCGCGTTGAGCTCCTGCTGCTTCTTCGTGTAGACGTCGTAATCGGTCACGATGTCGCGCACGATGACGCGGACGAGGGGAAGCGTTTTGTCGGCTTCCTCTCTCGTGAAGAGTTTTACGTCCGCGCCCTGGGAGCTGGTGGCCATGACGGTGGCATTTTATTCGAAATCGGGGCTGAGGGCAAGGCGGGCCGGAACGGCCGTCATTCCATTCGTTCGGCCTCAACCACTTCCTGCACCGCCAGCGCCAGGCGCGCCGCGCCGACGCCCTGGCCGACGTACGCATCCGTAAACGATCCCAGGCATGTCTTCGCCAGCTGCAGCCACTCTCCTCCCATCCTCGCCATCGCCCCCGCGACGATGGCGTTTTCTTCGACCGGGTATTGCGGCGTGTCGAGGGGCGCGAGTTCGAGCGGCGGGCCGAAGCGGTCGCGGAATGCGGAAGCGGAGTCGTCCCAGAAGTGGTCGAGCACGGCCGCGGCAAGCGTCTCGGCCGACTGCCGGAAACCGTGGTCCCATTCGTGATAGTGCGAATAGCTCGTGAAGGCGGCGAGGGCGGCGCCCTGGTCGGAAAGGTGAAACAGCGGCTCCCACGAGTCGACGGAATGCGAGACCAGGAGGTGCGGCGGCCGGATGAGCGCGCGTTTTTCGACGCCGGGTCCCTGGGAGCTGAGCTGAGCCGCGGAGAATCGGGAGGCTCCCGTCGAAAGAAATCTCTCACCGCCACGCAAGGCACACGGGAGTCCGGCGCCTTCCTTCGCTTCGAGAAGCGCCCGGTGAATCCCGGAGTACAGGGGGAGGAAGTCGGAAAGCCGTCCCGGATTCAGGAAGATCAGGTCGGCATTTTCCGCGGGAAGAATGAGTCCGGAGGGAGACTGCCAGTCTGAGGAATCCGACTCGTGAAACAGGAGAAGCGATTCGGCCCGCATCGGCGACTCCACGATCGCCTTCAGTGCCTTGAACGCGATCGCGCGCGCGCCGGCCAGGTCGGCCCGGCGCAGCAGGACGGACAGCGCCGGCACGTTGAGAAGTTTCGGCGCCCCTCCCCACCCCCCCCAGATCGGGTCGGAACTCTCGATGAGCTCTTCGACGCAAGCCCGCACGAACTCGTCGTCGACCGCGCCCCGCCGAGGCCTCAACGTTCCCAGTTCCATTCCAGTCACCTGGGCCTTCCTGGCTTCCGCCGCAATCAGCGGAGCGCGGATCTTCCACTGGAACGCGGCGGAGGTGAGAAACTCGCGGATCGTGCGCGGCGGCGCCCAGGTCGTCGCGGCGAGCGGAAAGCCGGCGGGAGTAAGAAGCGCGAGTGTCGCCGAGCCGGAGGGCGCGAGCCGGCGGGAGACGTCCGGACGAAGATCGTTGTCCACGCGAGCGAGCGCGAAATCCTCCAGGGCTACCGCGACGCCAGGGTCGTCGAGCGTTTCCAATAGTGCGAGCGTCCAACGGTCCCAGGAAGAGCCTGAGAGGACCGCGAGGAGGCGGTCGCCGGCTTGCTGCGTCAGATCTGAAGACCACGGAAGAAACTCAGGCATGAGGTTGAGCGTAACGAAACGAGTTACCAGCGGCCAGCGGGTCACTCGAAGTGATGAAGTGTCGCTTCTTGACTCGACCTCAGCCCCGGAATACTCTTGGTCCATGCTTCGAGTCATCTTCCTCACGCTTGCGATCGCCTTCATCGCGGCCGCTCCGGCCATGGCGCAGTGTTCGATGTGCAAGGAATCGCTGAAGGAAGAAGAAGCGGCGCCGCTGGCGCTGGGGTTCAAGTTCACGATCTACGGGATGATCGCGACGCCTTTCCTGCTGACCGCGGGGATCATCTTCATGATCGTGCGGTCGGACCGCGCGGCCGCCCGCCGGCGCGCCGCGTTGCAGGCGACGGCCTGACGGAGCGATCGTGCCGCCCGATCGGAATCCACGGGGCAGGTTCGACGGCGAATCGGAATTCGAAGCAGCTTCGCGCCTTGCGGCCGATCGCATGCGGATCCTGGTCGCCGAAATGCGTTCCCGCGGCGCGCCGCTGGGCACTCCGTGCGCCGAGCCGGCGGTGCGCGCGCTGGAAGCGGACCTGCGCGTGCCGCTTCCCCCCGATTACCGCGCATTCCTTCTCGAAGCGGGCGGCGCGTCGTCGCGCGGAATCTGGCGCGGGCTGTGGAAGATCGACGAGATCGCGAGCCTGAACAAGAACCTGCCCGTGTTCCAGTGGTTCGGCGGGCTGATCGGCTTCGGCAACGAGGGCTTCAGCGTGTACGCCTTCGATTACCGGCGCGGGCCGCTTCCGTCCGTCGTCATGCTCGGGCTTTCCAGCTCGGACTGGGACGACGTGACGCAGGAAGCGCGGACGTTCGAGGAGTGGGTGCGCGGTTCCCTGTAGCGAAGGGCTTTGATTGACCCGGGTGACTGGCGAAGGGTCGGCAGTGAGTAGGGGGTAGTAGGTAGGGGGTAGAAAAGACAGTTGTAGCAGGTGTCGTTCCTACCCCCTACCGACTACCCCCTACTCACTGCCGACCTATTGACCACCACCAATATCCATCCGCATGCCGCCCTAATGCCCGTGGCCCTCGTGCCCGTCCGCGGGCTTCGCGCCCGCGTCGGTCTTATGGCCGACGTTGTCCCACGGCCCGGGCTCAAAGTGGCGCGCGTTGTCGCCGCCGCGGAAGACGACGTCGGGAAAGTTGGACATAACGATGAGGGTGAAGAGGCAAAGCGGGAAGACGACGGCGACGACGAGGTACTTGTCCTTTTTGCCGTCGGCCTTCATGTGCATGAAGATCAAGACGACGAGGGAGGCTTTGACGATCGCGACGGCGACGCCGAGAAGCTTGTTTCCGGCGTAGCCGAGATCGAGGTAGGAGATCCCGACCGTGATGAAGGTCAGCGCAATGAGCGCCGCGAAAACAACGAAGTAAGGCTTCGTCGAATGCTCGTGGGCGCCTTCCTGGCCGTGGGCGATTTCCGACATGGCGGGGGCTCCCGGTTAGATGAGGTAGAGGATGGGGAAGAGGAAGATCCAGACCAGGTCGACGAGGTGCCAGTACAGGCCGGTGACTTCGACGGGCGTATTGTACTGGGGCGTGAACTTGCCGGCGTTGGCGAGGACGATGCCCAGCGCGATCATGCCGGCGAGGACGTGGAGTCCGTGAAAGCCGGTGAGGGTGAAGTAGGTGGCGTAGAAGAGGTCAAACCCGGGGCCGTGACCGAGGTCGAACTTCGCCTTGTATTCGATGAACTTGATGACCATGAACCCGAAGCCGCACAGGATGGTCAGGATCAGGTTCTGCCGGAGCTTCGCCAGGTTCCCCTGCTTCGAATTGTGCACGGCCATGACCATCGTGAACGACGAGAAAATCAGGATCGCCGTGTTGAGCGCCGCGAGCATCTTGTTCAGGCCGTGCTGCCCGTGCGAGAAGACTTCGCCGCGATCGGCCGTGCGCAGCACGATGTAGGCCGCGATGAAGCCGGCGAAGAACATGACTTCGCTGGCGAGGAAGAGCCACATCCCGAATTTCGAGATGTCGAGGCTCGAAGGGTGGTCGGTGTGAGCTTCAGCGACGTGGGCCATGGGCTGTTTCTCTCTAGAGGACGGCCTTGCCGGCGAGAAGGGCGAACAGGCAAGGAAGGTAAAGGACCGAGGCAAAGAAAACGCGGCGGGCGCTTCCACGCGACGGCGACATCGCGAACTGGATCCCGAGGACGAGGAACCCGATTCCGAGGGCGAGGGCAGCGGAGAAGTAGATGATGTCGAACTTGCCGGCGACGGCGGGGATGAGCGAAACGACGAGGAGCGCCTGCGACTGGAAGACGATCTGGCGCGCGGTGGAGCCGCCGTCGGGGTCGGTCACGGCGAGGAGCGGGAAGCCGGCGCGCGTGTAGTCCTCGCGCAGGTTCCAGGAAATGGCGAGAAAGTGCGGGAGCTGCCAGAAGAACTGGATGGCGAAGAGGATCCAGGCGTCGAAGGACAGGGTGCCGGCGGCGGCGGCCCAGCCGATGAGCGGCGGGAGAGCTCCCGGGATGGCGCCCGCAATCGTGGAAAGCGAGGTGCGGCTCTTGAGCGGCGTGTAGACGAGCAGGTACGTCGCCACGGTCGCCAGCGCGAGCCCCGCGGCCAGAACGTTGACGCGCAACACGAGCCACGCGCCTCCCGCAATCGCGCATGTCCCGCCGAACGCAGCAACCGCGCCGGGGTTCATGCGTCCTGATGGAAGAGGCCGCCCCGCGGTCCGCTTCATCAGTTTGTCTGTCTCCGTCTCCATCAGCATGTTGAGCGAATTCGCGGCGGCCGCGGTGAGGAAGGTGCCGAAGAGAACGTTGAACACCGGCCAGAACGCGAGCGAGCCGCGCGCGGCGATGAAGTAACCCGCGAGCGTCGTGACGAGCACCATCAGGCTGATGCCGGGCTTCGTGAGCGCGACGTAGTCGGCGACGGCGGCGAGCGACGGGAGGCTGTGGCGCTTCATCGGATCGCCGCCTTCAGCGCGGGCTGTCCGGCCGGGAGGCGGAACACGTGCCACGAGCGGACCGCGAGCGAGACGCAGAGCGCGTGGACGAGGCCTCCGAGGGCCAGGTGGCCGGTGATGGCGGCGGTCTGAAGGGCGGAAGCGTTGACGGACCGGACGAAGCCGCCGCGGACGAGGATGTAGGTCCAGATCCCCAGGGCGATCTGAGCGAACAGGAGGGTCACGAGGGAAGCGGCGGTGCGACGGAAGCGCTCGCGGCGGAAGCATTCCGCGGCCGCGAGGAGGATGGCGCCGCTGACGGCGACGGCAAAGACGGCGTGGACGTCGATCCCGGCGCCGGTGTGACGGCGGATCGCGCCGAGGAAGATCTGGATGAAGACGAGCGCCGAGGTCGCCGTGGTGATCCATGGCAGCCACGAGGGGGCCTCTTCGGAAGTCTCGGCCTGCCAGCGCGGCGACGTGGCAACGGCGATGGCGACGAGCGCCCCGAGGAAGAGCTGGGCGACGCAGGCGTGGATGATGGCGATCACCGCGGGATTGCCGGCGTGGTGGACGCGAAGACCGCCGAGGGTCCCCTGCGCGCAGACGCCGACGACGGCGACGAGGCCGAGCCGGCGCAGCCAGCAGCGCTTGTCGGAACGGCACAGCAGGAACGCGAGCGCGAGCGTGAGCAGGCCGACCGTCGTGGCGACAAGCCGGTGGCCGTGCTCGAACAGCACGCCGCCGGTCATCTTCGGGAAAAAGGTCCCGAACGAAATCGGCACGAACCACCAGTCGGGAACGGCGTCCCCGGAGGCCGTGGTGGTCACGAGGCCGCCTGCGAAAAGCAGGATCAACGTGGCAAAGACGGAGAATACGGCGAGGCGATGAGTGTTCATGAACGGCCCGTCCATGAAAATTCCGTTCCGCGGGCGCAGGGGCAGGCCCCCTCCCCCGGCGGGTGGAATTTCACGCTATGCCGCGAAAAACTCCGCATTGCTCGCTAGTGCCCTCCGTGACCGCCGCCGGCCGAGGCCGGCTCGTCCTGCGAAATCCAGTCCTTGTCCCCCACTCCCGTCGAATACTCGTAAGGGCCGCGGTGCACGACAGGAACCTTGTCGAAGTTGTGGTACGGAAGCGGCGACGGGCCGGTCCACTCCAGCGTGGCCGACTGCCAGGGGTTTCCTTCAGCTTTCTTCCCGCGGTACATGCTCCAGAACAGGTTGAAGACGAAGATGAGCTGGGAGAACCCGAGGATGAACGCAGCGTGCGAGATCATCACGTTCATCCACTGGATCGGCTGGAGGAACTCGTAGATCGTGTGCGTCGACACGCGCCGCATGGCGCCCGCTTCCCCGAGGATGTGCATCGGGAAGAAGACGAGGTTGAACGTGATGAACGTGAGCGTCCAGTGGATGTAGCCGAGCGCGTTGTTCATCATCCGGCCGTACATCTTCGGGAACCAGAAGACGAGCCCGCCGAAGACGGCGAAGAGCGTGCCGCCGAAGACGACGTAGTGGAAGTGAGCGACGACGTAGTAGGTGTCGTGGATGAAGATGTCGACGGGCGTCGCGGCCATCCAGAGGCCGGAGAGGCCGCCGATGATGAACATGGAGAGGAAGGACAGCGCGTGGAGCATCGGGACGGTGAAGCGGATGCTTCCCTGCCATAGCGTCGCGATCCAGTTGAAGCACTTCACGCCCGACGGCAGCGCGATGAGCATGGTGCTCATCATGAACGCGGTGCCGAGGCGGGGGTCCATGCCCGACTGGAACATATGGTGGCCCCAGACGATGAAGCCGAGGCCCATGATGCCGGTCATGGAGACGACCATGACTTTGTAGCCGAAGATCGGTTTGCGGGAGAAGCAGGCGAGGAGGTCGCTGGCGAGGCCCATGCCGGGGAGGATGAGGATGTACACGGCGGGGTGGCTGTAGAACCAGAAGATGTGCTGCCAGAGCAGCGGGTGGCCGTTACCGGAACGACCGGTCGGCGCATCGGCGATGGCCAGGTCGCGGGGGATGAAGAACGAGCAGCCGAAGAGCTTGTCCATCATGAGCAGCATCATCGCGGACGCGAGAACCGGGGTCGCGAGGAGCTGGAAGAGCGCGGTGACGAACTGCGCCCAGGTGACGAGCGGCATGCGCGTCCAGGTCATGCCGGGCGCGCGGAGCTTGATGATCGTCGTCATGAAGTTCATGCCGCCGAGGATCGAGCTGAATCCGACGAGGAAGACGCCGAAGAGCCAGAAGACCTGGCCGTAGTGCATTCCGGGCGCCGAGTTGTTCAAGTCGGAAAGCGGTGGATACGCCGTCCACCCCGATCCAGCGCCTCCGTCACCGACGAAAAAGGAGGCGAGGAAAATCAGCCCTGCGGGGAAGTACAGCCAGTACGAGACCGCGTTGAGGATGGGGAACGCAACGTCGCGCGCGCCCACGTGAAGCGGAATCAGGAAATTGCCGAACGCGCCGACCAGGATTGGGATGATCACGAGAAAAATCATGATCGACCCGTGCATCGTGACGAGCTGGTTGAACCCTTCGGGGCTCACCGCTCCTTCAGGACCGCAGATCCACGAGTTCTTGAGCAATCCCCCGATGACCGGCACGGTCGAGCCGGGATAGGCCAGCTGCCAGCGCATCAGCATCGCGAGGCCGCCGCCGACGATCAGGAAGAACAGCGAGGTCACCAGGTACTGCTTCCCGATCCACTTGTGGTCGATCGAGAAGATGTACTTGCGGATGAACCCTTTCGGCTCGACCGGGATGTGCTCGTGAGGCGCAGGGTGCGCGTGGTCTTGGGCGTGCTCGCTCATTAGTCGATCACCTTATTCCAGGTGGGGTGTGCTTTGTCCCAGTTCAAGTGCCAGCGTTTTGTCGTCGTCTCGGGCGCGCCCGTTTTCGCCGCCTGAGCGCAGACAGCGGCGTACCACGCGGCGTAGACCTCGGGCGGATCTACGTACACGAAAGAGCGCATGTTGTAGTGCTGCATGCCGCAAAGTTCGGCGCACGCAACTTCGTAGCGGTGGAAAACAAATTCCACTTCCCCGATCGGCGCGTCCTGGAACTTGCCCTGGTGCCAGACCTTTACAGTCGTCTTGTTCGGGATCGCGGCGTAGGAGTACTTCTTCATGCCCGACTGGATGGCCTTCTCCTTCGCGTCGATCATCGTTTCGGACAGGATGAAACCCCAGTGGTCACGCGTCGGGCCGTTCTGGATCGACCACCCCACCTTCTTGCCGGCCAGCTCTTCGCCCGTCAAGATCACCATCTTCTCGGCCTTGATGTCCCAGACCGAGTACTTGTCCATCGTGTACCAGGTACGCCCCATCATCCCGGGCATGGCGTCCAGCTTCACGCGGGCGTGAGGCACGAAGTACGAGTGGATTACGTCGGAGGACGACAGCTTGTTCAGCACCTTTTTCCCGAGCGGCACGTGGATGCTGGTCGTGTAGACGTCGTCGGCCGACCCGAACTGGTTGTCGGCTCCCGCGTAGCGGAAGTGCCATTCGTACTGCTTCGGAAATGTCTGGATCACCGTGGTATTCGGGTCGCTTTCCTTCGGGAACGACAGCCGGATGTCGTGCCACGTGCCGGCCTGGGCGATGCCGATTCCGATCAGGATCAAGGCCGGAATCACCGTCCAGATCACCTCGATCACGTTGCTCCCGTGGATGTACTTCGCCTTCCGCCCCTCGCGCGCACGGAACGCGATACAGCAGAACAGGATGAGACCCTCCGTCAGGAAGAAGAACGCCGCCACGATCACGTAGATGCCGAAGTACAGATCGTCGACTCGATTGCCGTATCCGGAGTTGACGTTCTGCGGCATCCAGTTGGGAACCGGGCCGTCGGTGGCAAACGCGGGCATCGCGGCCAGGAGCGCAAAGACCGCCACGGCAAGCGACGCGAGGAGTTTCGCGGATCCCTTCATCGGATCCCTCCAAGGGTGAAAATTCCTGGTGAATCGACCCGGGTTTTCCCGGGCATTAAGGCGCGAAGTACACCGAAACGCGGATTTTGTGTCAAGGAATGCACCCTTTCCTAAACCGTGGAGGATTACCAGCTTCCGCGGAAAAGCACCCAGTAAATCAGGACGCCGGTTCCTGAAACGTACGCCCAGATCGGGACCGTGATCCGGGCCCAGTTCTTGTGCGTTTCCCAACGCCGGCGGGCGGCCTTGACGATGACAGTGATGATGAGCGGCGGGACGGCGACGGCGAGAATCGTGTGGCTGACCAGCATCACGAAGTAGAGAGTTCGCGCGGCGCCCGTGCCGGGGAAGCGCGTCGCGCCGGCGAGGTAGTGATATGTCAGGTAGCAGGCGAGGAATGCCGTCGAACAGGCGACCGACCCGAGGACGAGGAACGCATGGGCCTCGAAGCGGCGGAATTTTGCGAACGCAAGCCCCAGGCCGAGTAGAAACAGGGAGGCTCCGTTGAGCCCGGCGTTGACAGCGGGAAGCCCGTATACGCCCGACAGCGAGAGCTCCCGCGCGTCCTTCTTCAGCCTCGACAGTCTCGCCTCGTCACCGCTCTGGTACGCGCCACGGATGCGGCCGGAGGCGTCGACAAGCATGAAGTACTCGCTGTGGATCACCGAGTTGACCGCGTCCCCGGGGTTTTCTCCCGCGTCGGTCATGAGTCCCTTCGCAAGCTCATTGCGCTTCGCAACCGACCCCGTAGACACGAATCGCCACCGCTTCAAATCAACCTTCGAGTCCGATGCATACTTCTTCAGCGCTTCCGGCGTGTCGCGAAGCGGGTCCATCGAAAACGAGACCAGAACGACGCCGGGCGGCAGCACACGATTGAGTTCTTCAAATCGCGTCAGCAGGACCGGGCAGACCCCGGAACAGTGTGTGAACATGAAATCCGCGATCCAGGCGCGTCCCAGCAGGTCCGCCTTCGTGATCGTCCGGCCTTCCTGGTCCACCATGGAAAAGTCAGGCGCTTCCTGGTCGATCTCGAGGACCGGCGACGGCTTCAGCACCGCCCACAGCCCCAGCGCAGTCCCCGCGCCGAGCGCCAACACCCCGGCCGCGAGCGCGAGGCGCTTCATGCCTTGTCCCCCTTTACCGAAACCGAGCACGCGACGAATGCCCCGGCGGCGCAGCAGGCGATGACGGCGAAGGAAGTCGCCATGCGGAAAGGCTCGTGCGCGCCGGGAATGATGGCCGACTTGAGCGCGGAGAGGCCGTAGGTCAGAGGGTTCGCGCGCATTGCGTACCCCATCCACGAGCGGGCGCCGTCTAGCGGAAACAGCGCGCCCGAAATCAGCCACATCGGCATCAGGACGACGTTCATGATCCCGTGGAAGCCGGCGACGGACTCGGAGCGCCAGGCGAAGAAGAAGCCGACGGAGGAAAGGAAGAAGGAGGTCAGGGCGAGTGAAGCGGCGCCGGCGGCGAGGCCGATCGCGGTGAGCGGCAGTCCCACGGTCGGGGCGAGCAGCAGGAAGGGGAATGCCTGCACGAAGCCGAGCGCGGTGCCTCCGAGGACTTTGCCGAGCACGATGCTGGCGCGCGGGGCGGGGGAGGCGAGGACGGACTGCAGGAATCCTTCACGCCGGTCCTCGATGATCGAGATCGACGCGAAGATCGACGTGAAGAGCAGGATCATGGTCGTGGTACCGGCGAATGCGTACTTCAGGTAGTCGCCGCCCTCGCCCGCGAAGGACCTCCCGATTCCGGACCCCATGATCAGCCAGAACATCACCGGCGTCGCGAGGGCGCCGATGACGCGGCCGCGCTGGCGGAAGAAGCGCACCAGTTCGCGTTTCGCGAGGGAAAAGGCGGGGAGCAGCATCAGTGCCCCTTCTTCGGCGCGGCCGGCGCGGGTTCTTCGACGAACGACCTCCCGGTCTTGCGCACGAACACGTCCTCGAGCGTCGGCTTGGCGACGGTCACCGCTTCCACCTGCCCCGGAAACGACTCGACGAGTTGCGGGACGAATTCGTGGCCGCGGCTGCGCTCGACGCGAAGCTGGCCGTCGAGGAGGCTGACGGGCGCCTGGAATTTCGCCGCGATGGCGTCGCGCAGTTTTCCGGGGTCGCGAGAGCGAATTGAAACGACGTCGGTGCCGGATTCGGCGCAGAGCGATTCGGGTTTTCCGAGGGCGACGATCAGCCCGCGGTCGAGGATGGCGACGCGGTCGGCCATCGCGCCTTCCTCCATGAAGTGCGTCGTGAGAAGCACGGTGGTGCCGTCCTTCTTCAGCCCCTCAAGCACTTCACGCAGCTCGCGCCGCGCGCCCGGGTCGAGCCCCGCGCTCGGCTCGTCGAGCAGCAGAACCTTCGGCCCGTGCAGCAGGCCCTTCGCGATCTCCACGCGCCGCCGTAAACCGCCCGACAGCTTTTCGCAGTACTCCCCTGCGCGGTCGGCGACGCCGAATCGCTCGAGCAGTTCCATGGCGCGCTTGCGCAGAGGGGCGCCGCTCATCCCGTACATGTGCCCCTGGTAGATCAGGTTTTCAAGCGACGTCAGCTTCTTGTCGGTGCTCGTCGCCTGGAACACGACGCCGATCGCGCGCCGCACCGCCGCCGGGTCCGCGACGACGTCGTGACCCAGGATCGCCGCCGTTCCGCGCGTCGGAGGCAGGAGCGTGGCGAGAATCCGGAAGAGCGTCGTCTTCCCGCCGCCATTCGGGCCGAGAAGCCCGAAGATCTCGCCTTCGCGCACTTCGAAGCTGACCCCCGCGAGCGCCTTTCTCTCGCCGAATTCCCTCTCGAGCGCGCGCACGACGATGGCGGGTCCAGTCACGGTGTCATGCTGTACCCGCGATGGTTCGACTTGGCAACCGGTAATCGCCGCGCTCATGGCGCGCCGAACTCCGATTCGACCGCAGCCTCGACGCCGCGCTTCACTTCCACCTCGACGTCGCGCGTCCCGAGCTTCTCGTGCCAGATCCGCAGCGTGAGTTTTCCTTCCGGCACGCCCTCCAGCCGGAATTCCCCGTCCTCGCCCGTCACGGCATGGAACGGATGCCTGAACACTCCGACCCTCGCGCCCATCCAGCCGTGGACATCGCAGCCGACCAGGAACGGATCCTCCGCCTTCGTAAACGTCCGGTGCCGCGACGTCGTCGTGAGCAGGTCGACATGCCGCGGCCCCTGGCTCCAGTTGTCCTCTTCGTTCAGCTTCGGATGCGTGTGAACATTGTGAGACACGTCGTCGTCGTTGCGCACCTCGAGCGGCTGCCTCGCCCTCATCGAGAGAACGTGCGGCACATAAAGGCATCCCGCCTGCGTCAGCACCGCCGGCTTTGCGGGCAAGGGCCAGGCGAGCGCAGGGTCGAGCCCCTTCGCCACCCACACCATGGCGTTTTTCAATCCGCCGTCAGGTCCCACTTCGACCGTTTCCTCCAGCACCGTCCCGCCGACATGCAGGCACAGGCACGACGCTTCCGACATCTCGATGGGAGCCCGCAGGGGCGGAGTTCCGACGAAGCGCAGGCGGCCGGAAATGGAACCGAGAGAATCGGACGGAGGCAACGCGACCGCGATCGGCCCCTCGCCCCCGTGGCGCGGAGCCGTGACAGTCTTCGTAGGCATGCACTTCGAATAACAGCCCGCCATGCAAGCGACGGCCGCGAAGCAGGCGATTCGTCGGAGCATCGAGGAGCGCATGTCAGCCTCCCGTCGCGAGAGTGTCCTGTCTGGAACGCAAAGGCCATTCCCTTTCCGTGCCCCTGCATTGCGGCGTGCGGTGCGGCATCCTTGCGCTCAAGGCGCCAGACCCGCCGAATCGGTCAATTCCTTCGAATTCGGTGAAGCTTCAGCCAACAAAAGAGCGGAGGCGCAAGTTCGCGCCTCCGCCGGAAGCCTGGCTCTTGTTCCGGGCCCGCCCGCCTGCCCGCCTGCCCGCTGACCTTAGTCCCCAAACTCCGCGCTCGCCGACTCCGCTCCCTTGTCCTTCAACGTCACCTGCACGTCCTTCTGCCCGTACTTCTCGTGCCACACCTTCAGCGTGTACGTCCCCGGCGGCACATCCTTCAGCGTCACCGAACCATCCGCGCCCGTCACGCCGTGATACGGATGCTTGAAGACGCCGACGTGCGCGCCCATCCAGCCGTGGATTTCGCACTTCATCTTCACCGGCGCTTCAGCCTTGCTGAACGTCTTGTCCTTCGACCCGGTCGTCAGCGTGAGGGAGGACTTCGGCGCCTTGCTTCGTCATCATCGTCAGCACGTGCGGCTTGTAGACGCAGCCGTTCTGGTCGATCACGACCGGGGTGGAAGGGGCCTTGAAGACGTACTTGGCGTCGAGCCCCGAATCGATCCAGACCATGACATTCTGAAGCGTCCCGCCGGATCCGGGAACGACCGTCTCGTCGAGCGCCGGCTCCGCGGCATGGGCCGCGGCGCAGTCCGCGTCGGACATGTCGATCGGCGCGCGCGCCGGAGCCGCGCCCTTCAGCTTCGCCGTGAACTTGATCGACCCGACCGTCGCCGCGTCCGGCTTCACCTCGACCGTATTGTCAGGAAGCGCGTCGCCACCACCGCCGCCGCCGCCGCCGCCCGCGGGTTTCTTTTCCTCGGTCTTGCCGCAGCCCGACACGAGCACCACCGACAGCGCCAGCACAAATCCGTACTTCAGGACGTTCGTCATCTTATTGCTCCCCTTTCTGGGATGATTTTTCGTTCGGTTTTTCCAAGTGGACTATTTCCCGTGAAGGCTCCAGATGTACTCGCGCAGCGAGTCGACCTCGTCAGGCTTGACCTGCTCCTCGCTCCAGCTCGTCATGCCGGTGCCGGGCGCAAACGACTGCGGATCGCGGATCCAGGGGCCGAACCAGTCCTTCTGGATGCGCGGCGCGGTCAACGCGAAGGCAGGAGCCGGAGAGCTCGAGATGAGTTTCACGCCCGCCACGATGTGGCACTTGCCGCAGTCGTTCCGCTTGAACACCCTTTCCCCCGTCGAGATCATCTTCTCCCGCACCGCGGGATCCAGCGGAGGCTGGTACCGGAACGGCGTGTGCTCGCCCGAAAGATAGGCGAAGTGTTCCACGAGCAAAGTCGCTTCGGCGTCCGTGAACCCGAACGTCGGCATCCGGACGCCCATCTTGGCGTAGTCGTTGTCCTCGGGCTGCATCCAGGGACGGATCGACGTGGGAGACTTGAAGAAACTGAAGAGCCACTCCGGATTGACCTTGGCCCCTTCCCCGACGATGACGGGCGGCCCCATGTTCTCCGCCACGAGGTCCTTCATCGCCCCTTCGCCCTCACCGTAGACGAGAATCCGCCGGATGTTCTCCTCAATCAGCTTGTCGTTCACGCCGGTCGTCAGCCATGTTCCCTTCTTGAAGAGAATCTTGATGCCCTTCTTGCCAAGGATCGCCAGTTCCTCTTCGCTGATGCGGTCGACCTGGCGCCCGTCACTCATGATGTGGCGCGCCGCATAGAGCTTCATCGCGTTGATGTCGCCCGCGTTGGTCTCGTCCCCCGAGCCCGTCAGCTCGATCCGCGTCGTCCACACCCCCGTCTTGTGGCAGCTCGCGCAGTTCGACAGCGTCACCAGCCGCTTTCCGCGGTCGATCACGGTTTCCTCGTGCGACATGCGGCGCACGAACAGCGGGTTGTCAGGTTGAACTTCGGCATCCGGAGCCGGTCTTCGTACGCCACGATGCGCCCGCCGTCGAACGTTCGCGGTTCTGCGAGCTTGGCCCGGACCCAGTTGATCTTGTCGTTGGGAAGCGGGTGATGGCCGTGCTGGAGTTCGTGGCGGAAGCCGAAGTCGAATTTCGTGATGTCCTTGGTGCCCGTCGAGTTGGACCCGGTCAGCTCGGCTCCGATTTTCTTGGTCTTCTCGAACGTCTTGATGTCGTGGCAGCCGAAGCAGCCCATCTGGTTGACGGCCTTCTCGCCGAGCCAGAGCAATTTGTCTTTCTGCGAGAGTTTGCCGGTTTGATCGGCGGCCTGGGCCATGGACATCTGGCCCTTCTTGAAGTCGATGATCGTCCCGTCGAGGACTTTCATCAGCGTGTCGTCGAGCTCCGGAGTCTTGCGTTCCTCGAACTTGTCCGGGTGCTTCAGCGTCATCAGGTACGCCGTCGCATCGGCCGCTTCCTTGTCCGACAGGCGCAGGTTCGGCATGTTCGTCGCATGGAAGTACTTCGAAGGATCCTTCAGCCACGCAAAGGTCCAGCCGGGATTCAACTTGCTCCCTACTCCGGCCAGATTAGGCCCGAACGAGCGGTACTCGGTCCCCTTCTCTCCGTACTTGTCGACGACGTGGCACGCGATGCATCCGACTGCGTTGACCAGCACCTTTCCTTTCGCCGCGTCCCCGGCAGGCGGCGCCGGATACCCCTTCTTGTCGACTTCGGGAAGGTTCTCGTTTTCCCAGAGGAACTCGACGAGACCCATCACCATGACCTGGTTTCGCTTTTCGACGTCCGCCCTCTCCTTGTCGCTCAGCGCGGGCGACAGATAGAACGGCCTCGGCATCTTCGTCGTCGGCCGGAACTGCGTCGGGTCGGAGATCCAGTTGTATGCCCAGTCCCTGGTCACCTTGTACTTCAGGCCGTACAGGCTGGGCCCCGGCTTCCTCAGGTCCTCCGTCCCCGCGATCGGGTGGCAGCCGTAGCACCCCACCGTTTCCAGCACCTGCTTTCCGTGGTTCAGCTTGTCCGCCATCGTCACGCGGTGCTGCGTCGAATGACACTTCGTGCACGAAGCCTCGGCGTGCGGCGTCGGCAGCATCGGCGTGTCGTAGTGCGCCACCGGTTCCCATGAGTACTTCTCTTTCCAGACCTCTTCCTGCTTCGCGTCCTTCGGCGTGTGCGCGGCGTAGATGAAATCCACCGAACGCCCCTGGCCGTTGTGGCAGATCGTGCAGCCGAAGCTCGACATCGGGTGCGGCGAGCCGTCGCCGACGTAGAGTTCGAGGTTCGGGTGGCTCCTGAAGGGCGTCCCGTCGAGCTCCTTGTCGGTCCAACCCTTCTTGTCGATCGCCAGGTGGCAGGTCGTGCAACGGTCGATCTTGAAAACCGTGGAGAAATTCACGTCCTCGAGGAACTGCGGCAGGATGTTCTGCTCGATTTTCTCCGTCGGGGCGACGAAGTCCATGCCGGGCGCGTTCAGGATGTCCTTGCGGAAGTCAGGTTCGAGCTTCGCGATCTGCCGCTGCTTCGCGGTGAGATCGAATTCCAGTTTCGCGATCTTCTTCTGGATCTCCGTCGACTCTTTCAGGATCTCGTCGATGTCCTTGCCGAACTTCGCGTCGATCGCGACGTGGTTTTCCCACACCTTCTTCGCTTCGACCGTCTCGGTGTCCTTCGCCGTGAAGCGTTCCCAGGCCGCCTTCAGGTCTTTCTCGAGCCCCGGCAGTTCGGCCTTGGCGTGCGCCGCTCCGTCCTTCCCTTCCAGTTCCGTCGCATGCGTCTTCGCGTGTTCGAAATCGACGGAAGCCTTTTCCGCCCTGAACTTGTAGGTGTCGGCTTCCGACTTGTCGAACTGGAATTTCTGATACGTCTTCTCCAGCGGGCCGCGGTTCTTTTCGCGCTCTTCTTCCAGCTTGTCGATCTTGTCCTGGTTCGCCTTGACCGTTACCTGGGCCTTGTCGAACGCGGCACGCAACTGCTTCAGCTCCGGGTTGGCGTCGAGGCCGGACTGAAGCGCCGCGCGCTCCTTTTCGGCCCGCTTCAGCGCCAGCTCGTTGAAATCGCGCTGGTAGTGCTTCCAGTTGCGGTCGTAGTCCTGCCACGTCATCCACACGGTGACGGCGATGAGCAGGATGGAAGAGGCGAAGAAGAGCCTGTTGAGCGTGGGCATGTCATACAGCGTGTCGCTCAGGGGGTCCGCCGGCTTTGGCATAAGGCCTTGGCTCCGTGGTGGGCTATATGTTGAAGAAGTATTCCGGTATGGCGACGACGTACTTCAGGTTCATGGTCCAGCGGCTGAGCATTTTTATCACCATCCCCGCCATGACCAGGAGGTGCACGATGAAGACGCTGTAACGGACCATCCCCATGGAGTCGTAGAACCTGCGGAACATGGGCACGAACCGGACGAGGGCTCCCGGGGCCACGACGAAGTAAATGAGCAGCAGGAGGATCCCCCAGAATTCTCGTATGAACCAGTTGCGCGGCATCCCGACGCCGAACGCCTTGAGGTAGACGAGTTCCGAGAGGTTCACGTTCGTGAGCGGTTCGAGCTTGTGGATGTCCCATCTCTCGTACGGGCCGAAGAAGTTCCAGTTCGGGCCTCGCAGGAAGGTGCCCATGAAGATGAGGAGCACCCAGGCGACGACGAAACCGAACATGTACACGGAGATGGCGAACTTGCGTTCCTTGAAGGTGTAGTAGCCGTTCCCCTTCGGGTTCTTGTCGATGTACGGGAGCATCATGAGCCCCGTGATGATCATCGTGGGCAGCACGACGCCGGCGATCCACGGGTCGAAGTACACCAGCATTTCCTGCAGCCCGAGGAAGTACCACGGCGCCTTCGACGGATTCGGCGTCTTGGCGGGGTTCGCGGGCTGTTCCAGCGGCGCTTTGAGCGCGATCGACCAGAGAATCAGGAAGACCGTGAACAGGATCAGGCAGATGAACTCGATGTAGACCAGGTCCGGCCAGACGAACGTCTTCTCGACTTCCTTGGCCTCGGCTTCCTTCGGCGGCAGCCCCTGGTCGAGGCGCTCGTCGTTCAGGGCCATCTGGCGGAACGCGAGCCAGACAAAGAAACCGACGCTTGCGACCATCATGACGATCGGGACGTTGTCGGGAAGCGACGCGATCGTGCTGAACTGCGGGTTCTTGTAACTGATGAAGAGCAGGAATCCGGCCAGCAGGGCGATCGGGCCGGCGACCTTCGGCTTGGTCAGCACCCGGTAGTACTTGAGCCCGAGCATCAGGCCCACCGTCGAAAGCAGCACGAAGGTCGCGGCGCTTCCGACGAGCGCGTTGACCAGGTCCGTGTAGAACTCCGGCGGTTCCCAGGCGAGGAGCGTCAGGGTGTTCATGGTTTACATGGGCCCCGAAACGCCGCCGTCCTTGCGGACGCGCCAGAAGTGGACGGCGATGAGCACCGCTGCCGCGAGCGGGAACGCGACGCAGTGGAGGACGTAGAAGCGGAGCAGCGCGGCGGGAGCGACGAACCGCCCGCCGAGCAGGCCGTAACGGACGTCGGAGCCGGCGTGAACGAGGGAAATGTCGCCGAGCTTGAGGAACGAAGCGCCGGGGCCTTCATGGCCGACGACGGGGGTTGCGCGCGCCATGTTGGTGCCGACGGTGACCGCCCACATCGCAAGCTGGTCCCACGGCAGGAGGTAGCCGGTGAACGAGAGCAGGAGCGTGAGCACGAGCAGGATCACCCCGACGTTCCAGTTGAATTCCCGCGGCGGCTTGTAACTGCCGGTCAGGAAGACGCGCATCATGTGGAGCCAGACCGTGATCACCATCGCATGCGCGCCCCATCGGTGGATCTCGCGCATGATTCCGAGCGGGATGTCCTCACGCAGCGAAACGATGTCGGCGTAAGCGAATTCCGCGGTCGGTCGGTAATAGAACATCAGCAGCACGCCCGTCACCGTCTCGACCAGGAACAGGAAGAACGTCAGCCCGCCCATGCACCACGTGTACTTCATCCGGATCCCGCTCTTGCGGATCTTCGGCGGATGCAGGTGCAGCCACACGTTCGACATGACCGCCAGCGTCCGGTTGCGCGGCGTGTCCGGCATCCCGTGCCGGAAGATCGACGTCCAGATCTGCCCGGTCCAGAACTGGTCCAGCAGCGACGGCTTTTTCCCGGGCTCGGGATGTTTGATCCCTTCCGGCGGCGGCGGCGGCGCCGGAGGCGGAGGGGGTGCAGGTGGTTTCACTTCGGCCACTTCGAGTCTCCCTTAAACCACGGTGATAAACGAATCCGGATCGTCCCACTGCCCCTTCTCGAACTGGTACTTCTTCGACTTGTCCACGAGGATCTGCCCGTCGTCCAGCAGCTTGATCGCCGCGCGCTCGAGCGGCCGCGGCGCCGGGCCTTCAAAGTTGATCCCCGTCTGCCGGAACCCCGAGCCGTGGCACGGGCACTTGAACTTCCCTTCGTTCGGCAGCCAGTTCGGCGTGCACCCGAGGTGCGTGCAGACCGTCGTGATCGCGAAGATCTTGTTGTCCTTGCGCACAACCCAGATGCCGTTGGTGTCCTTGAAGCGCTCTTCGACGTACGGCTCAGGGTATTCGTCCGGAAAGCCGACCTTGACGGTCGCGGGCGGTTCGTAGAGGACGTTGGGGAACATGAAGCGCGCCGTGACGGCGCCGCTGGCGGCGGAGGCGCCGGTGAAGGCTCCCCAGCCGAGCGTGGACCACGAGACGAGGCCGAGGAATTTTCTGCGGGACAATTCGAGCTGGCGTTTACGCGGGTCTTCCTCCGCCTTCTTGGCGGGCGTGGACTTCGGCGGCTGAGGGATCGCCCCGGGCGCCATCGGAGTCATGCGGGCGTAACCCGGCTTCGGCTCGCCGGCGACTCCGGTCGTCGTCCCCGGCGCTCCCGGCGCGATGGGCTTCCCGGCCATCA
>WSZJ01000072.1 GCA_009773755.1 Planctomycetota bacterium | reverse complement strand
GGCGGCGTATTCGACGCCCGAGAACGGGTCGACCGCCGCCGCGACCAGCGCGCGCGCGCCGCGTTCGCCGGCCTGTTCGGCGCGGAGGCCGAGGCCATGCGCCGCGAGCTGCCGCACTTTCAGATCGCGGTCCGAAAGCAATGCGATGAGCGCCTTGAGGTCGTCCTGGTCGAGCGATTCCGGCGGCGCGGCGGCCGCATGGGCGCGGACGTGCGAGAGAGGACTCGTGGCCGCTTCCTTGAACGGCTCATCGGACCCCGGCGGGCCGGCGGCGACCGCCGCGGCGAGTGCGAGAAGAAAAACCAGACGGGAGACGGGAGTTCGGAGACGGGAGTTCATAAGGGCATTCTGACGTGCGGTTCGCGGGAAGGTTCGGAAAAATCTATTCGTCCGGACCTTCGCCTCTCCAGTACGCCGCTCCGGGTCCGCCCGCGCCTTCCGGGTCGAGCGCGAGGAACTGCGTGAGAACCGCTTCATCTTCAAAGAGCTTCAGCCCCGTCTCCATCGCAAACGCCGTGAGCTCGAGCAGCTTCGGGAACGACGAGAAGACCGGCGGGGAAATCTCCTGCGCGTCCGCGTTCCAGTAGACGACCGGCGGCTCGCCGGTTTTTCCGCGCAGGTCGAGGCAGAGCGGGCCCGCTTTGTACAGGGCCTCGTCGCCGATCGGGAAAATCTCCCGCGCGCGGATCGGCTCCTCGTCCCATTCGAGAAGCTCGTCGAGGTCCGCGAACGGCTTGTTCGACGGCGAGCACGCGAGGCGCAGGATCCCGCAGTCGACCGCGAGCGTGTGCCGCGCCAGGAACCACCCCCGGAACGACTCCGGCAGATGCACGCCGTGTTCCTCCTCCCACTCCTTGAACGTCTCCCGCGCCAGCCGCCCCGGCACCACCCGCCAGCTCACCCACGGCGGCGGCTCCTTGTCCCCCGTCAGCATGTCCAGCGGCACGTCCGGCCCGTTCGGCGTGCGCAGCCGGTCCGGGTCGAGCGCGAAGGCGGCGTAGAAGCGGTCGGTGAGGGGTTCCATGGGCGGCGGGATCATAGCTTGGGCGGCTGGTGCGGGAAGCGGGGAGTGGGTAGGGGGTAGTTGGTAGGAGGTAGGAAGGGCATCTCGGGGAGGTCAGCGTTGCTGGGCGAGGCGACTCAACTGTGGCGGCCCAGGCGCTGGCTTTCGAGCTCGCGCATGAGCGGAGTCCAGTAGGTTCGATCTTCGCGTCGCTCACGATCCTCCTCGGCCCGCAGTTCGCGATAAACCCGATCCGGATCGCCGGACATCGCCTCTCGAACGGCGGCCCTCGTGCGAGCTTCGCGAAGCGCGATTTGCCGGAACTCCCGAACGAGATCGATCAGCACCTCTGGCGTGCGACACTCCTTCAGCCAGAATTTCACACGGGCCGATTGTGGCCGCGGCGTTGAGACGATTTCTGCGTCAATCATCCGGCGGATCATCGGCCAGTCCTTGTCTCGCTGGGTTTTCTTGGCCCGGACGAGGTCCGGTAGCGAGAGAATTTTGATCCGAAGCGCGGGCTGGCCCGCCTTGCGCTCGACTCGACGGTTCCACAGCACAGGGAATCCGGCCACGCCTCTCATCTTCGACCTGAGGTCCACGCGCAGGCCGTGCGCTTCCGGGACGCGGCAACGAAAATGGCACGCGTGGCCCCGCCGGAGCACTCGGGACGACAGCGGCGGAAAATAGGCCGGCTCAGCCTTCAATGCTGACAGCGCCGCGCGCACGCGACGCAGGTTCGACTCAGTCGGATCGACGGCGAGGTCCACGTCGCGGCTGAACTCCGCCCCGCCGTACACGATGCACGCCTGCCCGCCCATGAGCAGCGCGCGAACGCGATGCCTGGAAAACGTAGAAAGGACTTTGCGGATCGGGCTCGGGGTCAAGGCGGCCTCCTAGCAGGAGGAAATTCTCCCAGAGACGCATCGACTCCTCGAAGCGTCGCTCGGGAGACAGGCGGAACCACTCGAGAGTCTCGCGGCTGTAGTCGGCAGGCATCCGTATCATCGCACTATCGTACCTCGACGTGTGTCGGAGCTAAGGCAGAAGTCCACGCGACAGCTTGGGATCGCGCTAGCGCCTGGAGAAATGGGGTTCAAAACGAATCCGGCGAAACAAAACGTACATTCGTCGGTCGCAGCGCTTCGAGGCGCGTCCTAACCTCGTCTGTGACGATGATGTAGAGCGTCGTCGCGAGGAGAAACACGGGATCACCTCTCCACATCCGCGATGTCATCGTGATGCGCCGCTTCTTGTCATCAATCTTGTCGCGCCCGCACTCGCTACAGGTTGAAACCGGATGGCCTCCCGGAGGAGACTTGGATTCCCTCTCCACGATCATTTCGTAGTACGGACCGATATGGGATTTCCGGCGAACCGGCTGAGCTTCTTTGATGATGTCTTCGGGTTCTCCACTTTCCGGGATGGGCGCGGGAATCGTCGCCTCACGCTTCCCAACTTTCCGCAATTTCACGGGTGCGAACGAAACACCCGTTCTGCAGACGGACTGAATCACGCCACGGACACGCTCGGAGACCACGACAGTTCCCAGCCTGCACCACAGAAAATCGAAGCGGGGCAGAGAGGGAATGTCGAGGATGCCTGGTTGCAGGTCGTCGCCGGGTCTCAGCGAAGGACACTCTTGCCCCCGTTTCCTGACGGCGCTCTGGATTTCCTCGCGGAGGCGTCGGTGCTCGGCGTCCGGCAGCGGCCATCGCTCGCGCAAGTGCCTTCGGCGACGAAGCGCGGACGGGCAATCTATAGGTAACACTCTGGAACCGCCCCAAGTCGCCCCACATCGGGAGCACTCGATTCCAGGAACACCAAAGGGATGCTCGAGGGCGCCGTTCACGAACGAATGCTGGTAGTCGCTCTTGTAGTCCGGCTTGCTCAGGTTCCAGAAAGTCATGTTTGGTTCACCGTCGCAGTCCTTCGACAAACACCACGATCTTCGCCGCCAGCCGGTCCTTCGTCATAGCACCGAACGCGCGTCGTTTCCCGTCAGGCGTGAGAAGCGTCGGGCCGATGCGGTTCGCGCCGAACGACTCCGGGCCGTTGAGGACGATGAGGTCGAGGCGCTTGCGGCGCATCTTGTCGGCGGCGTTTTCGAGCCCGCAGTCGGTCTCCAGCGCGAAGCCGACCAGCAGCCGTTTCCCCTTGCGCGCGCCGCAGCCGCCGAGGACGTCGGGATTTTTCAGGAGACGCAGCGTCATCATCGCGGGGCCCTTCTTGATCTTGGAAGCGGCGGCCGACTCGGGCCTGTAATCGGACACGGCGGCGCTGCCGATGACGACATCGCATATCGGAAACTCGCGCCGCACCGCGCGGTCCATGTCCAGCGCGCTGACGACGCGGACGACGCGCACGCCCTTCGGGTCGGGGAATATCGTCGGCCCGGTTACGAGCACCGTCCGGTGCCCGCGCTTCGCCGCCGCCCGCGCCAGCGCCATGCCCATTCGCCCGGTCGACGGATTCGTGAGGCAGCGCACGGGGTCGAGATACTCGTGCGTCGGGCCGCCGGTGATGAGGACGCGCACGGCGACTATTTCCCGACTGGAAAAGTCCGGCCCGGTCCCGGTCCGAGAAGCTTTTCGACGGCGGCGACGATGACCTCGGGCGCCGGGAGCCGCCCCGCGCCGACGCGGTCGCAGGCGAGGTAGCCGACGTCGGGGGCGACGCAAAGGGCGCCGCGGGCGCCGAGGGTAGTGAGGTTTGTTTTCACGGTCGGGTGGTTCCACATGTTGTCGTTCATGGAAGGCGCGAGCATGAGGGGCGCTTTGAGCGCAAGGGCGCAGGTCGTGAGCAGGTCGTCCGCGATGCCCACCGCAAGCTTGGCGATGACGTCGGCGGTCGCGGGGGCGATGAGGAAAAGGTCGGCGTTGTCGGCGAGGTAGATGTGGGATGGGTCGAACTGGGTCTCGTCGAACAAGTCGGTGTAGACCTTCTTGTGGGACAGCGTCTGGAACGTGAAGGGCTTCACGAACTTCTGCGCGGCCTGCGTCATGATGACGGTGACGTCGAAGCCGCGCTGGTAGAGGAGAGACACGACATCGCACACCTTGTAGCAGGCGATGCCGCCGCAAACCCCTATGACGATGCGTTTGCTCGCCACTCGGTCTCTCCGTTGTAGTGCGGCTCTCGGCGCGACAATGCGGTGGGTAGGGGGTAGTGGGTAGGAGGTAGGAACGGCCCGAACCTCGCGTGCCGTAGTCGTTCCTACCTCCTACCCACTACCCCCTACCCACTGCCCTTCATCCCTGCAGAAGCTGATCCTTCAACTCCTGCTCCGTCACCAGCGCAATCTTGTCCGTCAGAATCTCCTCCAGCACGATGTCGATCATCGGCTTCCCGGGCATCTCCACCAGCGCCGGCGCTCCCTTGTTCAACTCCTGCAGCCGCTTCTGGATCAGCGTCGTCAGCTTGAATCGGCCGCCCGCCTTGCGGATGGCGTCCTCGATCTTCATCTTCGCTTCGATCACGTTGTCACTCCTTCTTGAGTTTCTTGTCCAGAATGTCCAGGACCTCTGCGAGCGCACGGTCGATGGTGTCGTTCACGACCGTGAAATCGTAGAGCTCCCTGTGTTTGAGTTCTTCCTCGGCCACCTTGATCCGTCTCGCGATCACCTCGGGGGGCATGTTGCCGCGCTTCTCCAGCCGCGTGCGAAGGTCGTCGATCGACGGGGGGGCGATGAAGACGTAAATCCCCGGCCAGCCCTGCTGGCGCAACTGCACGACGCCCTGGACTTCGATTTCCAGAAGCGGAAAATTTCCGTCCTTCGTCTGTTCCTGCACGAAGTCCTTCGGCGTCCCGTACAGGTTTCCCGCGTACTCGGCCCACTCCAGGAATCCCTTCGCGTCGCGTTTAGCGATGAATTCCTCCCGCTTGAGGAAGAAGTAGTCGCGCCCGTGAGCCTCGCCGGGCCGGGGGGCGCGCGTGGTCGCCGAGACTGAACGGACGATCCTGCCGCGGCCGCGGAGGGCCTGGCAGATCGTGGTCTTGCCGACGCCGGAAGGGCCGGAGATGACGATGAGGCGACCGGGGGCGATGGTTGTCATCGGCCCTGACGCCTCGTGCAGTTTGTCGATTTCGATGGCCACACCGTTGTTCCCCGGAGTCGGTAGTGGGTAGTCGGTAGCAGGTAGGAAAGGCCACGACTCGTAATGCCGTTGCTTTTCCTACCCCCTACCTCCTACTCACTACTCACTCAATGTTCTGAATCTGCTCTTTCAACTTCTCGATCTCCGCCTTCATCGACACGATCCGCGACGTCAGCTTCGAATCATTTGCCTTCGATCCCATCGTGTTCGCCTCGCGCAGCATCTCCTGGCTGATGAAGTCCAGCCGCCGCCCGGGCTCGTCCCCCTTCACCATCAAGTCGTCGAACTCCTTCAGGTGCGACTCCTGCCGGGCAATCTCCTCGCTGATGTCGCAGCGGTCCGCGAAGAGCGCCACTTCCCTGCCGAGGTCCGGCGCCGGGATCGGCGGGTCGTTCCCCGACAGAAGCCGCGCCACGCGCTCCTTCAGCCGGTCCCGGTATTGCTCCACCACGCCCGGCGCCAGCCCACGGACTTCTTCCAGCAACCGCGCCATCTCCTTCAGGATCACGCCCAGCGGTTTCTTCAGCCGGTCCCCTTCACGCTTCCGCGCCGCTTCCAGATCTTTCAGCGCTTCCTTCACCGCCTTCGCCACTTTCGGCCACACCCGCTCCGAGCCGTTTCTTGCGCTGTCGCGACGGATGACTCCCGGAAGCGTCAGCAGCGACTCCATGGAGACCTTCGAGCCGATGCCGATCTTCTTTCCGACCGCCTTCAGTTTCTTGTGATAGACCTTCACGAGCTCGACGTCGAAGGGCTCCGCGTTTTCGTCGGGCGCACTCGTGACGCGGACGTCGACGTCGACGGCGCCGCGCTTCACGTTCTCGCGCACGAGTTCCTCGATCTCGCCTTCGCGGTACGCGTACGTCTCCGGCAGATGCGCGTGGACCTTGAGGTACCGGTGATTGACGCTGCGGACCTCGACTTCGACGGCGTCCTGCGCGTCGTGAGAGCGGGCCTGGCCGTGGCCGGTCATGCTGCGCACGGGCGGCGGGTTCCTACTTCGGTTTCTCGGGGTCTTCGGCAGGAGGAGGCGCTCCGGCGGGGATCGAGTCCTTCAGAAGCGACTTCCCGCCGGGGCCGGTGTCTTTCTTGTCGATCTTGTTGATCGTGATCGCGAGCGCGACGATCAGGATCGACAGGAACATCGTCATCTTGCCGGCGACGGTCATCGCCTTGGTGCCGAAGAACGAGTCGCCGCCCGCGCCCATGAAGGCGCCGGCGAGACCGGAGCCGCCGTCGGAGTGCGGCGGCTGGATGAGGACGAGGAACGTCACCGCCAGGCAGGACAGCACGAACACCACGGTCAGGATGACGACGAGCGCAGCCATGTCAGCCCCTCGCGATCTTGAGAAATGAATCCGCCTTCAGGCTCGCCCCGCCGACGAGCGCCCCGTTGACGTCCGGCTTTTCCATGAGGCCGCGGACGTTCTCGGGGGTCACGCTTCCCCCGTAGAGCACCCGCACCTCCCGAGCCGTCGCGGCGTCGGACAGTTTCAGGAGCCGTTCGCGGATGAACGCGTGGACTTCCTGGGCCTGCTCGGGCGTCGCGACTTTTCCCGTCCCGATCGCCCATACCGGCTCGTAGGCGACCGTCAGTTTTCGCAGTTCGTCCTTCGTGAGCCCGCCGAGCGCGCCGTCCAGTTGCCGCCCGACGACTTCCTTCGTCACGCCGCGCTCGCGCTCGTCGAGGCGCTCGCCGACACAGACGATCGGCTCCAGCCCCGCCTTCTGCGCCGCCCGCAATTTCTTCCCGACCGCCTCGTCCGTCTCGCCGAAATACGACCGCCGCTCCGAGTGCCCCACGATCACCCACCGGCACCCGAGATCCGCCAGCATCGGCCCCGACACCTCCCCGGTAAACGCCCCCGAGTCCTGCCAGTACAGGTCCTGCCCGCCGACGCCAATCGCCGATCCCTTCAGGACTTCTGTCACCGCCGCCAGCGCCGTGTATGGGGGACAGACGACCACGTCGACGTTCTTCTCCCCTTCAAGCCCCTTCCGAAGCGCCCCCGCCAGGTCCACCGCCCCTGCGCGGAGCAGGTTCAGCTTCCAGTTTCCAGCGAAGAGTGGCCTCGGCATCAGCGTTCCCGGCGATTTTAGGGGAGCCGATTAGTGTACCGATTGGGGGTGAACTCCGTCAACGGTAGTGGGTAGCGGGTAGTTGGTAGGAGGTAGGGGGAAGCAGTCGCATCGCGGCTGTTCCTACCCCCTACCCACTACCCCCTACTTTGCCAGCGCTTCTTCCTGCGTCTTCAACTCAGCCGGATCCGGCGCAAACCGCAGATCGTCTTCCCAGAGAATCAGCTTCGTCGTCGCGTTGATCCGCTGGATCACGGCCGACGCCCAGCGCTGCACGCTCCCGGTCTTCGCGAGCATCCTCGCCCGGAACCAGCTCGACCGCACCGCCATGCGCCCCCCGAGCGTCGCGTACGTCTCTTCCGTCATGCCGCTTCGGCTCAGCTCGTCGTACGAAACGCTCTGGAAGACCTTCGGGTTCCCGTCCTCGTCCGAATCTTCGCGGGCGGTCACGATGCCGTCTACGTCGGAGACGCCGATCGTCGTGGACATCGAGTAGAGCACCGGCTTCGGCGCCGTGTTGATGTTCACCTTGCCGGAGCCGTAGAGCGTGAGCACGTCGGCGAGCCCGAACTGCTTTTCCTCCCCGACCGTCTTTCCATAGAAGTGCTCGTCCGTGATTCCCGGCACGCCCAGCAGCTCCTTCAGCGTGTACAGCTTCCGGTTCGGCACCTCCTTGTCGAACGCGTTCTTGTCCTCCTTGTCCATCGCCGCTGCAATCCGGTCCGCCGTTTCGTCGTCCCCTATCGCCGCGTACTCCAGCATCCGCGCGAGCCGGTCCTTCATCTCCGGCACCACCACGCCGTTCGCATCCACCAGCGCCGGCAGGTAGAACTTCCCCTCCTCATCCTCGACCTTCAGATACAGCGTCGTCGGGTCCGGCCCCTCGTTGAACTTGTACGGCGCAATGTCCTGCATCAGCGCCTCCCCCAGATGATCCAGCGGCGGCGTCGGCGCTTCCGCCAGATCCCCCTCAATGTCCGCCTTGATCATCAGCCGAGCGATCCCAAGGCCGCTTCGCAACGCCGCCTGGTTCTCCAGGTCGCGCGACAGATTGGAAGCGGACCGAAGTGCGACCTCGGCGCTGAAGGCGAGCTGGAGCATGACCACGCTCAGCACGAGGAGGATGAGCATGACGAGCAGGAGAACGATGCCGCGGTCGCGGCGGGAGCGGCGGAGGGGCATGGGGGTTAAACGACTGGCCTGAAGGGGTGATGGGGCGCGATTCGCTGGACCGGTAGCATGCCGGAAGGGGGGAATAAAACCAATGGGAGGCGTTCATGTTGCGCGAGATGGAGACGGGAGACGGGAGCCAAGCCATGAGCGCACCCGAGCCTTGCGCGGATCTCCAGATCGCGCTCGAACTGGAAGAACTCGGGCGCATCTCCCGCGCTCCCTACATCGCATTCCTTCACCGTCCGAAATCGGGGAGGATCATCGGTCCGCTCGTCCACGTGCGGGAGGGAGCGAAGGAACCGGCCGTTCCGAAGTCGCTGATCGACGAGGTCTTTCGAACCGGCCATGGAATGCGGCCGCGCTGGACTCCGCGCACGACGCGTCCCATTCCTTCGAGAACGCGCCCTGTTCCGCCCGGCCTCCTGATCATGCCGTTCAGGTTCGAAGCTGGAACCATCGCCGTGCTCTGCATTGCAGGCGCTCCGTGGCTCTTCCGCATGCGGCCTCACCGGCTGAACAGGGTGGAGACCGGCTACCACCTGATTCGTGAAGTCCTGCAGGGACCGCCGCGGGCTTACAGGTCGGTCCCGACGCTGGTGGACGGCCGCGTCGTCCGCAAGCTCGTGGAAATCGGGGCGTCTCTTCCCGCACCGCGCCCCCGGCCGCCTGCCGGTGACGATCCCTGCTCGAAGATCCTGGGAACGAGCGAAGCACGGCAGAAACTCGTCTCGCGCGTCCACCAGCTCGGCGAAACACGCGTGGACGCCGTCATCACCGGAGAATCGGGCAGCGGGAAAGAGATCGTCGCGCGCGCGATCCACCAGTGTTCCAACCGGCGCAGGAAGCCGTTCGTCGCGGTCAACTGCGGCGCGCTCGCCGAAAAACTGCTCGAAACCGAGCTGTTCGGGTGCGAAGCGGGCGCCTACACCGACGCCACGAAGGACCGGAAAGGCAAGTTCGAGGCCGCCGATGGCGGAACGCTGTTCCTCGACGAGATTGCGGATGCGTCGAGCGACCTGCAGAAGAAGCTGCTCCGCGTGCTCCAGGAGAAGTCCTTCACGCCGGTGGGCTCCACGAAAGAGATTCCCACGAACGTCCGGGTTCTCTTCGCGACGAACAGGAATCTCGAGGAAGAGGTTTGCAGCGGGCACTTCCGCGCCGACCTGTACTACCGGATCCAGGCGAGCCGGGTGGTCGTGCCTTCGCTTTCGGAGCGTCGTGAGGACATCGGCCTCATTGTCGCGTCGAGGCTCGCCGGCATCGCGCGGGAGGTTCGTGCCGAGTGGGAGCACGAGCCGGTGATCGAGCAGGCTGCGCTGGACCTGCTGGCCGCCGCGGACTGGCCGGGGAGCATCCGAGAGCTGCTGGGCTTTGTGAAGAACGCGCTGGCGACGCTCGGATGGAAACTCACCTGCGACGGAATCGGCGGGCTCTTGAAAGGCCGGCTGACGCCCGGGCCGACTCCCGCCGAGAAGGCGCGACTTGAGGAAATCCGGGAACTGGACGAGGCCTTCGCCATCGCCGCCGGCGTGCTGGCGGCGGCGGCGAGATACCTCGGAATCACGCCGAGGGGGCTCGCGCTGAAGCTGACCCGGCTGCAGCACGATCCGCGCAAGAATGGGACCTGTTCGCGTCACCCTCCGAACGGCCGACTGCGCCTGAAACGCTGAAGTTCAGGAACTGTTCGCAGAAGCACGGAGACGCCGGCGCACGACCCGGCGTCCCGTGCAGAATTCGCGTGTTCAGGAACTGTTCGCGGAACTGACGGATTCCCAAAGGACTGCGGGCGGGCGGCGTTCGCCCCACGATTCTCGTATTTTCAACCGGTCCGCCCCTTGCGTAGTCGTATCGCATGAAGCTCGAAACGGAATCTGCCCGCAACGACCCCGCCCTCCCCCCGCCGCGCCCGCGCGCCGCGGCGACCTTGATTCCTCGCGTCCCGCCCGCTGCGCCGCGCCGCGAGATCCTCACCTTAAGGGAAGTCCTCGGGATCGAGGCGCTCTCCCGCATGTTTCACGGATGCGCCCCGTGCGACCGTGGGGAGATTCCGGATCTGTTCTCCGACTCCGGATGGATGGACGAGCGGCTCGTCGCAACCGTGATGTGCGTCTTCGAGGACATCGAGAACCTGGAAGCGCATCAGGCGTGGCTTGCGGGCGGGGCGGCGAGGTCATGAGCGATCACGCGAACATGGACCCTGCCGATGCCCGCCGATCGATACGCGTCACGGCTCATCCAATTCGCACCGGTTCCCTGGACAGGAGCGTGATGGCCGCGCGCCGCGACTTCGCGCTGCGCGTGAAACAGGGCCGAGCTCCCAAGGACTTGAATTTCATTCTTGGAGACCCCGAGATTCCCGAGGAAATCCGCTTCGAAGTCTGGCTTCTCGAGGCGGGCTCGCCGATGAGGCCGTTCCGCCGGATGCTGCCCTTCGCAGTCTTCCTGTCCAGGACCGCCGCTGGGAGAAATGCGCTGAGAAGGAGCGGAGGAGGAGTCGTGCCGGCGGCTGAACGCAAGGCGTGGGAAGCATGGTCGTGCGGGCAGGGTCCGCGTCCTGACGGCAAGCCCGAGGAGGCCTGGTAATGGGCTGCTGCACCTCTTGTGAAAAAGGCAAGGGCTGCGCTTCTTCAAGCGGCCTTTCGGACCTCGCGCCGATCTTCTGTTCGCCGCGCGACGCCGAGGCGCTGTTCCTCGTCGGAGGGATGGCATTTTTCTTGCGTCCCGGCGTGCCGCAGAAAGTCGCCTGGCGCCTTTCCGTCCGTCGAGGGTCCCAGAACGCGTCGCAGGCCTACGAGATGGGAGAGTGCCGCGCCGTGCGGTTGAGTGTCGTCAGGTTGGGCTTCGTCGGTTCGGTGGCCGCCAGCGTCATCGTCGAAGGCAGCCTGGACAAAGCCAACTGGCAGACCATCAGCACCATGCCCGCCGCGGGCCTCGGGTACCTGTCGATGAGCGTCACCGGCATCACCTTCCGCTGGGTGCGCCTCCGCTACACCGCCCCGAGCAGCCTCTCGTTCACGTCCCTCAACCTGACCGCGACCCTCGTCGGTTCGCGGTTCTAGCCACCAGAAACCCCCATCAAGGAGAGGTCCATGTACGCCGTCCTCGGAACCCGCCAGGCCGTCACGCAGGGCACGAACGCCTTCAGCGCCGCCGTAGACATGAGCGGCAACAACGCAGCCCGTCTCGGCGCGACGCTGATCAACATCAACGGTGCCACCAACATCGCCTGCTCGCTGCAAGGCTCCCAGGACCTCGCGAACTGGGAGGACATCACCGGCACGCTCACGCTGACGGACGAAAGCGCCGGGTCCGTCTCCGTCACGGGCATCACGTTCGCGTACATCCGCGCAAAGTACGTCGTAACCGGCGCGGGACTTACGGTGATCGTGGCCAGCGACGTCTTTACCAGCCAGCAGTAACTCCGACGCTTTCCTCGTAATTCCCCCGCCGCCGTTGCGCGGCGGGGGAACGTCCTTTCGTTCCCTGCAAATCCGAGGTCACGTCCGCCATGTCCGACCAACACTGCGGCTGCGCGTCCCCCGCGCTCGAAATCCGCGCGCCCGAAATCTCCCCGGCACCGGGCCCCGAAGAGCCCTCGAGCCAGTCCATCCTGTTCGACGACCTCGCCCTCACCGTCAACCTCGTCACCGACTCCGAAATCTTTCCGGTCGGCCGCGCGAATCGCGCGCGCGTCTCCGGCGTCGTCGTCAACCGAAGCGCCGCCGCGACCGTCAGCTTCACGGTTCTCGTCTCCAACAACGACGAGACGTGGACTTCCGTCGGGAGCTTCAACGTCACCACCGTCGGAGCATTCTCGTCGAGCGCCTTCACCGTGAACGCAAAGTCCGTGAAAGTCCGCGCGACCACCGCCTCCGCGGCCACCGTCGTCCTCTGGGCCGTGCTCGAGCTGATGTTCGCGTAGAAACAGGAAACTCATGGAAGGGAAAACCATATGAGCATTCCAGCGCCCCTGCGATTCCGGGGATGTTCCGGCACCGTGACTTTCGGTGGCTGCCCGCCGCCGGCCAATGTGATCGTCCTGCCGAGGAACGGCGGAAGCATGAGCTCGCCTCCGATGCGCGGCTCCTGGCTTCCTGCTTCGCCGAGCGGCTCTTTCGTCGAAGCGAGCGCGTTGACCGCGTCGCCCCTGCCAGGAGTCGCGATCGGTCGCACGCGGCCGGTCACTTCGCTGCACGCCAGTCCGCACCTCAAGGCTCTGGTTTCCAGCGGTGTGCACGGACCGAAGCCTGAAGAGAGCCTGACCCCTCCGGATTACAGCAAGTACCCAACGTATGAGCGACTCGGATGATGCGTTCAAGACGTGAAGGCAGGAGTTCTCGGAAGGAATTGTCAAAACTGAAGGCGCGGCGGTTTCGATTCGGCACGTACCTGAAGCGGAGCCTGCATGAAGCTCGAATTCCCGTTCTTCGCGAAACCGACCAGTCAACGAAGCGCTGCTCGCCAGAGCTGCCGGCGGTCGGCGCCGTGGGGTGTGAAGCCCGGCACTTCGAAGGAGCGCGGAAGGGAGATCGTTCGCGTTGCCTTCCAGGAGTCCGAAGACGGAAAGGCCTGGACGGACCGCGCGGCTTCCCGGCCGGCGCGCCCCCGACCGGACTTCGGAAGGATGGCGAAGTCATAAGCAAATACCCCTGCGGCCTCGACACGTGCCCGCACATCGACTCGGCCATGTGTTCAGTTGACCACCTTGAAGCGGATGCAACGGGACTCGTTCATCGGGACCGATTCGCATTTGCACTCAAGACTGAAAACACCGTGGCCGTCCAGCGGCGACTTGGGCAAGTCGTTATTCCCAAACTCTCAACCCATAGGTAATTAACAATGCCCCCTAGCGAAAAGAAACCACAATCCGCAAGAGAACTAGCATCTGGTCTGTCGATCCCGTGCTGCTGCTTTTCGGCAGCCACGACACCGTCGGAGGACCGTTCCAACGCGCCGGATTCCTCCGGTCTTGAGCAGTCGCCGCTTCACAGTCTGAATGGCTCTGCCCGGTTACAGGTGCCGAATCAACAGTCGAACTTAATTGCGATCCGAAATGCTACACGATTGGCTCCAATGTCCGCTATGCCGGGAAACGTGGCGGGATTCATGTCGAAGTCTCTCGACAATCGGCCTTCAGGCAACCCTTATCGTGAGTTGCTGTTCGGAGGCGCTCCCAAACGTCAACTCTTGAATTACCACGACAGTTCAAGGTCAACCAGTTCAGTTTATTGCGCCGAACGTAAATGCTTCGTGCCCGAAGCGCGTGTTCGCGCGGACAACTCACCTGGATCGCGGCTTGTACTTGGCGATTCCTCGGTTTGGGAGGAGTGGCGACAGCTCCACCGCGCTGGCCTATCACCTGAAGATGTCATCATCGATATTGAAGACGTGAAGGGGGGAGAACCACACTTCTTCAATTGCGGTGAATTTACATGGTGGGTGTATTTCAATTTGCATTCAAGAAAGGAACTCCCCAAGCTAAGTTGGGTCATGCAACAAGTCGTCCACTTCGCCAGGTACCAGGATTGTCCTCCGAAGAGTCAGATACATTATGACTACTATGAAACATGGGAAGCATTTGCCATTGATGGATTAAAAACCGCTCGAGGTCAGATCGTCGATCCGCTGAGACCCACGGATCCTGCCGCCCTCGGAACTGATCTTAACGTACCCAAGAACGTAGAATTCGCCGTCAAGAAAATCAAACGATCCCTGGGGAAAACTTCGAAGGGGGATCTGCCGGAGGAAGAGATCTCTGTTCTCGGCACTGATTTGTGGCACATCCCCGATCATCCTGACACCTGTGGTAGCTGGATGACGGATGCCTACTTGTACTGGGTCGAAACCCTACCGCCTGGTTTCGAGATGGCGACGTCAGGTCCGTCCGGCTCGATTCCCCATCGCGCCACCGCACCGCGTGGATGGGCTGACGAGGAAGTTCCGGTTCCTCAAGCTACTCGCCAAGCCAATTGCACTTGGTCCTGTTGCCCCTACTTGATTAGTGGAACGGCTGGATTCCAATCTGCGCGCTCAACAAAGGGATGGGAACAAGCAGATTCAGCCAAGAATGACGCCAGGGCAACCTAGAAAGAGATGCGCCTTTCATATCAGAAGTTCCCCCCTCAGGATCACAGGGACCGCCATGCAACCTGGCGATTCCTCGAAAGAGAAAAACCTCAAGACTGAATCTTGGGGTTCCTAATTCTACACCGCGAATGTCCAGTCATTAGGTCTGCTGAATTCAACGAGTCATATCGAAGCGTGAAACATATCATCGATTACTTGAAACTGCCAGACTCTGGGTCAAGACTCCCTTATGAACGCTTCGGAAGTGTGTGTACAGGTCCATAGACGGCTGCCCCAATAGCAGGCCTAACCAATCCGTAAACTGAGGCGACGAAGAGTTGTAGACGGCTTGAATTTGACCTTCAAATTCCTTTGGTGCGTCCAAGAGAATCTTCCCTTCAGAGTTAACAAGGGGCAGCTGCCACTCTTCCCCTGGTAGTAGACATCGCAGAGCTACATCCCTATGCTGAGGTGTATTGCGATAAACTGCTGTCTGATTCCAATAGACGACACTCCCAGATTGGTCAATCAGATTAACTGAAAGACTTGGAAATGCGCGCCCGCCCCCAATGTCAATCGGATTAGCGACCCACAGAGTTTCTTGGGCGCAATTCCTTAGGCGAAATCGTATTGTCATCCTGTTGAATTGCTGAAGATCATGATCCGGCACACATTCCAAGAGAAGTCGAACAGGCGAGTACGGGCCTTCGCCAACTCTGCAGTTCGAGGTCGAGCCGTTCTTCGCTTCGGTTCGCGAGCTAGGCCGTGACCTGCCTGGGGAAAGTACCAGTGCCCCTACGATGCAAGCAAGTGCTACGAATACGGTGACTTGAAATGGGTAGCGAATCAGTTTCTCAAGAAACATGCGGATTCTCCATTCTTGGCTCTCGAATTCGGCTGCAAATGGCAGGCCAAGCGAACTGAGAGCTGGACGCCCTCTCGCGGAAGTGCCCGTTACGGAACGGTTACAACGGGGGAACCAAGTAGCGCTTCGGGGTTGAGGCCCAGATTGGGGAAGTAAAGCCAGTGTAATTGCCGGTGCGTCGGCATTCACTGAAGATCCGGGCGACCTTCGAGTGGCGAAGTTCGCACGTCTGAAGATCATGCGGCGATCCTTCGGTTGCCGCAGCCCGAAGATCCTCTTGCCCGCGCTTCGAGTTCCAAGCGGGGTTGAAGCTCGTTTCGACCTCAAGATCGAATTCGTTGCAACGGCGCAAGCTGACACCGGTCGCGCCGACGATCAGACTCACGGGCTTAAGATCCTCTACCGGACGGCGAGCACGCTGAGTTTCTGCGAACGCCTCGTAACTGGCGGGGTTGCGCGCGGGTCAGCTTCTATCGGGCCGGGGAAGTGGACCGAGCGCCCGCTGAGATGGAAGTCAATTCGGAGGTCGGTAGCTCGGAGCACCCCACCGCAGCTGGTGACCTTGACATTCAGTCAGCTGAGTCTAGAGTCCCAAGCGAATTCAAGCCCATTTCAAAAGGAGTGCGAAATGCCGCTTTCCCGCCGCGCCCTTGCAACCGCAGCGCTCTTCGCTTTCAGCCTGCCCTCCCTCGCCGACGAAGGCTCCTTCGCCCACGTCTCCCTCCGCGAGATCCGCAACAACCCCAACGGGTTCAAGAACACGCGGGTGACGTTCAAGTGCCGGCTGAACAAGACGGAGGATCTGTACGCGCCGGTGCACACGGCGTTCACGGCGGAGCAGCATGCGCAGGTTTCGGGGTGGGGGGCGGAAGCGAAAGTCTTTATTTCGAAGGAGCGGCAGGATGTGTTCACGAACCTTTTTATCCGGCGGGACAAGGAGTGGCTGGCGGATTTCCTGGGGACGCCGCGGTATTCGTGGCTGATGGTGTGGGGGGAAGTGAAGTCGGTGTTCGCGGGGCAGCCGTGGATCGAGATTTACGACTACGAGGTGATGTCGGACAAGCACTTCACGGACGCGACGCTCGGCGCGGCGATCCGGGCTTACGAGGCTTACGACAAGAACGACATGGAGAGCGTGCTGGCGGAGCTGTCGCGGGTGTCGGATTACGCGCTTCCCCAGACGGACCGGTATCACGTGGTGAAGATGAAGGCGCAGGCGGCGTGGAGTGTGGGGCGGGATGCGGATGCGAAGCGGTCGGCGGAGCGGGGGCTGAAGGTGCGGCCGGCGGATCCGGAGTTGAGGGCGATTGCGGAGGGGGTGGCGCCGCGGAGCCTGACGGGGGGCGGGGAGACGCCGCCGCCGGGGGCGAAGGAGGGGGAAGAAGGGGCGGCGCCGAAGAAGGTGGAGGAGCCGAAGAAGGTGGAGCCGAAGGAGCCGGGGGAGGATGAAGGGGAAGAAGGCGGGATGGTGGAGGAGTTGAGGGAGAGGGTGGCGCGGCTGGAGAAGGAGAACGGGAAGCTGCGCGGGGAGCTGGATGCGGCGAGGGAGGACATGGCGGCGGGGAGGGAGATGCCAAGACGAGTGGCTGAGGGCAGGTAGCGACGGTAAACGGAAAACTTCAACTTTCAATTTCCAAGCAATACGGAGAACTACAAGACGACGAACTTCAAGACATGGGTCAGCAGACTTCGTTGAAGTTGAAAGTTTGCGTTTTTCCATTTGCTTGGAAATTGAGAGTTGAAGTTTTCCGTTTCCCGGGGCGGGCGAATCCCTGCTCGCGTAAAAAACGTTAACCCGCCCTTCCCCTCGCATTCCCTCTTGCGCCTTCACCCCTCTACTTCGCAAACTTACAGGTCCGACCTCATCGAGGACCGACCCATGAGTGAAGGCATGGTCAACTGCCCCGGCTGCAAGGCCGAGTACGACGGCGCCGGGTACGACCCGGGCGACCGCTTCCAGTGCCCCGAGTGCAACACAATCGTCACGATCCCGGGCGGCGCTCCGGCGGCCGCGGCGCCGGCCAGGACCGCTTCCCGAGGCAACACGCACCGGACTTCTCGCGGCGGCGGAACGACGCGGTCCTCGCGCAGCCCCTCGGCGCGCGGCGGCGGCATGGCCAACAAGATGCGCATCGTCAACGAAGCGGTCGGCATGGGCGCTCTCGACCCGAACGCCGACCCGCGCGCGATCCGGCGGGCGTCGCAGGCGGCGCCAGAAGTTCAGGACAAGAGCGGCGAGAAGATGATGCTCTTCGGCGGAATCGGCGTGGCCGCGCTGGCGATCATCGGAGCGGTGATCTACCTCGTGAAGGAGCCGAGCGCGGAGGAGAAGAACAGGGCGGCGATGAAGAAGAATGCCGCCATCGCGGCGAAGACGGAGAAGGAGGAAGCGGCGAAGGCGGGGTTGACGTCGGAGAAGCCGAAGCCGCCGGTGGACACGGGGTGGGACATCAACGAGGCGGTCGAGGCGGACGTGCTGCAGACGATTGCGGCTTTGAAGGGGAAGACGGCGGACGAAGCGTTTGCGAAGACGGCGATGAAGCTGCTGAGGCACGGGCGGAGCATGATTCCGCCGCTCGTCGAGTCGTGGCACAAGCTGGACCAGGAGAGCGCGGAGGTGTCGCGGCAGATCGTGGTCGCTGCGACGGGGCGCGGGGTGCCGGAGGAGTACTTCTACGAGAAGCTGAAGCGGCTGGACATGGCGATGGCGTTCCGGCAGTGGTGGCTGACGGATGCGGGGCAGGCGGCGCAGCTGAAATCGGAATCGGAGTTCTCGCAGCGGCTGTGCGGCAAGGCGGTGGTGGGCGACACGCCGCCGGTGAACCCGGGCGGCAACCCGCCGGTGAATCCGGGGGGGACGGGGAACGGCGTGACGGAGGTCAAGAAGCCCAGCGGGGGCGTCGGGGAAGCCGCGATGCGGCGCGACCTGCCGCAGCATCTGTCGAATTACGCGCGGGGGACGTTCGAGCAGCGTGAAACGGCGGTCGCGGAGATCCGTCGGTACGGCAAGCAGGTCATCCCGGCGCTGATCGGGGCGCTCAAGGAAGAAGACATCGCGATGGCGAATGCGGCCAACGACCTGCTGAAGACGTTCACGAAGCAGGACCAGGGGCGCGTCCCGGGCGAGCCGATTGACCGGCCGCCCTTCATTCAGAAGTGGACAGAATGGTGGAAGGGTGCGGAAGCTGGATTTGCGATGTGAGCGCG
>WSZJ01000071.1 GCA_009773755.1 Planctomycetota bacterium | reverse complement strand
CGGCGTTGTCACGGGCGGTGCGGCGCCGGCCGCGGAGCAGGAGGCGCGCGCAGGAGCCGAGGAACCGCCCGGCGGACCGCGCCACGCGGTCGGGCATCGCAAGAACCGCGGCGCGCGCCACGAGAAACGTGACGTAGAGGAACAGGGAGACGGGAACTCCCACGACGGGGTGATCTTCGAGCTTCACGGGGAGACGATAAGGCGAAGGAGTGGGAAAAAGGCAACAACGAAACGAAAAAGGAAAAACTAGAAGACTCAGCCGGAAATTCCGTGGGTCGCTCCAGGCAGGATTCCTGTTACAGCTTTCGGCTCCATTCGTCTTTATTCTCTTTTATTCGCGACCAGTCTTTGTTTCCTCTGTTTCTCCTCGATTCAACGGTGAAAAACAAAGACGAGTCGCGAATAAAAGCGAATGAAAGAGAATAGAACTGGCGACCCGACCCCCCGACCCGAGGAAAACCCGGAACAACCACCTAAGAGTGAAAAGAAAGCGCATCGCGGTTCGGTCGGACTTTTCGTTTTTTGTTTTTCGTTTTTCCTTTTTCGTTTCGTTGTTGCCCTTTTCCGCTCTATTTCTTCCGAATCTTGAACCCATTCACTTGCCACGCCAGCTGCGGATCCGTCGGGTCGAGCTCCAGCGCCAGCTTCTTCAGCTTCTCGCCCTTTTCCTTGTCTCCCTTGTCAACCCAGGCGGCGCCGAGGTGAAGGTAGAAGTACGGATTCATCGGGTCCAGCTCGCACGCCTTCTCGAGCATCTTGATCGCCTCGTCCGTCTGGCTGTCACGCATCAGCCACTGCCCGTAGTCGTCGTAGGTGATCGGGTTCTGCGTCCCCTTCTCCACCGCCGTCTTGTAATAGCGACCCGCCTTGATCCGCAGCCCCCAACGCTCCGCCCACTGCGCCGCCTCCTCGAACCCGCGGTGCGACTCCAGCTTCAGCGTCTTCACGTAGTCGTACCACTCCTTCTCCAGCGCCTTCATGTCCTTCACCCCCAGGTACTGCTTCAGCCACTTGATCACCTCGTCCGGCTCGCACTTCACCATGTCCCCCTGGTAAGGGACCCGCTTCACGTTCTTGTCCGTCGAGAGCGAGACGTAGAACTTCTGGAAGGGCGCGCTGTACTTCTTCGACTCCATCAGCATGTGGACGAATGACCAGCCCCACGCGTACTGAAGCGCGCTGAACTCCTGCATGCGGATCATTTCCTCGAGCCCCTGCCACTCGTCGCCGGCGATCGCGTCGAGCAGGACGCAGAGACGTCCTTCCTGGATGTTGCCGACGGACATCTTCTTCGTCTTCGGGTCCCAGGTGCTCGCGCCGTAATACTCCGCCAGCGATTCGTTCACCCACGCCGGATAATCGAATTTCGGGTTCAGCAGGTGCGTCAGGTAGTGGTTCGTCTCGTGGAACATCACGTCGAGCGTCAGCCGCTCGTCGTTGCGGTCGTAGTAGAAGTTCAGCTCGATCGGCGCCACGAAGCGGAAGTCCCCGATCGCCCCGTACGGCGCGCCGCTGACCTGGTAGTACGCCTCGTCGTCGTGATAGAAGCAGACCGGCAGCTTCGCGCCCTTCGGGTCCGGCTTGATCCCCCACTTCTTCGTGAACTCGTTGAAGTAGGTCTCCATCATCTCCATGTACTCTTTCCCCTTCGCCTGGGGGATCGTGTACTCGAACTTGAAATGCGCCGTTTCCGTGATGTACCGGTCGCGCCACTCCTGGTGCTTCTTCGCTTCGTCCATCGCCTTCTTCGCGTCGTCCGACCGCTTCTTGACCGTCTTCTCACGGTCGGCCTTCGAGACCCACTTCCCCTCGAACGGCACCAGCCCCTTCTCGACCTTCGCCTTCTCCTCGTCGTTCTGCGGCACGTAGTTGCCGGTCGAATCCGAGAGCTGCGCGAGCACGACAAGATCCTTCTTCACGAAGATGTCGCCGCTCGAGTAGATGATCTTGTAGCCGCCTTCGGTCGCCTCGATCTTCGTCGCCTCGACGAATCGCCCGTCCTTGAGCTGCAGGGAATCGGCGGAAGCGGGGGAAGCGGACGCCGCGGCGAGAACGGCAGGGAGAATGAATCGAAGGGGTTTCATCGGGCTCCTCGAGAAAACGAGCCGCCCGGGCGGCCTCGTGAGGCTCCCGGGCGGCGGTTGTGTGCGGCTACTTCGCGAACTTCTCCCAGCTGGCCTGCAGGCCGGCCCAGTCGCCGTCGGTCCAGTCGCCGAAGACGGCCTTCATGACGGCCTGGAGGAACTCCTTCTCCTTCGCCGACCAGTCCTGCTTGCGGCGCTTCCTGAATTCCTCTTCTTCTTCTTCTTCGGTCTTCGCGCCTCCGGCCGCCTTGACGGCGTCGCGCGCGGCCTTCTCGTTCTCCTTCATGACGTCGAGCAGGTGCCTCAGGTAGTCCTTGATGATCGTCGAGTGCTTCTTCACGCCCCTGCCCGGCCCCATGAGGTAGCGGATGAGCGAGGTGCACTGCGCGTACAGGTACTGGCCGTCTTCTCCGCCGAACATGTCCTTCTGAGTTACGTTCACCAGGTCGCGGATCGGCTTGAACTTGCCCTTTTTCGCGCCGTCGTTCATCCGCGTTTTTTCGGAGTCGTCCGGCCCGAACTGGAGCTGGTTGGCCTTGAGGACGGCGGTCCCGATGTACCCGCGGAGCCCGTTCTCGAGCCAGGTCGGCAGAGCGGAGTAGAGCTCGCTGTTTTTGTCGTAGAAGAAGAAGTTCATCACGCCGCGCCCGAGGTACTGGAACTCGTAAGGATTCAGGCCGTCCTTGCTCTCGCTGGTGATCAGCTCGCGCGAGTCGTTCGACCAGGAGTCCCCCGAGCCGCTGCCGAACGCGCGCTCCTCGTCCCGGTCCTTGCAGATCCGGAGGATGCACCCCTGCACGTACCCCGGCCCGATGTCGCCGAATTCCTTGTCCAGCCACGTCCGCACCGCCTCGGCGTGCGCGATCACCTTGTCCTGGTACTTCACCCCGGCGTGGTTCAGGACGAGGAAGTGCGCCGTCCGCTTCGTCGTCCAGTCCTTCGGCAGGTCGGCGATCGCCTTCTTGAACATCCTGTCTTCCATCTCGAGCCGGCGCTTCTTCTGCATCTCCGGCGTCTCGTTCGGGTCGACGAACTTGATCTTCGGGCCGCCTCCGACGTTTTCCTTCTTCGCGTTCGGGTCGCGGGCGATCAACCGGAACGACTTGAATGCGTTCATGACCGTCGGCTGGAGCTTGTCGACGAACTGCTCGAGCACTTCGCACTCGATCGCCAGGTCGCCCCACTCGGCCTTGAAAATCCAGCAGTAGATCCGCTTCTTCCCGGTCTGCACGAGCTTCTCGATTTTCACTTCCAGCATCGTGACCGGCGTCTCGCCCATCTTGACTTCCTTCTCGGCCGAAACGTAGAACCCACCGTCGCGGAAATTGCGCTTCAGGTAGTCCTTGTAGTCGACATACGGGCGCGAGAGATCGATTTCGTCTCCGGGCTTCACGTCGACGCCGCCGTTCCCGGATCCGCCGGAACCGGTTTCGTCGCCGCCCGGGAGAATTTTCGCCTTCTCAAAGATGATCACGCGCATGAGCGGGTTGTGGGTGAACCCCGATTCCTTGTCGTCGTACTTCTTGTCGCACAGCCACTTCGTGGCGATCCACTTCTCCTCCACCTGGATCGGCACCTGCGTCCAATCCTTGGGCGGCTGGAACTGGAAGCCGTTGGCCTTGTCGACGCACGCCCCCTGCGCGAATGCAGTGAGCTGGGCGCCGAGAGCGAGAACGGGAACCATGGCGAGCGCGCGGCGAAGAGCGGTCATAACCGGAAACCTCGAGTGGGGGCCGTCGGGAAACACCATCTCTGTCCGCACCATTAGACGCTGGTGGACGGCAAATGTTTCCGGATTTCTGAAGATTGTTGCCTGCGAATTAACCTGTTGGGGCTTCGCCGGTTACGACGGGCGTTCTCGGACGCTGCGTTTTCCAGCGCCGGTGAACCCACAGCCACTGCCCGGGGAAGCGCCGGATCCAGTCCTCGATCGTCTTCGTGAAGCGCGCCGTCGCCTTCTCGAGGTCCGCTTCCTGGTCCGCCGATCCCTGCGCCGCAAATCCCTCGCCAATCTCCAGGAGAAACTTCCCGTCCGGCTGCCGCATCGCCGCGAAAGGCACGATCGGCGCGCCCGTTCGAAGCGACAGCAGCGCCGGCGACTTCAAGGTCGACGCTTCACGCCCGAAAAACGGCACGAACACCCCCTGGTCGCGCGCGTCCTGGTCGACCAGCATCGCCAGCACTTCCCCGCGCCTCAGCACGCGAACCGCCTCGCGCAGCCCTCCCCATTTCTCGATGACGTGGATCCCCGCCGTCGCGCGCGCCCCGTTCAGCGTTTCCTGGATCAGCGGATTCTCGATCGGCCGCAGAAGCCACGTCGGCGGGTGCCCGAGATGCCCGAGCACCACCGCGGCAATCTCCCAGTTCCCCAGGTGCGCGCTCACCGCGATCACGCCCTTCCCCAGAGCCCGCGCCGCGCGCAGGTTTTCTTCGCCGACGACCGTGACGCGACGCCGGAAGCGGTCCCGCGAGAACGCCGAGGTGATCTTCATGCACTCGATGAGCACCTGCGCGATCTCGACGACGGACTGCGACGCGAAGCGGCCGCCGCCGGGCCCGAGGGCCCGTTCCGCCTGTTCCGCGGCGGATTTGAGTTTTCCTTTGAGGAGGGAAGCGGCGACCCGGCCGAGCCCGCGGGCGCCGGCGAGGGCCAGAGAGTGTGGAAGAAACTCGAAGAAATCGCGCATTCGGTCCGCGAGGCCGGAGACGAACTGGTTGAAGACGGGGCCCCAGACGGGGTCGCGCTCGAGTTTCACGCCGGAAAGGGTAACCGAGGGGTGGGGATGGGGGGAGGGCGGGATGGGGATTGGTGAGGGATCGGGATGGGGATTGGGATAGGGATGCGACGCGCGCGAAGTTGCTTTTCACCCCCATCCCGATCCCGATCCCTATCCCTCACCCATCCCGGTCCCGTCCTTCCCCAATCCCCGCCGTCCTTTACCGATCTCATACTTCACCAGCCTGCAATCAATCGGCCCGTTCATGACAGGCCACTTCTTCGCCGCCCGAAGGCCGAGGAACTTCGTCAGCGCCGAATTGCCGCAGAGCACAAAAGCCGTCGCCCCCTCACACCGGTGCAGGAAGTTCCCCAGCGCCTTCCACGACTCCTCGAGGTCGTCCCCTTCCCCCAGCCTCTCCCCGTACGGCGGATTCGTGAACACCGCCGCAGGCGCAACCGCCGGCTTCCAGTCCTTCGCGTCCGCCTGCTCGATCGTCACCAGCCGCTCCACCTGCGCCGCGACGACGCTCTTGCGCGCCAGCGCGACCGCCCCCGGATGCCGGTCGGCGCCCATGAGCGCGAACGGCAGCCGCGCCTTCGCGCGCCGTTTCGCCTCGTCCCGCTCCTTCCCCCACGCGGCCTCGTCGAGATCGAGCCACCGCTCGAACGCAAACCGCCGGTTCAACCCCGGCGCCCGCTCCGCCGCCCACATCGCCGCCTCGATCAGCAGCGTCGCGCTCCCGCACATCGGGTCCGCCAGCGGCGTCTTCCGGTCCCACCCCGCCAGCATCAGAATCCCCGCCGCCGTCGCCTCGTTCAGCGGCGACTTCACCTGGATCGGCCGGTACCCGCGCTTGTGCAGGCTCTCCCCGGCCCAGTCCCGATACAGAAGCGCCTCATCGCGCCTGAGCACGAGCTTGAGCGGCAGGTCCGGATCCTGCGTGTCCACGCTCGGCCGCTCGCCGAAATGGTCGCGCAACTTGTCCACGATCGCGTCCTTGACCGTGAGCGCCGCGAATCCAGAGTGCGTGATTTCGGAATCGCGCACCGAGGCGTCGACCGCGAGCGTGAATCCGGGGTCGAGGAATTTCGGCCAGTCGACCTCCGCCGCGCCGGCGTAGAGCTCGCGCGGGCCGCGCACCGGGCCTTTCCACAGCAACTCCTGCACGCGGATCGCCGTCCGCAGCCAGAGGCACGCCTTCCGCGCGACGGAAGCGTCGCCATGGAACTCGACGCCGCCGCGCTTCTCAGCGATTTCGGAAGCCCCGATCGCACGGAGTTCTTCCGCAAGCGCCGGCTCGAAGCCGGGGCCGCAGGGGGAGAAGAAAGTGCGATCGGTAGCCGGCATGCGGCGCGAGTGTGCGGCGCGTGCAGAGATTTGGGAATGACGCGTTCGGTCAGTTCCGTTGTCCCCGGCTCTTCCCCTCCTTCCTTGCTGCTTCGAACACGTCGAACATCCTCTCGACCGCCTCCAGCGCCGGACGAAGCTCGGGGGCCACGTCCGCGTGCTCGAGCAGGAACAGATCGATGGAAGGAGCCTTCCCCTTCACGAGGAGATCCGTGAACTCCGACAACGCCTCAGCGCAGCGCTCCTCGTCCGTCAATGCCCCGCTCCCAAAATGGTGACGAGATCCAGTCTCTGCCCGCGGACTTCCAGGAGACGAATCAGGCGCGGCGCGGTCCGCCACCAGAGGTTCTTGACCGCCCCGACCGTGGTGCCCATTCGCGCCGCGATCTCAGCGTTGTCCAGCCTCGACCGAAGGCGAAGAAGAACCACCTCCATTTGAAGCGCCGAAACTTCGAGCCGCAGCTCCCTCAAGACTTCGTTCATGTGGTCCTCGCACGACCGGCGATCGGCCGGCCGCGCCCGGCGGAAGAGGACCTCCTCCGGCATCGTTTCCACGGATTCCATGACGTCACGAACTCCGCGCCGCCGAAGCTCGTCGACCGCCAGGTGCCTCGCGATCCCGCACAGCCACGTCCTGAAGGTAGAGTGCCCTTCGAACGTCTGCAGCTTTAGAATCGCCTCCGCGAACGCATGCGCCGCTACGACCTCCGCGTCCGATTCCGGAAGATTGGGAAACTTCTTCAGGATCCACCTGTAAACCAGGTCCGAGACCTCGCTCCACAGGTCTGTCGGGGCGTACTTGTCCCTGGTACGGCACAGCGCGACGAGCGTCTCAATCCGCTTGGAATCCACAGAGTCACCCCTTTCGATAGTGGGCAGAAGCTGCCCTCCCGGAGATTGGACGGGCTGAGAGTCGGCACGGTCACGAAAATTCCGGCGATTTCGAGCGGATTTCTCCAAGTCGTCGGCTGCGATGGTTTTACACCTTGCGACGCCCGTCGAAAACGTCTCGCGCAAAGGCGGGTGTCCACGCATCAAATCGGGATCGTCATTTCTCAATGCCTTCTTCAGCAAACTGTTCGATCGCGATCTTGAGAGTTGCGACGGCTTGTTCACTTGCCTGCAAATCACGCCGATCCAGCGCAACCCGGAATCCCTCAAATGCCCTGTAAATCGTTTCGAGTTGCGATGCTTTTTCCTCCGGCCAACTTTCAAGGACCATGCATTTGTCGGCAAGCGTCAGGATGGGTATGGCAAGGATGAGAACCTCCTCGAAACCGAGCACTGTCAGGCCACGCTCGGCCTGTTCGATGATCCTGATCATCTGTCGACCATCCATCTTCCGGTAGAGATCCCAGTGTTGTTTCCTGGGATGCAGACGGCTCGCGATCGGCGATCGAAGTCCGTACCTCATTCCTAGCGCCTTGAGAAACGGCTCTTCTACGCCCTGCCACTCAGCTCTAGGCGGAAGCTTGAATTGCAAGTCGAGTTCAACCCTGGCTGCTCCCTCAGGATGCAATTCGGACATGTCGAACCAGCGCAGGAACCAGTTTCGTCGGTCGGTTCGGACCAGAATTCCAAGCCGCTTGGCGTCGATTTCCTGCAGATGTACGAGAAGCCCGTCCGCGTCGCACCGCAGGTCTTCGGGAGCTCCTTCGGAGAACTCGACTCGCTCCGTGTACTCGTAGGAGTGATACTCCGGAGCGACAACGACCCCATCGGAAGTCTCGGCCAGGACTACAACGCACTCGATGTCCGACTCGAGAGGGCCCACCTTCGCCCATCGCGAGTCCAGATGGGGGAAGCTCAGGAACGCGCAACCTGTCAGTGCGAGGAGAATGCCAGTCGAGACAGGCACTATCAGCGCATTCCAGAGGCGCCTTCGCGACAGCCAGTTTCTCAGCTGTCTGAATTTCATTCCTTGTACTCGCAGGACTTGGAGGAGGCCTCATCCGGAATCGCCGGGTCCGAGATGTGGTCCTCGTAAAACCTCTCAAGCTCCGAAATGGGACCGAGCCCCTTCTTGCCCATGTCTTCATGAGCAAGGTGAAAATCGGTAATGCCAAGCTCGTCCTCCAAGTCCGTGCTCTCGCGTCCCCCCACGGGAAGGTCAACGAAAGTCCAGAATGTGTGCCGGTCGGAATACGCTGCGTAGAAGTACTTCACGTTCGAGGGCATCATGTCGGTTCCATCAATGTCCCTGCGAGGGAAGATCCCGATGTCCGGCAAGGCCCGGCCTTCTGGATCAATGATTCCCAGAAACCGGACAGTGAAGGGTCCCAGGGGTTCTGCATGAGGGCAGTCCAGGCATTTGAACCTCTTGCTCAAATGATGGGCAACCAGGACCGCTGTTGCTCCCCCACGGGAAAAGCCAAAGAGATCGATTTCGATCGGCTCACACTTTTCCCATCTACTCTCGGACTGGATCCATCGATGGTTGCGACAGATCCGATCGATGAGCGCGTCCGCAATAGTGCTCGCTTGCGACTCGGCATCGAAAGGCATTCGCAGCCCGCGATAGAGCCAGGACTCACCTCCGTATCGAGTGCACAAATCCCGGATGGCTGAGTCTCGGTCGGTCTTGCGCTGGTTCTCTTCGTGGGTCGCCGGCGATTTCAGTAGGTCTCGACTATTGGTTATTCCGTCGATGAAAACTCCGATGACAGACTTTCGCGCCCGCGGGCAAGGGCAATCCTTTTCAGGGCCCATGAAAATGAGCGGCGGTTCGGGCTCCTTGCAACAGCAGCAGACGCAGCAGCAGTCGGGGCCGTGATCGCCGGTGATGACCTGGATGCCGGGGCGGTTTTTCCATTCGGACTGGGGAGTGAGAACGAGGTCCTGGGGGATGAAGACCGCCCCGAACTTCGTCATGATCTTCGAAGCGGGTGCGGGCGTGGGGCCGAGAACGCCGTTGAGGCCCAGATCTCCGGGGCGGTCGACGTCGTAGTCGGGGGGACCGAGGCCCTCGTAGCCGGGGAATCTCTTGAGGATCTCCTGATGGCGCTTGCCGCCGAAGTAGAGCAGGTGGTCGATGGGCATGGGGCCGGGGTCGCCGCCGGCGGCGAGGATCCTCCGAGCCTCTTTCACCTCGGGCGGGATGTCCGCCATGATTTCCTCGTGCGTGCGCACGCGGCGGATCGAACGTCCCTTTTCGTCGAAGAGAGCCATGGTCTGCATTTTCGCCTTCCTTTGGCTGTGACTCAACCGGAGATGGTGCGGCGGAGGACGGCGGCGCTTTCGGGGCGAGCGGCCGCGGCGAGAATCGCGGCGCCGGAGGCGGGCGACGGCGTCGTGCGGCCGGCGGCTGCGGCGATCGTCGTGGCGCCCGGCACGGGCCCGGCGGGGGGCATACCGGCTCCGGCACCGCTCACGGTGAGGACGTCGGCCAAGAGGTCCCTTGAAAAGCTCGCGAACTTTTCGCCGTCCGTGGGTCCGGCGAGGATGGTGCGGGCCAGAACGGAGCTGGCGCGGACGGGCGCGATGTCGAAGACGTCGGCGTCCATGACGGGCGCGGGCGAGCCGGCGGTGGCGGAAGGAATCGCCGGGAGCGCGAAGGTGCCCGGGGAAGGCGCGGATTTTCCGCCGCCGCCACAGCCGCATCCGCAATCGCCGCCCGAAGGCTGCTGGCCTCCGCCGTTGCAGCAGCACGGTCCTCCCTTCTGGGAGGCGGTCGTCGCCTGGGCGTAGGTGGAAAGCGGGCCCTGGTATCCGGGGACGGCCGCGACCTGCGGCTGGGTCATCGCGCTGCGCATGGCCTGGGTCATGCCGCCGGGCAGCGGGCCGGAGGGGACCGGCTGCGCATAGGTCGAACGTCCGGGCTCGTATCCGGGAGGTCTGACGACGAGCTGCTGCGACATGCCGGGGCTATTCGTCCGGGTCATGCCGCCCGGTCCTGATCCCGATGGAGCCGGTCCGCCCGTAATGACCAGCCCCGCGGTGGCCCGGGAGGCCTCGACGGGCGAGCTGGTAATGGTATTTCCCCGGCTGTACGTGGTCTGGCTGCAGTCGCAAGGGCAGCAGCAACAGCAGCAGTCATCGCCCTCTTCGGCCGCGGTGGTTTCGCCGCCGCGGCCCTCGGACGATTCGTCGGGAGCCCAGGGGCCCAGGATCATCCCGGCCGCAGGCGCCGCGCCCGCCTCCCCTCCTCCGTAGCCGGCGGTGCCGGTCGCTCCCGTCGTGTACGTGACTCCTGACTTCGTCAATTCGGGGTCAAAGTAGAGCCCGGTCACCTTGCGCGTGCCACCGACCGGACCGGCGTAGAAGACATCAGCGGGCATGGCGGCCTCCTCGAAGTTTGTTTTTCGGAATCTGTTTCGACTGCTCGCCCGTGCGTTCCCCGGCGTGGCCGATGTTTTCTTTTCGGCAACGCGCGGGGACGCAGAGGGAGGGAAGGCCCTGGCTTACAACGCCGCCGTATTGATGCCGGCAGCGATAATGACGGTGCCCGTTCCTACGACATACTGCCTGAGCCTCACGAACTGGAAGCTGACGGCGGTTTCCGCGAAGGAGTTGTAGCCGACGACGTAGCCCGTGTGGGCGCTTCCGACGATAGCCCAGTTCTGCAGGTCGTTCGAACCCTGCAAATCGATACTGAGCGAAGTCGCCGAGTTGGCGAAAATCGTGAACTCCACCCGGGCTGCATTGCTGCCCGACATTGCGACCGCGCTTGAGAATTGATCGACCCCGTTGACCACGCTCAGCTTGTTGGACACGGCTGCGTACATGAGGCTTCTCCTTGAAAGGGGGGTTTCATGTCAGTTTCTCCGCTCGTCCGGGTCGTCGGTGAACCGGAAGCGTCGGGAGTTACGGGGAAGAATCGGCGGGAGGAAATCTCTCCGAAAGGGGGGCGGGGGGAACACGTCGTCCGCGGCTCCGGGCGCATCGACGGCGGATGTCTCACCCAGGACGCGAATAGCGACGGCGAAGGCATCGAGCGGCCGGAACTCATCAAAGAACGAGAGGGCGACGAGCGTGATCATGGCGACTGCCTCGAAAGGGTCATGCCGAGCTCGACGATCGCGTTGGAAAGAGCCTGTGGACCGTTGATCTTCGCGCGGACATACCTGTGCGAGATCCCCGTCACGGCTGCGGGCGCGTTGGAGCCGAAGGCGAGTCCCGTGAACGAGCTGAGCGTCTCCCAGGTTTGCGTGTCGTTGCTGCCTTGAACGTCCGCCGAGATCGGGAGGCCGGCCGGTTGGACGACGACGATTTCGAGCCGGAGGGCGTTGCGGTCCGTCATCGAAACGGGAGCGAGCGTGACCGAAGTACCCAGAGCGACGAACAGCCGGTCGGCCAGAAGGAAATAGTCGGTGTCAGCTCCCGGGTCTGCCGCTTCGAGGCCGGGAAGAATCGGGCCTTCGGCCTTGACTAGAATTGGAGGCTCGGTGCGAAGGCGAACGCCGGCGCTCATCCGCGCGCTGCCCGTGGTGCCCGCCAGGAAGGCAAGCCTGACGAACTTCCCGGAGATTCCCGAGACCAATGCTGACTGCGCTCCAGGGGCCGAGAGCAGAATGAACGGGACCGAGGGAGCGCGCGTCCAATTCACCCCGTCGTCGCTGAATTCGAAAAGGACTCTGATCGAGTAGGTTCCGGTCAGCGACAGCAGCTGCGCGTCGATCTCAACCGCGTTGGCGCCTCGGACTTCCACCATCTCGGAGACAAGCGCCTGAGCGCCGGAAAACGCGATCTTCCGGGCGACCTCGTAGTAGTCGCACTTGCCGGGGCAGCAGCAGGGCGATTCCGACTTCGTTTCCGCGCCGCAGGTCATGAGCCGGTCCTTTCCGCTGGTTTCGAACACGTTTGCCCCTTCCAACAGCTTGGTCGGACGTCGCGGGCGTTGAGTCACGCCGAATCCGCCCTGGATCGAATAGAATCTCGCGCGCATGAGAACGCTGCGCGCCACGGCCTGCTGCCTCGGGTTCCTCCAAGTCTGCGCGGCCATGGCCATGGCCTCGCCGCCCGAACAGAAAACTTCGGCGAAAGGCCTGACCTACCAGCTCCGCCTCCCGGACAACTACGCGAAGGGAAAACACCCGCTCGTCGTCGGCCTGCACGGCGCCGGCGGGACGTGCGCGAACTTCATGCAGTGGATGTCCAGCCCGCAGGCGACGTTTCCGAAGGACGCGATCCTGCTGGCGCCACAGGCGCTCAAGAACGGCGCCTGGGACAAGGAGGACACGGAGCCGCTGGCGGATCTCGTGCGTGAAATGAAGGCGGCGCACACGCCGGTGCGCACGATCGGCTTCGGCTTCTCGCGCGGCGCCTACTACACGTTCCACCTCGGGACCACTTACCCCGAACTCTACGACGGCGCCATCCCCTTCGCAGGCGGCCTGCCGGGCTCCGTGCCCGACAGCGAAGACATGCGGCGCCTGCCCTTCTACGTGCTCCACGGCGACGCCGACGACGTCGTCCCCATCACCGAGAGCGAACGGTCCGTCAAGGCTCTGGAAGCGGCGAAGGTGACGGTGAAGTTCGAGAAGATCGCCGGCCTGAAGCACACCGTGGACTGGGCGGGCGTGAAGCGCGGGCTCGACTGGATCGGCGGAATCCTCGACGAGCGGCAGAAGGCGCTCGACGACGAGGTCGCGAAGAAAATCGCGGAGCTGGAAAAGTCGCTGAAGGAGAAGTCCTGGGAAGCGGCGGCCGCGGGGTTCGGGGCGATCACGCGCGTGCCTGCGAAGCTCGCGCCGAAAGTTGCAGCGCTCGCGAAGGCGCACGTCCTGTCGCCCGAAGAATCCCTCGCCTTCGCCGCCATCGCCGCCGCCGGCCGTTGCGGCGCCGACGGCGTCGCGGCGCTCAAGGGAATCCCGGGGACCAACGAGAAGTTCGCCACTGCCGCCGCGACAGCCCTCGGCGTCACCGGCGCACCCGCGGCCGTCGAGCCGCTTTTCGCCTACCTGAAAACCAAGTCGGACACTGTCGCGATGGCGGCCGCAGCGGCTCTCGCGGTCCTCGGCGGCGACGCCGCGACGGGCGCGCTCGTCGCCGGCCTCTCGAACTGCGAGGCTCTCCTCCCCGCGAGCCCGCGGAAAGGCGGGATCCTGGAAGCGCTCAATAGAAACACCGGCCAGTCTTTCGCGAAAGCGTCCGAGTGGAAGAAGTGGCTTGCCGAAAAGGGGAAGAAGTAACACTCGCGCCTGATCGCCGGACTCGGGAGGTTCCGCGCTTTCGTCGGCGGTTGCGCGCGGCGGAACCGAGGAAACAAAGACCGGTCGCGAATGAAGGAGAATGAAAGCGAATACAGGCAAGCGGCCTCCTGAGATTCCTGCCTGGAGCGACCCACGGAACTCCCGCATCGGCCTACTTTTTTACATAATTATGCTTATTTCCATGTTTTTTAGTTGATCCATCGACGAAGTTAGTCTATATGGATGACTTCTAGATTCAACGCGCTTCCCCACCACCCTTCAAGGCCCCCTCCCCGATGCGCCACCACTTCCAAGGCTACCCCGCCCCGGACGTCCGAAAGGAGCACGAACCCGTGGAACACACGCCCCTTCGCTCGTTCCTCGAAATCCCCTACGACAAACTCGAGGAGATGAACCTCGAGGTCAAGGAAGCGCGCGTGAAGCGCGTCGCCGCCGGGAAGCTCCAGGAACAGCGGATGAAATACCTCGCCGACGAGAAGCGGATCAAGGCGGTGACGGTGTGCTTCACGGATCTCGAAGGCCGGCTGCACATGCTCGACTACGACAAGAAGTTCCTGCTGAAGTCGGCGGACAATCTGACGTTCGACGGGTCGTCCATCCGCGGGTTCTCGCAGCAGGCGGAGTCGGACCTGCGGCTGAAATGCGACTGGTCCGCGTTCTACTGGCTTCCGGCCGACGTCTTCGGGCCCGGGAAGGTGCTCGTCTTCGGCGAAGTCCTCGAGCGCGACGGGAAGCCGTACGCCGCCGACCTGCGCTCGCGCCTGAAGCAGTTCTGCGACAACCTCCACGCGAAGCAGGGGCTCGAGCTGCACGCAGCCAACGAGATCGAGGGTTTCCTCTTCAATGGGCGCGAGGCCGAGCGCCGCTACTACGAGACCGGGAAATTCGATTTCATCTCGACCGGCGGCTACTACCACTCGCTCCCCGGCGACCCGCTGCGCCGCTTCATCGATACGTCCGCCGAAGTCCAGCGCTCGATGGGGTTCGCGAACGAGAAGGACCACCCCGAGGTCGCGCCGTCGCAGTTCGAGATGAACTATTCGTACACGCAGGCGCTGATCGCCGCGGACCAGGTGCAGCTCTACAAGCTCATCTGCCGGCAGGTCGCCGACCGGATGGACATGAGCGCGTGCTTCCTGCCGAAACCCGTCACCGGCGTCAACGGCAATGGCATGCACACGAACATCTCGGTGAACAAGGACGGCAGGAACCTGTTCTACGACAAGAAAGGCCAGGACGGCCTGTCCGCCATCGGCTGGAAGTTCATCGACCGCATTCTCACGAGCGCCAACGACATCTGCCTCATTCTCAACTGCAGCGTCAATTCCTACCGCCGCCTCGACCCGCACTTTGAAGCCCCCAACCAGATCAAGGCCTCGGCGATCGACCGCGGCTCCATGGTCCGCATCCCCCTCGGCAACGAGCGCTCCGCGCGCATCGAAGTCCGCTCCGTCGCCCCCGACGCCAACCCCTACCTCGCCATCTACGCCATGCTCGCCACCGGCCTCGAAGGCCCCGAAGCCCCGGCCGCCGACAACGACAAGCGCGCCCGCACGAGGTTCCTGCCGGACAACATTTACGACGCGATCCGCCTGTTCAAGACGAGCGAGTTCGCGATGAAGCTCCTGGGCGAGGAAGTCCACGGGAAATACGCCGAGCTCAAGCTCACGTCCGCCGAACGCTGCCCCAAGGCGCTGGGCGCGCGGGTCAAAGTGTCGGAGGTGCAATTCCACCACGAGGTGACGAACCAGTTCCTGTGGAATCTGTTCTAGAGCCGGGCTGAAGGAAAACTCGTGGCTCGCGGGGGTCTCGACTCCCGCGAGCTTGTTTTGGCGCGCGGCGCTGGGGTTGGAGACTGACGACTCTGGCGGTACTCCGGGTAGTCACTGCCCGCATTGCCGTGGTTCGGTGCTCCCGAAGTCCGCCAACGCGTGTAAACGCATGAGTGCACTTGTTGCGGCACTCGATCAGGTTTCAGTGCAATTCGGAACGAATGCGATCCAGCACCGCTGCTGGATATCGAGCAGCCGCTCCCGGGCGCTCCTCAAAGAAGAACCGCTTCCTTGAGGACCTGCGGGCGGATACGGTCCTTCAGGCTGGCGAGCGTCGCGACGTCGACTCGCAGGCCGAGCAGGGCTTGAAGGTCCATGAGCAGGGCGCCTAGATCGAGCAGACTGCGCCCCGGCTCCATGTCGACGAGGAAGTCCACGTCGCTCGAGGCATCGGCTTCTCCGCGGGCCACGGAACCGAACACGCGCACATTGCGGGCGCCGTGGCGTTCGGCCGCACCGAGTATCGCCTGCTTGCGAGTGCGAAGCGATTCGAGAGAAAGGCTGGTGTTGGGAGCTGGTTTCACGGCTCCAATTCTAACCAAATGGCCCCTTCGGCGAAGGCGAGGTCCCGCTCTTCATTTCGTTCTCTTGATCAGGTGATATCCGAACGACGTCTCCACCACGCCCGACACTTTTCCGACTGCCAGCGCCCTGGTGGCCTTTTCGAACTCGGGAACCATCGCATTTGGCCCGAACGTTCCGAGGTCGCCGCCCTTGGCCTTCGAGGGACAGTCGCTGTTCTCGCCGGCGAGCTTTGCGAAATCTTCGCCGTCGTTCAGGCGCTTGATGAGCGCTTCGATGTTTTTCTTTGCGTCCTCCTTCGTGCGCGTGATCTCCGCCGGGCAGCGCTCCGTTCCTTTCCAGCGCACGAGGATGTGGCTGGCGCGCCACTGAAGCGGCGCGACGATCTTCGTCGCCTTGATGACGTGGAAGCCGAACGCGGACTCGACGACGCCGGAGATTTCGCCGGGGGCGAGCGCGAACGCGGCGTCTTCGAATTCGGGGGCCATCGCGTTGCGCGGGAAGGTGCCGAGGTCGCCGCCTTTGGCCTTTGAGGAACAGTCGCTCATTTCGCCGGCGACCTTGGCGAAGTCCTCGCCCTTGTCGGTCACGGCCTGGTGGACCTTTTCGGCGAGGGCCCTGGCCTCCTCCTTCGTGCGCGACACGGTCGCCGCGGCGCGCTCGGCGCCTTTCCAGGCGATGAGGATGTGCGAAGCGGAGGCCTTTGCAGTGAGGCGCGTGGCGATCATGAACCCGAGATCGGTTTCAAAGATGTCGGAGACCTGGCCGTACTCCATGCCGGCGAGCGCTTTCTCAAGGGCCGGGATCGTGCAGTGGCCGACGGGGATGATGCCGACGCCACCGCGACCGCGCGGCTCGTCGGAGAATTTCACCACGACGTCGAAAAAGCTGCTTCCCTTGGCGCGCGCCGCCTTCAGTGCCTCTTCGGCCTTTGCCTTCGCCTCCTCTTTCGTTCGCGTGGCGACCGGAAACGCCTTGGGGGCGCCTTTCCAACCCACGATCACGACCGAGCCGGAGACCTCGTCGGGGGCTTCTGCGGGCTTCGTCGGCGTCTTCGCCGGATCGGGTTCCGGGTCTTGCGCGGCGACGGGCGTGGCGAGGCAGATCAGAAGAGCGAGAGTGGCGAAGCGCATGAGGCCTCCGATATCGATGAGTTTCTGGTGCCGGGCGGCCCGGAATGATACGGCGAAGCGCCCGCCTCGTGAATGAACGACCGGACGGGTATTGAAATTCCCGCGGCGGTCTAACTCGCGCTCACGGCGTCCGGCCCGGCGCCCGAGGTGCGTGTCGAAGCCCTGTGCCGGAACCGGTCCTCGACGCGCGCGAGTCCCGCTTCCAGCTCCTCCGCGCCGCTGACGACTTCCAGATCGACGCCGAGGACCCAGACGGGGACGGTCCAGTCGCGCTCCGACAGCCGCGCGGCGTCCTTTTCGGTCGTGACGATCGCGTCGACCTCGAGTTCGCGGCCCTCCGCCTCGAGGCCGTCGAGTTCCGTTTCGCTGTAGCGGTGATGGTCGGGAAATGCGCGGAACGCGTTGAGCCGCGCCTTCTGGCCGCGCAGGGTCGCTTCGAAGCCGCGCGGATTGCCGAGGCCGCAGAAGCCCAGGATGCGCTTGCCGAAGAGGGACTCCGCCGCGGAGCCGCCGCCGAGAGTGCGCGGAGCGCGCGGGCGATGGACGGCGGCGGCGGTCGGGCGGCCGCCGGAGACGCTGGTGAGGTGGGCGCGCAGCAGGGCGAGCTCGCCCGCGTCGAGCATGTCGGCGCGCGAAACGACAATGAGGTCGGCCCGCTTCAGGCCGTGCGGGGACTCGCGCAGGAACCCGCGCGGGAACAGCCGGCCGTTCCCGAACGGCGCTGAGGCGTCGACCATCGCGATGTTGAAATCCCGCTGGACGCTCAAGTCGTGGAATCCGTCGTCGAGCACCGCCGCGTCGCACCCGTCCGCAAACGCCTTGCGCGCCAGCGCGAGCCGGTCCGGCCCCGTATACCGCTTCCCCGCCCCGAACTGCTCGTCGTCGACGCCGCCGACCTCGAGCCCGTAGCCGCGTGAGACGACGGCGACGCGGAGCCCCTTCGATTCCAGCCGGCGCGTCAGCATCTCGACCATCGGCGTCTTGCCGGTGCCGCCGAGCGTGATGTTGCCGACGCCGATCACGGGCCCGGCAAGCCGATGGCGCCGCTTCAAACCGAGCGCGAACGCCGCGCTGCGAATCGCCAGCGCGCCGCCGTAGAGGGCGGACGCGGCGGACAGAGCGGCGCGCGAGCACGCCGCGCCGAGGCCGGTGCGGCGGCCGGTGACGAGGTCGAACCAGGCGCGCTGGGAGGAAGGGGACATGGGAGGCCACATTGTATATCGGCAGGAAGGGGTGATTGGTTCGGAAGTGAGGGAACGGCTAAGCGAATACGGGTGAGTGCTTTCCCACCTGCGCCCTCCCGCATCCTCGGAACCGTTCGACTCGCCCTTCGGGCTCGCTCACGGTAAGCCGGGCCGAGAGAGGTGAAAGCATGAAAACGGACTTACCCGGCCCGGCTTAGTTGCGAGGAATGAAATTCTCCGCGGTGGGAAGGCCGGTGCTAACCTCTCGGCTCACGATGACGAAACGAATTCTGATGCTCGTCGCGCTCTTCGCGCTTCCGGCCTCCGCGGAAGAGCCGCGCGAATGGCTTGTCGCGGGTCCGATCAAGGGCAAGGGCCGCTGTCTCGTCTCGGCCGACGCGGTCGGCGAAATGATGTTCGGGGCGGAGGCGCCGCGGTACCCGAAGAAGGGGGACAAGCTCGGCGACCTCGAGTGGAAGTCGATGACCGCGAACGGCGAGGGTTACATCGAGGGCGAGGCGCTTGCGCCGGGCGCGGCGATCACCATCGTGACGTCGGAGACCGACCGCGTCGCGATCCTGAATTGTCCGGGCGCGGCGACGGTTTACGTGAACGGCGTTCCGTTCGCGACCGACCTGTATGGGTCGAAGATCGAGGGCGTGCCGGTCTTCCTGCGCCGCGGCGAGAACCGGATCCTCTGCCGGGCCGGGCGGGGAGCCCTCAACCTGTCCCTCACGGATCCGCCCGCGCCCGTTTACATCATGGACAAGGACGAGACGCTGCCGTGGCGCGTCTTCGGCGCGAACCAGGGAACGTGGGGCGCGGCGCCGATCGTAAACGCGACCAACGCCTGGGTGCGCGGCGCGACGCTCGAATACGGAAAAGTCAAGGCGCCCCTCCCGCCGCTTCCCCCGCTCGCCGTGTACAAGGCGCCGTTTCTCGTCGGAAGCGGCGAAGAGGTCACGCTCAGGGTCGTCAGCGGCAAGAACGCTCACTCGCGAACCTGGAAGCTCTTCACCCCCGAAAAGCCCGGCGGTTTTCAGAAGACGTTCCGCTCGAAGATCGACAAGTCGGTGCAGTCGTTCGGCGAGTTGCGCCCCGCGAACTTCGACTCGAAGAAGGAGTACGCGCTTGTCCTGTCCCTCCACGGCGCCGGCGTCGGCGCGGACGGCCAGTCCCGCGCGTACGTCCCGCAGGACTGGTTCGCGCTCGTCGCCCCCGCGAACCGCCGGCCGTTCGGGTTCAACTGGGAAGAATGGGGGCGGCTCGACGGGCTCGAAGTTCTTGAGCAGGGGAAGAAGGACTTCAACGTCGACGAGTCGCGCGTCTACCTGACCGGCCATTCGATGGGCGGGCACGGCGCGTGGCACTTCGCCGTCACCCACCCCGACCGATGGGCGGCGGTCGCGCCGTCCGCCGCGTGGGTCAGTATCTGGACCTACCCCACAGGTCCGCGTGACCCCGCCGCCGATTACGGGCGGCTTTTCCGCGCTTCAGCCGCTTCCTCTGACACCATGGCTCTTCTGCGCAACCTCGACGGCCTCCCCGTCTTCATCCTGCACGGCCTTGCCGACGACGTCGTCCCGCCGGCGCAGGCGGATCTGATGGTGGAAGCGCTGAAGGGGTTCCACAAGGACTGGCGCTACGTCCCCGTCAAAGAAATGAAGCACTGGTGGAACGACCTCGGGACGCCCGTCACGGACTGCGTCCAGCTCCCGGAGATGTTCGACTGGATGCGGGGGAGGCGGCGACCGGACGATCTCACGAGGTGGGAGTTCCGGACGTTCTCACCCGCGGTGTCATCCGCGTGTCGCGGCGTCGAGATTCTTGCGCAGAAGAAACCGTACGGGCTGTCGCGCGTCAGGGCGGCTGAGGACGAGCTGGGGAAGCGCGTCTTCGAGACCGAGAACGTGGCGCACCTGCGCGTCCGGACGCCGAAGGAATTCCTGCTGGACGGCCAGGCGCTGACGGCCGGCGAGTTCCACAGGGGCGGCGACGGCAAGTGGGCGGCGGGCGCCCCGGCCGGCCTGCGCAAGTCCCCGAAACTGCAGGGACCCTTCACGCAGGCGTTCCACACTCCGTTCCTTCTCGTCACCCCGACCGGCGGTTCCGAATCCGAAGTCGCCGACGCCGTCGCCCGGGCCCGCTTCGACGCCGAGGTCTGGTGGTACCGCGGCAACGGGCGCGCGATGGTCGTAACGGACGCGGAGGTGACGGAGAAGGACTGGAAGGGTTTCAACCTGGTTCTTTACGGCGGCGCCGAATCGAACGGCTGCTGGAAGAAGATCGCGGACCGGCTGCCGTTCCGGGCGTCGCCGGGCGAAATAAGAATCGGGAGCGACGTGCTGAAGGGGGACCTCGCGCTCGCCGCGGTCTACCCGAACCCGGACGCGCCGACGCACCTTGTCGCGGTTATCGGCGCCAGCGGCGCCGCGGGAAGGCGCGCATGGCAGGCGCTCGGTTTCTGGCATCCCGATACCGGCTCGCCGGATGTGATGTGCTGGGGGGCGGACATTCACGAGAAGTGGACGGACGCATTCAGGGCGGTGGGATATTTCGGCGCGGACTGGAAGCCGGTTGAAGGCATGTGGGAGGTTAAGAAGTGAGGAGCGGTGGTCGTCGCTCCTTGGGGGACGTGAGTGGACGGGAGATGATCGTGAGTTGACGAGAGACGTTTTCTCTCCCGTCAACTCACGATCGTCTCCCG
>WSZJ01000070.1 GCA_009773755.1 Planctomycetota bacterium | reverse complement strand
GCCGCCAGCAGACGCTCGCCGGCGCGATCGAATGGAGTTGGGACCAGCTGACTGAGTGGGAGAAGAGCGCGTTCGTGCAGTCCTCAGTCTTCGTCGGCGGTTTCAACGATGAAGCTGCGGCGCGCGTGATCGACCTCTCGGCGCACGCCGGCGCGCCGTCGCCCGTCGCGGCCGTTCGCGCTCTCGTCTCGCGCAGCCTCGCCACCGTGGCCGAAACGCCGCGCGGTCCCCGGACCTCGATGTATCGCCCGATCCGCGAGTACGCGGAACGGCGACGCGCGGAGTCGGGAGCCGAAGGCGCGGCCGCCGAGGACCGCCATGCCGCCTGGTGCCTCGAGCTGGGGAATCGGAGCGAATTGCAGCGCCGGTCGCCCGGCGAGCCGGAAGCCCGCGACCGCATGCTCGCCGAGATGGACAATTTCCTGACCGCCTTCGACCGGCTGGAAGGAGCGCAGGGCGCCGACGCTCCGGAACGCGCACGCCGCGCCTGCCAGGTCATCCTGCCTTTCGAGTGGATCGTCGAACGTTTCTGCCGGAATCCCGGGATCCTCGCGCGCGCCGAGCGCGGACTGCGACGGCTTGAGACACTTCCTCCCTCCCCCGGCGACAGCCAGCTCCGGGCCGGGCTTCACACGCTCGCGGGCAATTCCTATTGGCAAGCCTCCGACAGGGTCCGGGCGATTCCGCATTTCGACCTGGCGGTCGCGGCCGCCCGCGAATCCGGCGACGCCCGCTTCACGGCACGCGCCGTCAGCGGCCGGATCCTGGCGCACTGGTCGACCGGGCAGTACGAGGAGGGTCTGCGACTCCTGGAAGAGGTCGAGTTGTTCTACGCTCAGCAGAACGACACGGGCGCGCTCGGCATGACCGCGAACATGCGCGGGGCCCTCCTCCTCTGGCGCGGGGAGGTCCGGCCCGCCCTCACGGCCTTCGAAAGGGGCAAGACTCTCTGCCAGCAGGCGGGCTGGGGCTACGGCGTAGCCATGGTCGTCGGCAACATGGGCATCGCCTGGAAAGAACTCGGCGACGTCGATGCTTCAACCGCTTGCTATCGCGAGGCGCTCAAATTTGCCGAAACCGCGGGGTACCCGTCGCTCGAGTCGAGCTGCCTCGTGAACCTGGCCGGAGAGCTTTCCGATTTCGGCAAGTTCGAAGAGGCGCTTCAGCATTTCGATCGCGCGTCTGAAATCGACCGCAGGATGGGCGACAAGGGCTTGATCGCGCGGAGGGAGGGAAATCGGGCGGTGGTCTTTCTGCGGCAGGGCCGGTACGAAGAAGCTCTTCGCATCATGCAGGCCTGCGACCGGCATCTGCGCGAAACCATGGACCACGCCGCGGTCACGGCAAATCTCACGAACATGGCCGCCGTGCTGATATCGATGAAGCGTCAGGACGAGGCGCTGGCGCCGCTCGCGGAAGCGCGCGAGAAGGAGGCCGGGACCGGGAACGTTCTCGCGATTGCGCAGATCGACCAGTACGTCGGCCGCGCGCATTTTGAGTCGGGGCGTTACGAAGAGGCCGCGAAAGTCCTGCGGGGAGCGGTGCAGGCGGGGCGCGAGGTCGGAGTCATGCGCAACTTCCGGCACCTTTTGTCCGCCTGCCTGCTTGCGCTTTCCGAGGACAAGCTCGGCCGGCGCGCGGAGGCTCTCGCGCTGGTGCGCGAGATCCGGCCTCGCGTGGAGGCGGACAGCTTCAGGATGAGGGACTGGGACGATTCCTTTCACACCTACTGGCTGCAGACGCTTGCGCTGCTCGAGGGCGGCGCGTGATTCATCCCCCGGATGGCGTCCTCACTCTCGTTTTTGCCGAGGCGGAGTCTTCGGCGGAGACGGTCGACGCTTGCCTGGCGGCGCGCGGAGGTTATGAGGTCAAGCGAATCGGGACCCGGCTGATGGCCGCGTTCAAGTCCGCCCTGGACGCCGCGCGGTTTGCGCTCGACCTCCAGGAGCGCGGCGTCGATGCCCGCGTCGGCATTCACACGGGCGAGCCGATCTGCGAGGCCGATCCCGGGACGGGGAAAGCCGATTATTTCGGACCCGCCGTCAATCGGGCCGCCCGCATCGCGGAGGCCGCGAATCCCGGCCAGGCACTTTTCTCGCTTCCGGCCCTCGAAGCCGCAGGCGACGCCCTGCGCGAAGCCGTCGTGACGCCGCTGGGCGAGCATCGGATGAAAGGCCTCGAACGACCGGAGCCGCTTTTCCAGGTTCTCCATGCCTCCCGTCGCGGCCGCGCGTTCCCGCCACTCCGCACGCTCTCCGCTTTGCCGACCAATCTCCCCGTCCAGACGACCACCTTCGTCGGCCGCGAGCATGAACTGCGCGAGCTGGAAGCGCTCTTCACTTCCGGAGCCAGGCTCGTCACGCTGACCGGGACAGCGGGAGTCGGGAAAACCCGGCTCGCGGTCCGCGTAGGCGCGGAATTGCTCGGCCGCTTCGCCGGGGGTTGCTGGTTTGCGGATCTTCTGGAAGCGGGGAGCGCCGGGGACGGGGGGAGCGCGCTGGCGGGGGTCGCGGCGCAGGCGCTTGGAGTCGCCGTCGGGGGCGGCGCGGCGATCGAGCAGGTTGCTGCGGTCCTGTCGGCACGCAGGTCCCTTCTTCTCATCCTCGACACGTGGGACGTCGCACGTCCCGGCGCCGCGGAGGCCCTGAAATCGTGGATGTCGAAAGCGCCGGAGCTGCGGGTGCTCGCCACCGGCAGGTCCGCGACGGGACTTCAGGGCGAACACGAAATGCGCGTCGAACCCTTCCCGGTCCCGGCCCGGGCCCGCCCGGAGGATGCCGTGCGGCTCTTCGTGGAGCGGGCCCGCGAAGCGAAGCCCGAATTCTCGCTGACGCTGGAATCGGAAGAAGACGTCGCAGCGATCTGCCGCGAGCTCGAGGGGATTCCGCTCGCGATCGAACTGGCCGCGGCCCGCGTGAAGATCATGCAGCCCGCAATGATGCGCCGGAAGCTCGGCCAGAAATTCCAGCTCCTGAAATCGGCGAGGCAGGACGCGGCGCAGCGGCAGCTCACGCTCGCGGGCGCGATCGAGTGGGGGCTCGAGACGCTCTCCCCGGAGGAGCGCCGCGTCTTCCTCAGGCTCAGCGTGTTTCGCGGCGGCTTCCTCGCGGAGTACGCGGCGCAGGTCGTCGGTCCTGAAGCGACCCCGGAGCGCATCGAGGCGCTGCGCGCCCGCAGCCTGCTTGCCGCGCGTGACTACCCCTGGGGGAGGCGGTACCTCGTGTACCGCCTGATCCACGAATACGCGGAGCGCGAGTGGCGCGCGAGTTCGACGCCTGAAGAACGGCTTGCGCTCGAGCGGCGGCACGCCGAGTCGGCGCTGGCGTATTTCAAGGCCTGGGAAGAGAAAGCGGAAACCTCGTTGTTGGGCGAATCGCTCGACCGGCTTGAAGCCGCCATGGAAAACATCGCAGCGGTCCAGGAGCGCGCCCTGGCGCGCGCCGCGGCGTCCGCTTCAACTGAATCGGCCGCCCGCGAGCTGGAAATTGCTGCGCGCGCCGTCGGCTGCCTCACAGCGCCTTTCAGCGCCCGCGGCGCTGCCTCGGATTGGCTCACCCGGGCGGAGCCGGCGCTTCAGGCCGTGCTCGCTCATCCCGAAGCGGCGAATCGGATGGACCCGGAGGTGCACGCGGCGCTGCTCTCCAATGTTTCCGAAGCGGCGCGGGCCGGTGGCGACAACGCGCGCGCCGCGACACTGGCTGCGGACGCCGTCGCCTCGGCCGCCCGTTGCCCCAATTCCGTCACCATGGCGCGCTCACTTCGAGTCCACGCCTGGCACGAGGCTCTTTCGGGGCGCTTCGTCCCAGCCCTCGCCGCGCTCCAGCGTGCCGTCGGAATCGTCCGCGCGCGGGGATTGGATCCCGTCCTTTCCGAGATAGAGAACATGCGCGGGCTCGTGTTGCGCCGGAGTGGCGACGCCAGCGGGGCGCTCGAATCGTTCCGGGAGGCTTACCGGCTGGCTCGCGATGCCGGAGCGGCCGCCCTCGAACACGCCTACGCGACCAACATCGGCACCACGCTCGAGATGCTGGGGCAACTCGAAGAAGCGATCGAGTGGTACGAGCGGGCCGAGAAGGGCGCCGAATCGCTGGGCCGGCTGAATTCCATCGCCATCAACCTCGCGAACCGCGCGAATCTCATGTCGCTTCGCGGCGACCACGCCATCGCGCTCGCCACGCTCGCCCGTGCCGAGGGGCACGCGCGCGACCTCGGCCGGCCCGCGATCATCGCGGCGTGCCTTGCCATGCGCTCCGCCGCGCTGGGCCGCGCCGGCCGGCATGCCGAGGGCCTCGAGGCCAGCTTCGCCGCGGAAAAGATCTTCCGCGACATGGGCGATCGCGCCCTCGTCGCCTCGCTCATCGGGGAACGCGCGCTTCTGCAAAGGGCGCTGAACGATCTGCCGGGCGCCGAACGGTCGTACGAAGCCTCCGTCGCACTCTTCGAGGCGCTCGGCAATCGGTCCGCGCTCCTCACGGTCGTCACGGGCTTTGCCTCGTTCCTGCGCGAGTCCGGCCGGGCCTCGACGGTTGCCCTCAGTGCGGCCCTCCAGTACCGCGCCGGGTGCAGCCCTTTGCTATTGTTCGAAGCGCTCGCCGAACTTGCGCTTGCGGAAGCCTCGGCCGGGCGTCAAAAGGAAGCGCTGGTCGCAGCGAAGGAGGCTCAGACTGCTTTGGGCGCGTCCGGGAACTGGGAATCCACCATGCACGCGAGTGTGATCCGCGCGGCGTTGTCCCGTGTGAAGGGGATCCTGCCGCGTTGACGGTTGCCGCGTCGGGCAATTCAGGCGCCCGCGCAGTGTCCCTTGGAGGCTGCGCCTTCCTTCTTTACCTCTCGCAGCGGACGCCCGCTTCCGCCATTACGCGCCGCCACGATCTCGCACACCACCGAGAGCGCGATTTCCTCAGGGAACTTCCCGCCGAGGTCGAGCCCCGCAGGTGCGCGGATAGAGGCCAGCGCTTCTTCTTTGATTCCCATTTCACGGCACACGGCGAATACCGCTTCGCGTCGGCGGGTGGAGGCGACCATCGAGATCCCCGCGGCGCCGAGGTCGAGCGCGCGGCGGATGGCGAGGTGGTCGGATTTGTGGTGGGTGGCGACGACGACCCAGGTGCGCGGGGTCGCGGCGAGGCGCTCGTAATCGGGGTCGTCCGTGACGACTAAATCGGCCGAGGGATAGAGGGCGCGGGTGCCCTCGGGGTCGTCGACCGTGACGCGAAACCCGGAGCGCGCTCCGAGATCGCAGAGGGCTTCCACCAACCGCCCGTGGCCGAGAACCAGCAGTCGCGCTTTCGGCAGGTGCGGCTCGACGAAGACTTCCATCCGGCCGCCGCAGGGGACGCCCGTCGCGCCCAGCTCGTCTGATAACTCGAGCGGAATCATCCGGGTCTTCCCGTCCTTCAGCGCTTCTGCCGCTTCGGATGAAACCTGCGCCTGCACGCACCCGCCGCCGACGTAGCCGAAGAGAAGTTCTCCCGTCTCGGAGAGGATCGCCTTGGCGCCGGCGGGGGCGGAAGCGGAGCCCTCGGAGCGGACGACGGTCGCCGTGCAAAACGGTTTGTCGGCGTCGGAGAGGGATTGGGCGAGGGAGTGGAAATCGTGGGGCATGGGGGGATTATAACGTGAGGATGGTAGTCCGACGGGACGTGAGAGCCGGTCGGCGGGCCCCTGCATGGGGCAAATGCCACGGCAAATCCCAACTCCAACCCCAACTCCAATCACCGCGGGTGGCGGATTCCTGGAGTTGCGGTTTCGGTGCTTGCCGCTACCGCGAAATCGCCGGATGTCCCTCCACCCAGAATCGCCATTTTTTTCTCATGGCTTTCGTGATCCCCACTCTCGACCCGCACGCGACTCTTCCCGGCGGCCGCTTCGCCAGCTCGATCCGGAAATCTCCGTGCTGCAGATTTGCCCCGTTCATTGCCCCCGTCACCCCGAACGCCTGCGTGAGCCTCGCCGGCCCGCTCGCGAGCCGTTCGGCGGGGTCGTCGCGCCGGCGCCGGGCTCGCGCGACCTCGATCCCCTTCTCGAGAGAGATGGCTCGCAGCAGGACCACCCCGCCCTTTCCGGCTTCGTGCGCCACGACGTTCAGGCACCAGTGCAGGCCATAGCACAGGTAGACGTACGCGCGGCCGCATTCGCCCCAGAAAATCTCCGTCCGCGCCGACCGCCGCAGGCACGCGTGACACGCCGGGTCGCCCTCGGCGGCATAGGCTTCCGTCTCGACGATCGTCCCTGCGATCGCGCCGTGGATGAGGCGAGCACCGAGAAGCGCCCTGGCGGCGGCGGGGGTCGGCAGGTTGAAGGGGCTGGGGAGGGGCATGAGCGATGCCGTCAAACGCGGTAGAATGTGCTCCGAACCGGGACAAGGAAGAAGGAATACCGGGCTTCGAGTCGAAGGGGGGGGCCGAAGTGCGCGTCGAAAACGACGAGATGTACGGCGACTGGGCCCACTGGCTCCAGGCGCCGTGCCCGGTCTGCGCCGCCCCCCTGCGCGCCCATCACCTTCATGACTTCGCCTCGCTGATCTGTCGCGGCTGCCGCCAGAATCCGCTTCTCCATTTCTGCGGCATCACCGCGGCAAAACGCCACGGCCCGGCGATGACGAAGCTGCTGCTCGACGAGGGACTTCTCCCCGAAGTCGCGGCGGACATCGCGGCCGAGCTCAAGGCGGACGCGACGCTTCCGCAGGTCGTCGAATTCCTCCTCTCCATGCACTACGTGAAGCCGGAAGCGCTGGAAAACCTCCTGAAGGAGCGCGCGGCGGCGGGCTGGGTCGCGGGGATGACGATGACGTTTACGCCGGAGGTCGTGGTTGCTTCCGCCCCCAGCGCGCCGCGCCATGGCGACCGCGTGGACCTGCGCGAGTGGGAGATCGGGCCGGAGCTGGCGAAGCGGATACCGCGGACGATTGCGAAAGTTTACCGGTGCGTGCCGGTGTGGGCGGACGGCGCGCACGTGGTGCTGGCGGTGGACAACCCGGAAAAGGTGCGCGTCGCGGATCTGGCGGGGTTGATGGGATGCGAGGTCGCGCTCGTGAAAGCGACGAAGGAGCAGATCGCGGAAGTGCTCAAAAAGCACTATGGAGCGGCCGGTTGGCAGGAGGCGTGGTGGTAGAGCGAAGGCAATTTGCGAGTTGCGGGTTGCGGGTTGGGCGACTCGCAACTCGTAACTCGCATCTCGCATCTCGCCTGCGTTATTATTCCCCGCATGAAGTCGCTCATCCTCGCTTTCTGCTTCGCAGCAACGGCTTCCGCAGATCCGGAAGTCATGGGCCAGATCCTCGACAGCGACGGCAAGGATGGCGGCGTCATCGAGTTCGCCATCCTCAGGCTGAAGAATCCCGAAGACCTTGACGGCACGCCGATCCCCGTCAAGTCGGAGCGCTCCGGCCGCTTCTATATCAAGCTCGCCCCAGGCGCGTACAGGCTCGGCGACATCCGGAAACCGCTGGAGCGCGACAAGAAGCTGTACGAAGCGAACTACGCGCGCGATCTCATCGAGGTGGGCGACGGCGCCGGGTTCGATATCGGGATGATCAAGCTGGAGAAGACGGGGACGTATGTGGCGGGCACTGTGAAGCGTTCCGGGAAGCCGGTGGCCGGCGTCGCGGTCGAGGTATTCGACCCGGGCGCCGGATATGCGACGGGCGTCAAGGCGACGACGGACGCCGCCGGGCGCTACGAAATGCAGATGAACGAAGTGAAAGGCCCGCAGTCGCTCGTCCTGACCGTGGTCGAGAAGGACGGGCAGGCCTTCGCGCGCGGCGCTGTCGATCTCTGGAAGCCCGCGACGGCCGATGTCGAACTTCCCGAGAAGTACGTCGAAGTCATGGTCGATCTCACGGCCCCGGAAGAATGCTGGGTCTACTTCCACCCGAAGGGCGACCCGTCGCCGTACGCCGTTCACAAGATGCGCCCCGGCGCGAAGGCCTCCATCCCCTCGTTCGCCCCCGGCGCGTGGACGATCACCGCCGTCTGCCCGGGCGCTCAGACCGACGTCGAAGCGGCGATTCCTGCGGCCGCCCCCATCGCGATAGCCCTTCCCGCCGGACCACGCCATCGCGTGGACGGCAAGGTCACCGTTTCGGGCGCCCCCAAGGACTTCGATTGGTCGAAGGTCGCCGTCATCGCGAAGCCCGATTCCTCCAGGTCTCCCGGGTACCTCTTCGCCTCCGTTTCCCGCGACGGTTCGTTCGCGTTTCCCGGCCTTGCCTCCGGCAAGTACGAGCTCTCCGTCGCCACGGGCAAACGTATCGACGCCATGCGCTGGTTCTCCGTCAGCCGCTCCGCTGTCGCCATGGGCGTCTTCGAGCTCGTCGCGCCTCGCACCGTGGAACTTTCCGTACGGGCAGCCGATCTCGCCAAGTAACAGCACCCCGCGCGTTCTCACTGCTTGCCACCCGGCGCGGAAGCGGGGACACTTTGACCCTTCCGGCCCCTTCATCAGGAACTCCCCATGAATCGCAAACTGATTCCGCTACTTCTGGCCGCGACCGTTGCTGGCTGCAGCAACGAGGGCCGGCTCAAGAACTATGAGGTCGGCGAGCTCGAGGAAGAGCGGGTCCAGAAGGCGGTGAAAGCGATCTCCGCCGGGCTGGAAGCAGGGGATGCGGAGAAGTGCGTCTCGACGCTCGTCCAGGGATTCCTGCAGGACTTCGACGAGGGGCGCATGGTGACTCTCAGCTCGTCGGACGGAATGACGCTCAGCCGCTGGGAGCAGGCCGGTTGCGCGACCACCCGCGAGATGGACCGGGAGGGAATGAAGAAGTGGTTCGTGGCGTATCTCGGGACCTGGAAGGTGGTGGAAAGGGCGCTGGCGAAAATCCGCCGCGTGGATTTCGACGGAGACAAGCCGTCGCAGGCCACCGGCCGTTTCTTCCTCGACGTTTACGGCATCTCTTCCGGCGGCGAGGCGCGCGAGGATCTCGTATACCTCGAACTCCGCTTCAGCAAGGCCGGCGACGCCTGGCAGATCTCGGGGCTCCAGCTGGATCGGCCGTTCATGTCGTCGCACTGCGGGAAAGCCCAGTTCAGAAATGTATCGCGCGAGGTGAACGGCGCCTGGCCGCACGAAAGGCACCCGAATGCCCGCGGATACCTTCCGATTCCGGAGCAGACGGCGGACTGCGGGCTCGCCTGCGGCGACTTCGACGGCGACGGCTGGTACGACGTCTATCTCCTGAACGGCAGGCGCAAGCGACTCCTGCGCAACAAGGGGGACGGGACTTTCGAGGACGTGGCTGAGAAGGCCGGCGTGCTCGAGCTCGCCGGGGAAAGCCGCTCGGCGCTTCTCGTGGACCTCGACAATGACGGCGACGCAGACCTCTACGTCGCGAACAACATGACCCCCAACAAGCTGTATCGCAACAACGGCGACGGGACGTTCACCGACGTGACGGAAGGAAGCGGAATCGAGTACGTCGGTTTCAGCACTTCGTGCACGGTCGCGGACTACGACCGCGACGGAAACCTCGATATCTACCAGTGCTGCTACGGGAATTTCTACGAAGTGTTGCCGCTTCCGCCCGCCTTTGACGGCCAGCCCAGCCGGCTCTACCGCAACCTGGGCGGGCTGAAATTCAAGGAGGTCGGCGAGGATGCGGGCGTCGACGAGACGGGCTGGACGCTGGCGGCCACGTGGGGCGACGCGAACAACGACAACTGGCCCGACCTTCTCACCGCCAACGATTTCGGCGTGAAGGGGCTCTTCATCAATCAGAAGGACGGCACGTTCGAGGAAGTCGCCGAGGATGCCGGGTGCCTGGACACGAATTTCGGCATGTCGGCGGCGTTCGGGGACATCGACAACGACGGCGACTTCGACATTTATTTCTCGAACATGTACTCGAACACGAACTGGATTTTCCAGCGCAACGAAGTTCTCCCGATGCCCTGGTTCCTCGGCTGGCTCCGGAACCACATTCTCGGGACGCTCGACGAGATGACGAAGGGGAACTCGCTCTTCGTGAACAACGGCGACGGCACGTTCACCAATATCACAGGTGAAGCGGGCGTCGAATACGGGCAGTGGGCGTGGGGAAGCGAGTTCATCGACTACGACGCGGACGGCGACCTCGACATTTACTGCACGAACGGCTTCATCAGCGGGACCGACGCCGAGGACTTGTGACCACCCTTCTGGAAGAGCGTGGTCACGCACCAGGACGAGTTCAACAACAAGCAGCGCAAATTCAACATGGGGGACAAGTCGCTCAACGGCTATGAGATCAAGAAGCTCTGGAGGAACGAGGACGGCCGTCATTTTTCGGACGTCTCCATCGCAAGCGGCGCCGGCGACCTCCACGACGCGCGCGGCTTCTCAGCGTGTGATTTCGACCGCGACGGCGACCTGGACATCTTTCTGCGGAACTACCACCAGGATTCGGTTTTCCTGCGGAACGAAGGGGTCAAGAACCACTGGCTGAAGATCAAGCCGGTCGGGACCGTCTCGAACCGCGCGGGAATCGGCGCCCGGATCGAGATTGAGATTGCGGGGAAGCGGCAGATCCGGTGGATCACGGCGGGTTCCGGCTATCTCATGCAGCAGCCCAATGAAGCCTATTTCGGCCTGGGGAGCGCGACGCGCGTCGACGGGATCACGGCCATCTGGCCGAACGGCGTCACGCAGAAGTTCGGCCCGGCCGACGCCGACACGTACCTGATTGTCACGGAAGGCAGGGAAGGGATGGAGATTATCCCGAACTGCAGGCAGCCGATTCTCCCCCCGGTGGACCTTGGGACGGGCGACCCGCTCTTCGAGGCCCTCGCCACCTGCGACGTCAAGGACCTCGACGGGAAGAAAATCGACATGGGCAATCTCGAGAAGCCGACCTTCGTCACCTTCTGGGCGACGTGGTGCAACGTCTGTCGGGGCGACTTCGGCGAGATCAACGTCCTGTCGAAAACGCAGGCCCCGGCCGGCCTCGACGTCGTGGGGATCGCGGTTCTGGACCCCCAGGGCCCCGATCTGCGCAAGACCTGCGAAGAGCTCAAGCCCGAGTTCCGCGTCTGGACGATCTCACGCGCGGACTACGACCGCCTGTTCGGCAAGGAAGCTCCGGTGCCGAAGGCCATACTGATGGAGCGGGGCCGTGTGAGCGTCGTGTTCAACGGGAAAATCCGGCCGTACCTCGTGAAGTCGTACTTGATTGAGGCGCTGAGGGCGAAGTGACAACAGTGGGTAGGGGGTAGTGGGTAGGGGGTAGGAAAGGCAGCCTGCACACGCTCATCGGGCTTTCCTACCAACTACCTACTACCCCCTACCCACTATTTCGGCACGCCCCACGCGCTCAGCACGCCTTCCTGCGTTCCGCGCCCCTCGAGCAATTCCGCGATCGCCGCAAGACGGCCCTTCGCCGGCTCCGCTTCGCCCAGCGCCCTTGACAGTGCGCCAAAATCCCACGCGATCGCCGTGGAGCCGCCTTCGCGCCACATCTTGAGCAGCTCCTCAATCGCGCCCTGGGCGCCCCGCTGCTCGCCCTTCCGCTCCCACGCCATCGCCCTCAACGCCTCCAGCACCATCGCATTGTCCCGAAGCGAGTCACGAATCAGGCCGTCGTTCGCGGCGAGCACCGCCAGGGCGTCCTCGGGACGGTTTGCGGCGACGAGAATCTCCGCCTGCTCGAGGAGGAGATTCGCCGAGCCGGGAAGCGCGGTTACGGCGCTTCGCGCGGCCCCCGCTGCATTCAGGACGTTTCCCGCCTCGAACTCCGCCGCGGCGATGGCGCGGTGCGCCTCCGGCCAGCGGCCGCCGGTCGCGGCGAGAGCCTCGCGCGCGGATTCCCCGGCGTCCTCAAAGCGCTTCTCCGTGAAGGCCTTTTTCACTTCCGCCATGAAGCCAACCGCTTTCTCGACGCTCGCAGGCTCCAGTTCCGCCCACCAGGCGTACGCCAGGTCCCGGTAGTCGCAGGCGGGCGCCGCCGCCGCTGCCAGCAATCCCGCCCGCGCCTCCACGTCTATTTCCCCGTCTTTCAGATAGACCGCGAGCGCCTCAAGCACGGTCGCGTTCCAGTGCATCCGGGCGGCGTCCCCCCACGGGCGTCCGTCGCGGAAGGCCTTGAGCTTGACGACCACGGAAGTGCTGGCGGCGAGGGCCGCGTTCATCCGGGCCCATAACCTCAAAAACTGCTGCGACGACCAGCGGGCGCCCTCACGCTTGTCCGCCGGCGCGCCGACCTGCGACCAGATCATGTGGACGGCGAGGTTGTACCGGGCGGTCGCTTCCTGCCATTCCTCGTCGTTCGACAGCTTTTCTTTCGCGGAGCGCTTGTCGCGAAGCCGGTCGCACACGTCCAGCCAGCCTGCGACCGGAATCTCGCGGTTCACGAAAGGGTCTCCCACCGCCGGGACCCGGCACCTTGCGAAGACGAGCGCGCGTTCCTTCGGCAGCGAGCGCGCCGCCCATCCGCCGGCGAGCGCGAGTTCGGGAATCTCGATGTCCGGCCCGTCAAGGTCGGGCTCGAGCTTTTCCATGAACGCCTCGAACCCCGGCAGCATCTGCGCGTGGACGTCACGGGCGCAGACGAGCATCGCGTGGAAAACGAATTTCCTCCCCGGCGTCGCCCCTTCGTTCCACTCCCACATCACATGCGTCGAAGCCGCCTTGCCGTCCTCCGAAATGAAGTCTCCGCGCGCAGCGGAGGCGCCGAAGAGGTCGAAGGTACAGGTCGAGGATTTTTTCCAGCGGTCCTCGAGGATGCGGACGAGCACGTCTTCGTCGGGGCGGACGAACGTCGCGTCTACGACCGTCACCTTGAGTGCGATCTCGCCGCGGTCGGAGGAAAGGGCAACGACGGCTTCCTCCGACGGGTGCCGCGTCCAGCCGTCGGGAATGGTGCCTGCGATGTGAAAGCCCGGGCTTGCCCACGGTCCGCCGGGGGCGACGGGTGGTCTCTCCGGCTCGGGGGGCGGCGGGTCGGGCGAAGCGCAGCCGGCGAGGAGAAGGGCCGAGAGCAGCGCGGCGGCGGGGAAGCGGGGCATGGGGGGATTGTAAGGTTGGCAGGAGGTCGTATCTGCAGTCGTTTCTGCGTGATCTGAGGTCATCTGCGTACAGGTCTTTTTTGAAAACGTCGTACGCAGCCTGCAAATAAAAACAGCCGCTCGTTGCGAGCGGCCGTTTAAATGTCGATCGGACCTACGCCTTGTTCGCCTTCAGCTTCCCGAGGATCTCCTTCAGCTGCGCCTCCGCTTTCTCCGCAGGCAGCTGCGCCGTCCCCGCCCCCGCATGCCCGCCGCCGCCGTACGTCCCGAGCAGCTTCCCGATGTTTACCTTGAGCGTCCGATTGAAGATGCTCGACCCCGCCGCAACCACCGTCTGCCCCGCGTGCCCGCCGAAGATCCGCGCCTCGACGTTGCAATCCGGGAACAGCGTGAACACCAGGAACCGGTTTCCCACCGGCAAGTCCTTCATCCCCCGGAAGTCCGTGATCACCAGGCTCCCGTCAGCCTTCGAGTGCTTCTTCAGCAGCGCCCGGAATTCCTCCTGCTCCTTCAGCACCCGGTCCGTCCGCTTCTTCACCTCCACATGCGACAGGATCTTCGCCAGCGGCACCTCCTTGATGTACTCCGCCAGCCACCGGAAATACTTCTGGAACTCCGGCCCCAGCCCCGTCCGCGGATCCAGCGTCAGCCCCAGCAGAATCCACCCCTCGGGCTTCTCCACGTCCTTCTTCGTCAGCTGCGCCGCGTCCAGCCGGTCCGTCGCTTCCAGCAGCTCCGTGAACTTGTCGAATTCCTTCCGGTGCTTCGTGTAGTGGTTGTACACGACCCGCGCCGCGCTCGGCGCCACTTCAAACGCCCCCTCGAACTTCCCGATCCCGTCCAGCTTCCCCTCTTCGCTCACGTGATGGTCGAACCACTTTCCGCACCCCTTCACATGCGGCAGGTTCACGATGATGTCTTCCTTCTCACACTTCACTTTCCCGTCCTGCACGTCTTTCGGGTGGGCGAAGCGGATCTCCTTGATGTCCTCGGCGATCGTGAGGAGCAGGGAAGACGTCAGGCCGTCGAGGTCGCCGCGGGTGAGGATGCGCATGGGAGGAGCTCTCTAAGAAGGTGTCAGGGGCAGTATGGCCGGAAGGCCAAGCTTACTTGGTGGAATCGCGAGCCCCAAGGATCTCGTGGAGGTGAAGTCCATGCCTTGTGGGAATGCGAGTGCCTAACGCTTCTCCCGGAGAGCCTTCCAGTCAAGCGATTCGGAGTTCTCTTTCCACCATTCTTTCACTCGCTGAATGCGTGCCTCATCGGGCCTCGCGCCGTACCTGGACGCGTCCTGGCCATCGGATGCTCCAGCTAGGTCTTCCAGCGCCATCGCGGCGTGGTCGCAGTATCGCGGCCGGTAGGAGTCGCCGCCGGACGAGCAGGACCAGCCCGTTTCCGTCGTGTCGTCCAGGGCCTCGACAAGTGCACGCGCCGTCGCCTGGTCGGGCCACTTGCCGGCGGCCGCCATGGCCTGCTGCCGAATCCCGGCCGAGCCCTGGCCTATGAGCGAGGCAAGGCCCTCGCGTGCGGCTGTGCTCGGCACCCGGGCGAGAAGCTCAACTCCTTCGTCGGTCCAGGAGTTGTGGAAGGAAGATTGCCCGCCCGCCGAGAGTCTCTCCACGACCGCAGCGACGCCGGCGTCGGAATCGCACCTGTCCCACAGGGTCCGGGCGGCCTCGGTCGCCACGGCGTCGCTCGGCGAACTCAGCAGTGACTTCAGCTCCGCTGCCTGCGCTGGTCCGAGCTGAGGTTCAATGGTCTGGAGCACCGGAAGACAGCCTTCCGGATTCTCCGTTGCCCATTTCATCAACAGGGGAAGATTTCGTTCCGCGTTGAGCGCCATCAGGCTTCTGGCAGCACGACCCGGATTGAGAGAGAGAAGCGAAACGGCGCGTTCCTGCGCCGGCTGGCTCACGAGATCACTCCACCACTTGCCGGCCTTGGCCTTCTGGTTCGACGCTCTTTCCTCGTCCGTTTCCCCTTCGCTGGCGCCTGGCAGTCTCCAGACATCCACTCCCGTGATTTTCTCGACGATCTGCCTGCTGGCACCGGCAAGGCTCATCAGGTGAACCGCGTCCCCCGAGGCCCGGTGCCAGCTCATGACTCGAGTCGGCCTGTCGTCGTCCAGTTGATCGATGAGAGCTCCCACCGCGCGGTCCCCGAGTTTGACGAGTTCGTACGCCGGATGTTTCTGTTTCTCATCGGTCAGCCTCCCCTCATGGAAGCCCCAGTCACCGAAGACGGAGGCGGAGCCGGGACTCATGCTGTGCGTCTCCCGGACGTCCCGCAGCTTGTGAATCCAGTAACGAACCTGGGCCCCGGGGAGAAGCGCCTCGACGGCAGCGGGTTCGACCTCCTCGAACGCATCGTCCTCGGAAAGAAGCGATTCGTAGTGGCTCATCATGGCTCGCGCTTCATTGGAGAGATGGTTCTCCGGCATCGAAGCGATCTGCCGCCACCTCTCGAAAAGAGACTTGTGGGTTTCCCCTGCGTACGCCGAGTGGACGGCTTCCGTGCGAAGCTGCTGGGCAATGCCGGATGCGATCTTGTACTCCGGAGCCGGTTCTTCCTCGCGGCGATCCCAATGCGAGTACCTGGCGGACTGGACTGCATTGTCGAACATTTCGCGGCAGAGAACGGGGTCGCCTCGCTGGGCCGCCCAGTGGGTCAGCAGGGCTGCACCCACCCGATCGAAGTACCGCATCCGGAAGTCCTCGGACAGGCACTTCCGGCAGTACTTCGCGAAATCAAGCTCCCGGTAGTCGCCGGGCGGAATCTCCGGGTTCTTGCAGCGCGCTTTCAGAGTGTCCCATTCCGGCGGGTATTCGCGCTTCCGGGGAATCACCTGCCGCTTCAGCTCGAAGCCCAGAAACGTGATTTCCGTCTCCGATTCCTGGACCACCCACCCGGTGCGCACGCCGAAGACGATCGACTTGTTGTCGTCCTCCCACTCCTGGAATTGGCCTGAGTTGAACTCCACGAATTTCAGCCCGACGACCGACGGCAAATCAAACGGTTTGAAGAGGCTGTCCAGGAATTCGCGTTGCTTCGCCAGTTCAGCGAGGGCATCCAGCCGCTCGGAGATCCGGGCGCGAGCCTCGGCGGGTGCTCCGGCTGAAGCGACCTCAAGTAGTCTTCGCGCCCGTTCCCCTGCCTCGTCGCACCAGCGCTGCAGATCCGAGCTGGCCGCGTCACGTTCCGCCGCGTCCTCGGCGTCGAGCCGCTTGACGATTGCAGCAAGTCGGGACTCAACATCGTCCGCCGATGTCGACAGTGCGGAAACAAGGAACAGACCCAGAAGCGCAGCCGTTCGCATGTCCCACCTCCTGCGGATTCCCCCCGCGGAAGGTTATTTCAGATTCTCCGGCTCAATTTTCCCCGCCGTCATGTCCCACCCCGTCCTCCGCCGCACCCAGTCCACATCCTGCGGCAAATTCTGCAGCCCGGCGTTGACGCGCGAACGGATGGCCATCACCGCGTTCGACACCGCGAGTTCCATCTGCCCGGCGTCGCGGGCACGTTCGTAGGCGGTGTAGTACTTTTTCCCGAACCAGCCCAGGTCGGCGCGGAGGCGCTCGAGGAGGCGGTCGCGGAGCTGGGTCTGCATTTCGTTCATTAGCTCGGCGTCGGCGGGGATTTCGTTCGCGTCTTCGTCCACGCCGGCTTCGGCGTTTCCCGCGACGATGCGATCCGCGCGGCGCGTGTCGCCACGGAGCGAATCGACGGCGAGCGGCTGGCGGGCGGCGACGTCGTAGACTTCGTAGGCGAGCGTCGCGGTGCCGTCGATGGAGCGGTCGATGATGTCGTAGTAGTACGTGCGCGTCTCGGTGCCGTTGACGTAGGCCTTGCCTGTGAGGTCGAGGTACGTCACGTCCTTCTTGTACTGCTTGAACTGCGGCGTCTTGCGGTCGGGGTGGTGAATGAGGTCGAAGCGTTCCAGCGTCCCCTTGACCATGAGATCCGGCGTGAGCCCCTGGTTTTCCTTCAGGAAGACTTCCCAGCCGTCCTCGTCCATCACCGTCGCGTGCCGGCCGTTGCCGGACATCTCCTGCAGCAGCCGGTAGGCCTCCGAAGCCAGCCTCACTTCGCGCCCGTTCTGGTTCGTGCCGTTGCGGAAACCTTTCACAAGCACGAGCGGACGGGAAGAGCGATCCAGCTTCGTGCCGGCGTCCGCGAGCTTGCGCGCCAGCGCCTCGTCTTCCGGAAGCACCGCTTTCGCCTGAGACAGCCGCAGCCACTCGAGCCCCGGCAATTTCCGCTTCGAAGCGTCGTCCGCCTTCGCAACGAGCTCCTTCGCCGCGTTCTTGCGGACCGTGGCGGCAATTTCGTCGATCCCGGGAGCCCCGCGGTCCATCGCCTCGGCCCGCGCGAGGAACGCGTACGCCGCGATCGCGTCGCCGTTGTCGTGAGCCTCGCGCGCGCTCGCGATCCACTGTTCGCTCAACCCGCGCTTCGCCGCGACGGCCGCCTTCATCGCTTCCGGGGCGTCGGGGCGAAGCGCGACGGCGTCGTAGAACCGCGTCAGCGCTCCTTCGAGGTCGCCTTGGGATTTGAGCTTCCACCCCTGGTCGAGCAATTCCATCACCCGCAGGTTCGTCTTCGTGTCCTTCACGACCGACGAAAGCGCCGGTTGGTTGGCGCTGATTTCCTGGGCGTGCTCGAGCGCGAGCTGCGACTTGAGCCACTGCCCGGCCTTGCCGAAATCCTCCGCGGCGGCGAGCAGGGCCTTAACGGAATCGGAGCGCGCCTGGGCGAGGCGGATCGGGATCTCCGGAAACGTGGCCTTGTACCGTTCGATCGAGCTCAGCACGCGGAACGCTTCTTCTCCCCCCGCCTTCTTCGCGCGCTCGAGCTGCGCCGCCACGTCCGCCCGCAGCGTCTTGTACTTCTTCTCGTCCGTTGCGCACCTCTCGCTCGCCGAATCCTGCCGCAGCGCCGTCGCAATTTCCGAGAGCGCCCGGTCGAGTTCCCCGCGCTCCGCAGCTTCGGCCGCGCGCTCGGCGTGTGCCGTCGCGGCGTTCTTGCGGGCCGTTTCGAGCTTTCGTTCCAGGTCAGCATTTCCCGGCGACGACTGGGCCGCCTTGCCGTACGCCTCGACCGCTCCGTCGAAATCGCGATCCTGGAAGCGCCGGTCGCCGTCGGCGACGTTTGAGGAAGAGCAGGCGGCGAGCGTGAACGCGGCGAACAGGGCGGGGAGGTGCCGGCGCATGGGAACTCCGCAATGGGGTCGTCTGGACATAGCGTAGCGCGGGCGAAAGGGGGCGGGCAAGGGGGACTTCCGATATCCTGCGGGGCTTGCACCTCCTCCTTCCGATCGCGGAAATCACGCCCGCGGCCCCCGGCCCCGAGGAACTCGTTCTGCGGCTGCTCCTGCAGCTCGCGGTGATCCTCGCCGCTTCGCGCATGGTGACCTGGCTCGCGCGCCGGTTCCTGGGGCAGACGGACGTGTCCGGCGAGATTCTGGCGGGGCTGATGCTGGGACCGAGTTTCCTCGGCGCGATGTCGCCGGGTCTGATGGGTCAGCTCTTTCATCCGGCGACGCGTGACATTTTTGCAGGGATCGCCGAAGTCGGGCTCGTCCTGCTTCTCTTCCAGATCGGGCTCGAATTCGAGTTCAAGGAACACCTCGGCCGCGACCGCCGACCGGTTCTGGCTATCGCCCTCGCCGGGCTCGCGCTTCCCTTCGCCGCCGGGTACCTCGTTGCGCCGTGGTTCTGGGGACAGCTCGCCGAGCCGCGCCCGTCGCTCGAAGGGTTCAGGCTGTTTTTCGCCGTCGCGCTCTCCATTACGGCGCTCCCCGTCCTCGGTCGCATCTACATGGAGCTCGGCCTGTCGCACACCCGGACCGCCGCGCTCACCGTCGGCGCCGCCGCGATCAACGACGCGGCCGGCTGGCTCATCCTGGGCGCCGTCGCCGTCGTCGTGCGCGGCGACGCCG